>NZ_JBSYXP010000022.1:0-63443 GCF_054172105.1 Methylolobus aquaticus
CGACCCCGCACCCAGCCGATTTGGTTCGGCGGGAAAGGTAAGGGGAATTTCAGAGCGGTTTTTCACCATCCTGTTAAACCCCCACATTTTGGGTTTTCGACCATCCAGCGGAAGTTCGGCCGCGACCCTCCTCCATCGGTGGCAGCACTTTCAAAACCATAGAAGCCGCAACGATGAAATGGTTTTCTAGCCGAACCGATATAACCATTAAGCTCAGAAGGTAATGGCGATTTCTGCCATGGACGACTCCCACACTCGGTGAAAAAGGAAATCCGATAACGCAGCGAGGCTCCATGCACGACACCAACAAAACCTTCTGCGCATATCCGTTTTACCAAATCAATATCAAGTCGGACGGCAAGGCGAGCCTGTGTTGCAGTACGGCCCACAAAGCGACGCAAGGTAATCGAACACTTTCCCTGCACACGGTGCCTTTCGAGCAAATCTGGAATTCGGGATACATGCGCGACGTTCGCCGCCGGATGCTCGACGGCACGGAAATCGATGCATGCAAGGGCTGCTACGCAAAGGAAGACGACGGTGGTACCAGCCTACGCCAGATAGCCAATCGCGCCGCAATCGACATCATGGAGGTAGCCGACGACAGTGAACTGTTCGCCAGAGCGCGGACCATCGTCGAGACACAGCAGGCGGCCGCGCCGCCACCGTCCGGACTCCATCTATGGCTGGGGAACCTGTGCAATCTGAAATGCCGGATGTGCAGCCCGACATTCAGCTCGCAAATTGCCGCCGACGCCTTGCATTCCAACTGGAGAGGAGACCTGTCCCGTACCGAAGCATTACTGCCCCAATACCTCAAGGGTATTACCTATGCGGGATTCGGCCAACTCGAGGAAGAGAATCACCGGCAAACCCGTGCCATCGCGGCGGTCGAAGCAACGATCACCCTGCCGGGCATTTCCGAAGCGATCGCAGCGATCGAACTCGCCGGCATCAAGCGTTCGCGCTTCCCCTGCCGTCTCACGGTCGTGGTCAATGGAACACAACTCGCCAAAAAATGGCTCTCAGGCCGCCGTTGGCGACTCTCGATCCAGCCCGAGCCCGCGCTGTCCTGCCCTTCCGGAATGCAACTGTCGCTGCTGCTGACAGGCGCCCGAGGGCAGATCGACGTTAGCGACCTGACGCTGACCACGAAGGCCATCAGCAGCAAGCGGCCGCCACGCGAGATCGTCAGCCGCATCCCGGAGAATCCACACTGGTTCAAGAGCGAAGATGTCGTATTCGGAGAGGTTTTCGCTCATCCGGAACACCTCAGAAACATCGTTGTTTCCGGTGGCGAACCGCTGATCAACCCGACGCTGCCCCGCATTCTCGATCGCCTGGTGCGGGACGGGCACTCACAACACATTGCGCTGTACATCACCAGCAACGGGACCGTTTACTCTGCCGCCATGGCGGAGCAGTTGAAGCAATTCCAGAAGGTGGAGATTGGCTTCAGCCTCGATGGCATCGGCACGGTCCAGGAATACATCAGGCCTCCCGCAAAATGGGAGGCAATCAAGACGAATATTCTCGCTTTCCGTGAAGCCGGCGTACCGATCTCGGTCAGACCCACACTCCAGGCTTACAACGTGTTCGGTTTGCTTGATCTCGTGCGCATGTGTGAGCAGGAGGGGATTCCGTTCGTGCTGGACAACGTGCTGACGGAACCCCGTTACCTCAGTGTCGACCTGTTGCCCCAGACCGTGATCGACGAAGCACTCCGGGCCTGGACGGACTACCTGGACACGGAATGTACCGACGCCAATCGATGGCATGTGTCCACGGTGATCGCCAGTTTGCGGCGGCCGCGTCCCGCGCCGGCCGAGTCAGCGCTGCTCCGCGAGGAGTTCATTCGCTTCACGAACGATCTGGACGCATCCCGCGATGAAACCTTCGCTGAGGCCTGTCCGCGCCTCCATGCCAACCTGTTGACTGCCGGCTTCGAGTTCGCGGGCAAGTACCGCTTCTGGGGTCGCAAAACGTCGCTGGCTCGCCACTGGCTTCCCGGTAGCCTCAGGCAGGCCATACGACGCTGGAACGGTCAGCTAGGACTGCGACGGAGGACCAGTCTCCTCCGCCATCGCGTCTCGATCGGCGTATCGGGCTGGGCGCGGCTGCACTTCTGGTGAGAGGCCTGCGGAGCTTGATTGCCTCCCCACCGGGAATCACCACTCACCGCTCAGTTCGACCTCATAGAGCTCCGAGGGCCGATCCGGATCGTCCACGTCGACCACCAGGTAAAAGCGCCGCGAATCATTCGCCGGACACAGTCCTTCGACCTTGTGCGGGAACAGCTTTCCATCGGGATCGCGCAGTTCGATCCAGCGCGGGCCAGCCGCACCGGAAAGGATACCGACCGCGGAGCCCGTCACGACCCCGTCGCGGGTCACGTCGGGCGAGTCCTCGGCGCTGGCGGCGTACAGTAGACCAAACGGCGTCATGCTGGCATCGGTGAATCCTAGCCTGCCTCCATTCAGCAATCCGAGGTCGTATTGCCGGATATTCTCGAGAGCGGGCGCAAGGTTTCCGCCGCGGTCCGTCACACAGGCCCAGAACCCGGCCCAGTCCAGTTCAGCAACCGCGTTGACGGGTTGAAGACCGTCACGCGGGGCGCCGTTGCCCCGGTTGAACAGCCGCAGCCGGCCGTCTGCGTACAACGCGCCTTCGATGTTGAGTTCACTGCCGCTGAAGCGGGTTTCGGCCCGGAGCGCTGCATAGAAGCCGGGCACCTCCAGTGTCCGCATCTCGCCCGACTCCGCCAGCAGCACCAGCGTCTCCCGACGCGCGCTCGACCCCGACCCGAACGCCAGCAGCGCCTCGCCGCCTTCCCATGGCACCGTGGTACAGGCCTCCAGGTCCAGCTTGAAATGCTTGTTGCCACGCGCTTCGTCGAAGAGGCGCCGCCCGCCTTCACCCGCCGGCAGGGTCACCGGAGAAACTTCGCCGGTCGCGGGGTCGAGCAAGGCGATGAACAGGGCATCGTCCTGAATGATGGCAATGCGCTCCCCCAGACGAACGAGCCCGGACCCCGCCCGGACATGGGCTGGCCGGTCCAGTGAGCTGTCTGAGCCGGACGAATAGCGCAGCGGGGTTCCCTTGCCTAGTACGGCCTGCAACGATGGGTCGCGGCGGCTGGTGACGGTAGAGGACATTATCGAGATTCGGAAATCGGGTTGGTGAAGTGCGATCAGGCAGGCGGACACCGCAAGCCGGGCGGGCCTCGCGGGACAGAACGGCTAGGAATCGCTGGCGGCCCGCCGCGCGCCCCCTGGTCGGGCACTCGGGTCGCGAACCTGCATTATACCGGGCAGTGGATCGAGCCTTTCATGCGCCGTGTCGATCGCGGTGGCCTATTGCGGTCGAACCCGTCCCGCCGGGTTTCCAATCCTTCGCAACCTATGTAATCCTGAATGCGGGGCTGGGGATTGCCGTGAGTCACAAACCGCGAGACGTGAGGGCCGGGATGAAATACGCATATTGGGTGCTGCTGGCGCTGAGCAGTGGCCTTGCCGCTGTCCAGGCGATGGCGGCGGAAGTCGTCGTCAGAGCCGGCGGCACGACGTTCAGCCCGGAACACGTCGAAATCAACGTCGGCGACACCGTCAAATGGGAGTTGGTCAGCAGCCTCCATACATCGACCAGCGGCACCGATTGCCGCAGGGACGGCAAGTGGGATTCGTCGGGCACGACCTTCAGCCGCACCTTCACCGAGCCTGGCACCTATCCGTATTTCTGCTTCATCCATTGCTTTTCGGGGATGACGGGTACCGTGACCGTGAAACCAGCCGTCGTCGAAGATCCGCGGGTCGAGCAGGGGCTGGCGATTGCGCCGGTCCGGCTACGCTACTCGCCGCGCCAACGCGATGCGGTGGGGCTCGGTAGCTACATCGTCAATGCACAGGGGTCCTGCGCTGACTGCCACAGTTGCCCGACTTATGCAAAAGGCCACAACCCGTTCAAGGGCGAACCGAAGCAGTTCAGAGCACGCGGGTACCTGGCCGGCGGAGTCACTTTCGGTCCCTTCGTGTCACGCAACCTCACCAAGGACGAAAACGGTCTGCCGGCCGGCATGACCCTGGCGCAATTTCGAGCCACCATGCGGACCGGGAAGGACTTAAAGAACGTTCACCCCGACATCAGCCCGCTGCTGCAGGTCATGCCATGGCCGATGCTCGGGCAGATGACCAACGACGACCTCGACGCCGTCTATCAGTATCTGCGGGCCATTCCGGCGGCCATCGCAAACCCGGCCGCCTGCAGCGGACCGGGGGAGTAGGCGGAGGCAGGGGAGGACCCCGACGCGGCGCGCCCGGCCTACTCGGGATAGACCCGACGCCAATCGGTCTTCATGCTGACCAGCGTCCAGCCGCGTTTGGGCGCTTCATCCAGGCCGCGGTCGAGCCGGCCGAAAGCGCTGTGGCGGTCGTAGGCGAATTCGCGCGCGGCATCGTCGTGATGGACGATCAGGCCGAACCGTGCGCCCGGACCCGAGGTGACCCATTCGAGCATTTGGAAGTCGCCATCGGAGTTGCCGAACGCGGCGATCGGCCGCTTTCCGATGAAGGTATTGATGCCGACCGGCTTGCCGGCCTTGTCATCGATGAAGTCGACTTCCGGCAGCCGGACGATCACCGGTTTGCCGTCGCGCACCTCGTACTTCGTTTTCACACTGGAACCGAACACCTGCTCGGGTGGGATTCCGTAGCGCTCCTCGGCGAATACGCGCAGGAATTCGATGCCACCGCCGGACACGATATAGGTTTTGAAGCGGTGCGCACGCAGGTAGGCCAATAGTTCCAGCATCGGCTGGAACACGAGGTCCGTGTAGGGGCGCTGGAACTTCGGGTGTTTCGCGGTTGCGAGCCAATCCTTGACGATCACGGCGAACTCATCGCTCGTGTTCCCGACGTGGGTTGCGATGACCAGTTCCAGCAACCCCTTCTCGCCGGAGGCGCCCAAGGCCTTCATGTCACCCTCGAGCACGGCCTTGAACGGCTGCTTCTTCTTCCATTCGGGATGCGTGGCGGCCAGCAATTTCACGCGGTCGATGGCGAACAGCAACTGGAAGTAGGCGGGCTGCTCCGACCACAAGGTCCCGTCGTTGTCGAAGACCGCGATTCGGTCGGCGGGCGCGACGTAGTCTGGCCCGCCCTGCTGTGTGACGGTCTGCACAAAATTCAGGATGCGTGACTTCGCGGGGCCTTCGGTCCAGGATGGAAGCGGATCGGGGGCCGCGACGGCTGGGCCGGCGGTAGTCAGCATGGCCGCAATGACCAAGGTGATTAGTGTCTTCATGCTCGGATTCCCTATCAAGATTGCGGGGAGTGTAATGGGTTTGCACTGCAAACCCGCAAGGTGGGGCCCGGCCGCCTCAAAGGCCATGACCGGATCCGCTCGCGCACCAATCAACGCCCAGCTCGCCTGGCTTATCGTCACTAAGCAGGCATTGAGGGCTTTCCGATGGACCGGATTTCCCCTCACCGACGCGGGGCGTTCAGGTCGCTCTTCTTTCGCTTTTCCGTAAGGGGAATAACCTCTCTAACCGCGCGGTATAGGGAATTGGATCAGCCTTTTCACCCTCTATCCGTCACCGGCACGCGCGAAAGATATAGGTATCAGTCACTCGTGTTCTCGTCGACCAGTCTGTGTCGCCCGGAGTCCTGGAGTGCTTACCATCCGCCTGGCACCGGGTATCTGACCAGTGGTTACTCGGCGCCTGAACCCCCGTCTCCGAGATGTCGCAAGTCGTTGCGCGGTATTCTCGGCATGGCCCTTACTCGCGCGGGGACTGAAGTACATCAGGCGAGCACGCGAATCCCCCGAAAATCCCGTATTCTATGCCGTGGGCAGCAACGGCGGCGCGTATCCGTGATCGTGTTCCGGTACTGTGCCTGAACGAACCATTTTTGAGTCACGCAGCAAGGAGACAGTAGTGTGCGAAAAATAGCCACCCGCCTCATGTGGGCAATAATCCCAATTCTTTCGGGGTGCTCCACAGGCACCGTCCTGGATGAATACCTTCCGTCGGAACCTCCTACCGTGTCCGGTTTTCCAGGCGCAAAACCCCGCAACGTGCGGTCAGTGGTCGTATGGGGAAATGATGAACGGACCATCGACGCGGCTGCAGCCTGGGTAAAGGCACACGGTTTGTCCGTGATTCACCGCGACCGAATCCACGAAGCACTCGGGACCCAGGTCGCGACTGAAGACGCTTTCTTGATCAAGGAAGAAACGATCGTCCAAGCGGCCAATGCAGTGGGCGCCGACGCAGTCGTGTTCGCCGACCGGGCGGACGAGGCCCGCCCCCCGCTGGTCACGGTTAAGGGCGTTGACGCCCGCACCGGACGGCTGATCTGGACCGGCGATGCGCGCTACGAAACCTTCTTTGGACTGCCGAATACCGAAACCATGACCGTTTTGACCGACCAGGCACTGATGACCGCCTGGGGCCTGCAGCCCAAGGAGGACTAAGCCATGATCCGACGTAGCCTTGCCCTCCTCAGCGTCGCCGTAGGCGTCGCATCACTCAGCGGCTGTACGACATCCGGCCGCATGACCGACACACCCCGCACTGCAACCGAGCAGTTGATTCTGGATCAGTCGCTCGCACAGACCGTCGCTCACGCACGTATCAACATACCCGCCGGCCGATCGGTCGCTATCGAGACCTACGGCTTGAGTCCCGACACCGTGCCCGACAAAGCGTTCGTCCAGGCCGGCATCACGCGCTGGCTGGGAAAACAAGGCCTGCGGATCCCGGGAGACAAGAATGAACAGTACCTGCTGCGGGTGATGATTCATGCGTTCGGCACCAACAGCAACGAGTTCTTCTTCGGTATTCCGCCGGTGACCGGCTCCCTGTTCCCGATCTCGCTGCCGGAGATGGCATTTTATAAATCCAGCACGCAAAGCGCCTTCACACGCTTCACGATCGATATCTATGAACGTGCCTCGGGCAAGTACCTCGCCTCCACGCCGACGTACGAGGGCCACACCTACGTGCGCGGTGCCACGGCCTTTTTCTTCATCACTTTCGGCTCTTCGAACCTGAGCCCCGGGGTGCCGTAGGCCACCTCCCCCTGAGTCGAGGCGCCGCCGCGCCCCGTCCATCGCCCTGGCCCGGGTGCGTGCACCCGGGCCATGTGCTTATTCCGATTCCAGTCGTGAGTTGGCCGGAGCCGATTCGCGGATCATCCGCAGCGCGGCCTCAGGCTAGCGCTTTCAACAGGGTCAGCAGGATCTCCTTGACCGGAATCCGCAGCGCGACCACACCCAGCATCGGCAACGCGACCGGCACCACGAGCGCGAGCAGCGACTGCTTCCCCAGCGGCAGTGCTCGCATGTTCTGCGCTGCTTCGTACAGTGCAACCGTGTCGGCCACCGGGCCGAGTTCGGGCGCGGTCAGCACCGCATCATCCTCCACCGGCATCTTATCGATCCAGCGCCGGCGAACCAGGCGTCCATGCTCTCCGACAAGCGCACCATAGTCGAGCAGGGCCTGCTTCCGCGTGCGGGCCAGCGTGCCGACCCAGACCAGGTACGGGGAGGCGAACACCAGCAGCAGGACCAGGGCCAGCCCGATCATGCCGGACTGAAGGGCGTGCACATCCTTGCCGTGGTAAAGCACCTCGTGCGCCCATTTCGATGCGGGAACTATCGATATCGCCAATAGCACCAGGCTGAAAGCCATGGGAAACCGTTCCAGAAAACCCAGCCCTCCAGCACCGTCCGGATGCGTCGGCACGAGTTGCAGATCGAGCTTCGAAATCCGGTGGAACAAGGTGGTCAACAGGATGACGCGCCACAGCCAGGCGAGCAGCAGAACCAGGAAGATCGCGCGCGAGACGTGGAGGTACCACCAACCACCGAAACCCAATCCGTCAATGTCGGTCTCGGAGCCAGCCCACGCGAGTTCATGCGTATCGGTCAAAGTGAGCGGCAGGGTTTCCAGCGTGACGATCAGACCCAGGATTACGATCCATGGGTAAACCGTATCGCGCAGCCGCGCGACGCCGACCAGCAACTCCCGAAACGGGCGCACATCGGACGGCCGCACCAGTCCCGAGGTCTCGAAGTAGGGAATGAGCCCCGTCGTCAGTCGGTGGCTGGTGCCTTCCGCGAGTATGAACAACGGTATCGCGATCAGGCAGCGCGCGTTGACCCCGAAATGCTGCAACAGCGATTCCCCTGTTGCTTCGGGGCGAAAATGGCCGGTCCAGCAGGCCCACAGTGCCACCGGCAACCACGCGACAAGCGACCAGAAGATTGCCCGCCGGACCACACCGAGACCGTTTTCCGGCACGAGCCCCAGCTTGCGCTGCAAGCGAAACAGCAGGTCGTTGCGCACCAGCGAGAGTCCTGCCTCCGCGCCATCTCGAACGTATGCATCGTGCATGGTCTGGATCACCCGATTACCGAAAGAATAAAGAGTCGTGCCGTCTCGCCGGCAGAGTGCCGGCCCTTCCGCAGGGGCAGCCTATGCTAGACCGGAACCGTACCCTGACAGCGGCGGTCGCAGCCGAGCACCCGCGTGCATGGGGGGAGAGCACCGCGCGCGACAACCCAGCGGTCAGAGTGCGCCAAAACACCCAGTGCCTGAGTGAAAAGATCCCCCCGGTCCACCCATCGCCCGACTAATTTCCACATGATTCCTGGGTTTACCGGATGGCACCTGGCTTGCTTAATCGTCCTGTGTGCATCAAGTCACGAACTTTACCGCCAGGACACTTTGCCTGCTGGTGAATGCCAAAGAAGCAAAATGGCGCGATGGCGCGCCGAGGGGGGGGAATTCATGGAAGCTGCCAAGATCAAGGCCCTACATTCCGTAAACTACGGCGAGATCAATCACTTCTTTGCTTGCCACGAGCCGCCCTTCACTCTCGCCGACATTCGCGAATTCAATGCGATTTACCGCCGCGCCTATCCGGCACTGGCACCGCTCGAGCGCAAACGCAGTGAAGAATGGGTGGACTATCTGATCGATCACGTCGAGCGCCCCGAATGGGTCGGGAAGATTTACGGCGTGGTTTGACCCAAAAGAGCCCACCGCGCGACTCGCGCCTTTACAGACGTAATCACTGCACCCGCAGAGAGCGCCAGATCAGGATCGAGTCACTGGCCTGGCAACGGGTCCGATCCGTAAGCTTTCCGCCGACGACTCATTACCCGTCTACTCGGCTTGGGCTCAACTATTCATACACAAGGCATCCGCCCTCACCACCGAATCGCCCTGCTCGGTCCGGTCGATTGCGAACCGGACCGAGCAGGCGCTGGCTTAGTTGGGACGGGACTTGAGCAGGTCGCGGATTTCGGTCAGTAACTGCACGTCGGCCGGCGTTTCCGCAGGTGGCGGCTCAGGCTGGCTCTTGTTGGCGAGTTCGACCAGCTTGTTCATGGGCTTGATGATCACGAAGAACACCACCGCCGCGGTGATCAAAAAGCTGATGAGTGCGCCGATAATGATGCCGACATCCAGTTCGATCAGTTTGTTGACCACATGGGTCACATCCTGCCCGGCGGCATTCTTCTCGGTGACCTCGACCATCTTCTGCATGATCGGGATGGTCAGTTTCGGGCTGGGACCACCGCCGGCAAGGGCGATGACCGGCTCGACTATCCCTTTCGTGAATGCCGTGACGATGCCGGTGAAGGCCGCGCCGATAATGACGCCGGTGGATAAATCGACGACATTACCCTTCAAAATGAATTTCTTGAAATCCTCAAGCATCTGCTGTTCCCATGTGGTGTGTGACTCGTCTAGACAAGCGAACCAGGCGTGATTCTACAACACCCCATCGGTGACCCGTGACGGGAGAGCGCCTCTCGCTTCTCTGAAAAATCACCGAACCCTGACCGTAAAGCGAAGCACCTGAAGGGGTGCCACGCCCGTTTCCCAGGGCCGGCGATACTCGAAGCGCAGTTCGGCCGTGCCGGCGCGGGCGGCGACGAAGCGCCAGATCTCGAAGCCGCCGGCGCCGACGCGCTGGGAAGTTCCCGCGTCCGGTTCGTACGCCGCCGGTCCTGCGGCAGTCAGCACAGCCCCGGTCGGCCCGAACGAAGACCAGCGATACCCTGTCGTTGGATTGCCCGGGAGGCGGATCACCAACTCCTGTCCCTTCAACAGCGCCAGGTTGGTGCCGGACCGATCAGCACTGACGACCATGGGCTCCGGTGCGGGTGGGAGCGGCTTTATCGCGGCGCAAGCGCCGACGGCAACGAGGAAAATCAGCGGCGCCCAACACGGCGCTCTTTCGGGGCACATATGGACCTCCCGGTTCGGGGTCAGCGCAGATCGACGGCCACGAAGCGCGCGACGACGCGTCCCGAATCGTCGAGCAACTCGAGACCATCGCCACGGATCTTCCAGGCACGCACGGACTCCAGGGTGCGGAAGAAGGCCGTCTCCTGCTCCATGCCGTCGACGCAGGCCATCATCGTCGACGCCACCTGGCCGAACGCGATCGACGCGCCCTGCAGTGTGTACGAGCCCAGCAAGCGATTGCATCCGCCGGAACCGGCCAGACGCTGCTGCTCGGACTGCAGGATCAGGTGCGGTTCGCGTTGCTGCGGCAATACCTTGACCGGACCGCCGTTCAGTTCGGTCAGCTTCCAATAGGTGTTCGCCAGACTGCGGTCGGGCTTGTGGTCCTGGGTTAGGGAAACGCGCTCCATCATCAACTCGACTGTGCCACCGGACGTCGGCGTAAGCACCGGATACATGCGGGTAGTGGTAAACAACAAACGGCCCTCGTGAGTGACCCGGGCGCGCACGCTATAGCGATGACCCGCCTGCACGCGGGATTCGTCATACGGAATCTCGAAGTGGATGGGGACCTGTCCCGCCGGCTTCAGGTCGATACGGCCGATTCCGGTGGACGGCGCATCGGCTCTGGAGACATCTTCCACGACTGCGTCGAACGCCGCGTCCGTCGGCAGCGCGATGCGCTCGCGGTAGGTCGCGGTGCCGCTGATCGTTGCTGCCGCCACCCCACCAGCCGCCAGCAGGCCAATACACGCGACTAAAGAAAACAGGACTCTTCGCTTCATGAGGGGGGGATCCGAAAAGTCTGCATAACCCGCAGCACTTCAAGCATGGCGCAGCGTGCCTGCGCTCCGGTAGCTTGTCAACGACGACAGGGGGACACGCAGGTCTGCGCTGCCAGTGCGAGCAAGCCTGCGGACGGTTCGCCGGTCAACGGCAGCGTGGAGTCGCGCCCGTTTTCGCCAACTTGCACCAGACTGTAGGCGACGGAAGCGTCGGTACCGCCTTGGCGGCTTACCGTGCAACACATCAAGCTTCCGCCATTCCTATGAGAATCGATGGTGAATCCCATGAACACTCTTCCACGACCCCGCCCACAACGGCGGCGGATCAGCGCTGTCACCGCTTCACTGGCCATTGCGCTCGGCGCCATCGCAATGACCGGCTGCAGCACGACCAAAGAGGCACGGCATGTCACGCCGGCCGGATTTCTCGGCGACTACTCGGATATGCGCCGTGGGGTCGGTAATGAACCTTACCTGGTCTACGGCAACCCCAGAGCCGACTGCCGGCTCTACAGAAAGGCGATGATCGATCCCGTGACCTTGTGGGCTCGCGGCGATCAGTCATCGCTGCAGCAACTCGAGGAAAAGGATCGGGATATGCTGCGGACACTCGGCGCCGAGGCACTGCGCCAGACGGTCACCGATGCCGGAATGACGATCGTCGACAGCCCCGGCCCCGGCGTCATGCGCATCCGCGGCGCCTTCACCGAAGCCGAAAAGGCGAACGTCCTGCTGGAAGATATCAGTGCGGCCGCCCCCTACGTCAGCGGTGCAGCAACGGTGTACGCGGAAGGCAAAGGGCAGGCACTGTTCACCGGCGACGTCGCCTACGAACTCGAATACCTCGACTCGGTGACCGGCGAACGCCTGTCAGCGGCGGTCGACAAACGCGTCGGCTTGCTCGACATCCGCAATCTGGATGCCTGGGACAGCGTGCGGGCCGCGTTGAAGGTGTGGCGGGAACGCGGCACTCAGCGACTGATCAGCTGCCATGAAACGGGCTCGTTCACCACCCGGCCGCAGGAACAAACCCTGGACCAAAAGATCGAGAGCTATCGGCCGTGACAGACGTTCTCTGAACTCTGCGAAAGGCGTCGTCGCAATCAGGATGATTGATGCCCGCCGCCGATGCCCTGTCACCACCCCTCGGGCGAACGCGCAGGAGAAGGGCAGGCTGGATGCCGCGCCCCTCTCCACGCGAGCGGTTGGCCCGTCGCGTCAATGGCAGCTGAACGATGCGGCGACGTCGTCGCCGCCCGTGCCGGAACCCCGGACGGCGCGGCTCGACGCCTTCATCAGAGCGATGCGCAGCGCGCCAGTGAGGCTGGCGCCCAGGCCGATCTGTGCGGCGACAGCCGGCACCAGGATCAGCGACGCGAACGCGAGGCCGGTGCCGAGCAACAGCTTGCCGGATTCGCGGTTGGGAGCAGATGAGCGGAGCGGCGCAATAGCAGTGGCGGTCATTCAGGCTTTCCTCGGTCGTTTTAAGTTATGGGCCGCAGTCAGATTTGGCGACGACCGGATAGATCCAACAATCGTGCCCAAGCGTATCTCCCTTGTTCGATAAGGGGATGCTTACGTGGGCACCATCGAACACGTCCAAAACTGAGTCAAGCCCCATAGCCGGGTGTGGCAAATGCCACAGTTTTCGGAGACGAAAGGCGCCACCGCAGTCAGCCTGCGGCGGCGCAGGGGGTCGCGAATGACTGCCTGATTGCCCTACCATGCTGCCTTACGCATGATGGCGTAGCCCTGCAGCAGTAAAGGGGAACTCCGCATCGATGGTCGCAATCACGGTAGACAGGCTGACGAAGCGCTTCGGTACGGCGACGGTGCTGGCCGACATCAACCTGCGCATCGAACCCGGCGAGCTGTTTTTCCTGCTCGGCCCCAGCGGCTGCGGCAAGACCACACTGCTGCGCCACCTCGCCGGGTTCTATACCCCCGATGCCGGCACGATCCACTTCGACGACGAAGACGTTACGCATCTGCCCGCGCATCAGCGCGGCACCGGCATGATGTTCCAGAGCTACGCGCTGTGGCCCCATTTGACGGTTGCCGAGAACGTCGCCTTTGGCCTCGAAGAGCGCAAGTGTCCCAGACCGGAGATCGCCGCGCGGGTGGCCGAGGCGCTGGCCGCGGTGAAGCTCGAGGGCCTCGGCGAACGGCGGATCCAGCAGTTGTCCGGGGGACAGCAGCAGCGCGTCGCCTTGGCCCGGGCCCTGGTCATTAGACCGAAATGCCTGTTCCTGGACGAACCCCTGTCGAATCTGGACGCCAAGCTGCGCTTGGACATGCGCACCGAGATTCGCCGGATCTGCAAGGAATTCGGCCTGACCGGGATCTACGTGACGCATGACCAGGAAGAAGCCCTGTCGATGGCGGACCGGCTGGCCGTCATGGAAGCCGGGAGGCTGGTCCAGGTCGGCACACCCCTCGAGGTCTACCGCAATCCGGTCAACCGGATGGTCGCGGAGTTCATCGGCGAGACCAACATCCTGCCCGGGACAGTCATCGGTCCCGGCACCGAAGCCGCGCAGTTCGATGTCGACACCGCTGCCGGCCGTTTAGCCGCATGCTGCCACCTGGTCGGCTGGCGACCCGAACCCGGCGAGTCCGTGTTGCTGTCGCTGCGACCGGAAGCGCTGCGGCTCACCGACGACGGAGAGGCTTCGTCGGACCGCTTCAGCGGGTTCATCGACAACACGATCTACCTCGGTGCGACAGCGCAATACGAACTGCGTCTGAACGACCGGTTGGCGCTGAAGATCACGCAGATGAACCCGACAGCCCTGCTGGAACCGTCCGGAACGACCGTCACCGCGACCGTCCGTATCGACGATGTCGTCATGCTGCCGGGCTGACCCGCGATGAATACGACTGAACCGGCCACACCCGGTGCGCTTGCCGCGCGTCCAAGCCGGCACAAGGAGCTGCTGATCCTCGGCGCACTGCTGCTGACGCTCATCGGGCCATTCCTGCTCCGGTCGGCCGAAACGACGGCACCCATCGCCTACGATCGCCGGCTGGTGATCCTGTCTCCGCACAACGAGCGCATTCGCGCGGAGATCGGCCATGCGTTCGCCCGGGCCTGGAAGGCCCGGACCGGAGAAGCACTGTATATCGACTGGCGCATTCCGGGCGGCTCCTCGGAAATCGCGCTGTTCCTCAAATCGGAGTTCGCCGGTGCCTTCCAGTATGAATGGGAAAGCCGGCTCGGCAGAGGCTGGACGCAGGAGGTGGCGGCCGCGTTCGCAAATCCCAAACTGCGGGACGAGTCCGGCGCCGGGGCGGAAGCGCGGCGAACCTTTCTGGCCTCATCGGTGGGGATCGGCGTCGACGTGTTGTTCGGCGGCGGTTCCTACGACTTCCAGCAGCATGCCGATGCCGGCTATCTGGTCGCCCATGGCGCGGACGGAAGACATGGCCTGACCGCGGTGATGGCCGACCACCCCGACTGGTTCGAGGCGGCGGTGATGCCGGAGCAGGTCGGCGGCGAGCCGTTCCGGGACCGTTCGGCACGCTGGATTGGCGTCGTCCTGGCGAGTTTCGGCATCGTCTACAACCGGGACGTGATGCATCGGCTCGGCGTGCTGTCCGAGCCGGCGCAGTGGGCGGATCTCGCCGACCCGTCGCTGCTCGGCCAGGTGGCCCTGTCGGACCCAACCAAAAGCGGCTCGGTCGCCAAGGCCTTCGAACTGATGATCCAGCAGCAGATGCACCAGGCCGTCGCGGCCCTGTCGCGCGAGCCCGGCTCGGCGACCGCTCCGGCCGCGGAGCTGGAAGCCGAGGGCGTGCGGCGGGGCTGGGAAGCCGGACTCCGGATGATCCAGCGCATCAGCGCGAACGCGCGTTATTTCACCGATTCGGCCGCGAAGATTCCGCTGGAGGTGGCACGGGGCGACGCCGCGGCCGGAATGGCGATCGACTCCTATGGCCGCGCCACCGAGGAGTTCGTCCGCCAGGCCGACGGCACTTCGCGCGTGGGCTTCGTGGCACCCCGGGGCGGCACGTCGATCAGCGTGGATTCTATTGCCATGCTGCGCGGGGCCCCCGCCCCGGAACTGGCCACCGCGTTCATGGCCTTCATCCTTTCCCCGGAGGGGCAGAAACTCTGGGCCTTTCGTCCCGGCGCGCCGGGCGGCCCGATCGATACGGCCCTGCGACGGCTGCCGGTGCGCAAGGACTTCTACACCGAGGAAAACCGGCGCTTCATGACCGATCCCGCGGAGCGCCCCTACTCCCTGGGTGAGGTCTTCGTCTATCACCCGGAATGGACCGGCCCGGCCTTTGCCGGGATCCGCTTCCTGATTCGAGTGATGTGCGCGGACACTCACCGGGAAATGAAACGGGCCTGGCAGGCCCTGGTCGCACATGGCTTCCCGGCCCCGGCCGTGGCCACCTTCCATGACCTCAGCCAGGTGAGCTACGACCAGACGGTGGGCCGCATCGCACAAGTGCTGCGGGCCCGCGACCGCGTGCAGGAGGTGCGTCTGGCGCGCGAACTCGGCGATGCGTTCAGGGCGCAATACCGGCGCGCCTACGACCTGGCCGTCAGCGCAGGACCCAAGCCATGAGCAAGACCCTGAGCCGTACCGTATTCGGGGTGATGCTGGTGTTCTTCGCGCTGTTCTTCGTGCTGCCGATCTGGGGCACGCTGCGCAGCGCCTTCATCGATGCGGACGGGCACTTCACGCTCGAGTTCGTGCTGGAAGTATTCCGGAATGCCTTGTACCGGGAGGGGCTCGTCAACTCCTTCATCATTGCTGCCTGGACCACGCTGGGCTGTCTGCTGACGGCCCTGCCGCTCGCGATCGTCTACGTGCGTTTCGATTTTCCGGGAAAGACCCTGCTCAATTCGCTGGTGCTGACGCCGCTGATCCTGCCGCCCTTCGTCGGCGCGCTCGGCATACAGGCCATGCTGGGCCAGGCCGGCGCGCTGAACAGCCTGTTGATGAGTCTCGGCCTGATGAGCCGCGAGCAACCGATGGACTGGCTTGGGAACGGCCAGATGGCCGGCGTCGTCATCATGAACGTGCTGCACCTGTACCCCATCGTCTACCTGAACGCCGCCGCGGCCCTGGCAAACCTCGACCCCGCGCTGGAGGAAGCGGCCTCGAACCTCGGCTGCCCACCGTGGCGACGGTTCTGGCGGATCACGCTGCCGCTGACGATGCCCGGCATCTTCGCCGGCAGCGCGATCGCCTTCATCTGGGCCTTCACCGAGCTCGGCGTGCCGCTGGTGTTCGATTTCGACCGCGTAACCTCGGTGCAAATCTTCAACGCGATCAAGGATCTCAGCAACAACCCCTTCCCCTACGCCCTGGTCGTCGTCTTGCTGTTCTTCTCGACGCTGTTCTACGGGCTCAGCAAACTGGCCTTCGAGCGCAGCGTCGCGACCGGCGGCGGCCGCGCGACGACCGGCCGCGAGACCGTGACGCTGTCGGCACCGCGGGCTTTGCTGTGCACGGCGGCGTTCGCGACCCTGACCGGGCTCGCGCTGATCCCCCACCTCGGCGTGATCCTGCTGTCGTTCGCGCAGGACTGGTACGCGATGATCATTCCCGACACCCTGACCTTGCGTCACTACGAGGAGGCGCTGGGCCACGAACTGACGCTGGGCTCGATCGCGAACAGTCTGAAATACGCCTCGCTGGCGACCCTGCTCGATGTCGTACTCGGCATCGGCGTCGCCTACGTGGTGGTGCGTACGACCCTGCCGGGACGGCAGTTGCTGGATGCGATGGCCATGCTGCCGCTGGCAGTGCCCGGTCTCGTGATGGCCTTCGGTTATCTGGCATTGTCGCGTGAAGGCCAGCCGCTGCATGCGCTCATGTTGGGCGAAGACCCGTTGCTGCTGCTGGTCGTCGCCTACGCGATGCGGCGGCTGCCTTACGTGGTCCGCTCTGCCGCCGCCGGCTTCCAGCAGGTGAATCCCATCCTGGAAGAAGCCGCGCAAAACCTCGGCGCCTCGCCGGAACGCGCGCTGTGGCGCATCACGCTGCCGCTGGTCACGCCGAACCTGATCGCCGGCGCGTTGCTGGCGTTCTCGTTCGCGATGCTCGAAGTCAGCGACTCGATGATCCTGGCCCAGCAGGCGGCGCACTTCCCGATCACCAAGGCCATCTACACGCTCGCCTCCTCGCTGGGCGACGGCCCGGCGCTGGCCGCAGCGCTCGGCGTCTGGTCGATGGTCTTCCTGACGATCACGATGCTCGGCGCCGGCGCCGTGCTGGGCAAGAGACTCGGCGCGCTATTCCGGACCTGAGCCTTCCGTATGTCTCCGATGGGGCTGCACTCGCGTTGACATTCCGGGCGGCGCTGCCCATGCTCCCGCGGCTTGGCGCCCGGCTTAAGCCCTTTTCCTGACACGCTGATTTCCAAGAGGACTGCAATGCGGAGTATCCGGCCTTTCCTGCATGATCTATGGACCCTGCTGAAACCCTACTGGGTGTCCTCCGATCGCTGGCCCGGCCGCATCCTGCTCGGCGTCATCGTCGCGATCAGCCTGTTCCTGGTCTACCTGAACGTGCGCCTGAATACCTGGAACGGTGAGTTCTACAACGCCCTGCAGGACAAGAACGAGGCCGCGTTCTGGAAGCTGCTGATCGAATGGGGCGTGATCGTCTGCATCTACGTCCTGTTCGGCCTGACCCGGATCTATCTGCAGATGTGGCTGCGCATCCGCTGGCGCGAATGGCTGACGCGCCGCTTCATCGACCGCTGGCTGAGCCATCGGGCCTATTACCGGATGCAGTTCGGCAACGGCGTCACCGACAACCCGGACCAGCGCATCGCCGAAGACCTGAAGCTGTTCGTCGACACGACCCTGGATCTCAGTCTCGGATTCCTGAGCCAGTTCGTCACGCTGATATCGTTCGTCGCGATCCTGTGGCAGCTGTCGGGCAGCCTCACATGGAACGGCGTCACCATCCCCGGTTACATGGTCTGGGTGGCGCTGATCTACGCGATCGTCGGCACCTGGCTTACGCACATGATCGGCCGGCGTCTGATCGGCCTGACCTTCGACCAGCAGCGTTACGAAGCGGATTTCCGCTTTGGGCTGGTGCGCTTCCGCGAGAATGCCGAGGCCGTCGCGCTGTACCGCGGCGAGAACGACGAGCGGCGCGGATTCTTCGATAACTTCGGCCATGTCGTGCAGAACTGGCGCCAGTTGATGACCGTGCAGAAGAACGTCTTCGCGATGACGACCTTCTATAGCCTGGCTGCGAACATCTTTCCGGTCATCGTCGCGGCGCCGCGTTACTTTTCCGGCGCGATGCAGCTCGGCGGCATTACCCAGACCGCCGGCGCCTTCGGGCAGGTCCAGGGCGCGCTGAGCTTCTTCGTCGACAGCTACACGGATCTGGCCCAGTGGCGCGCCGTGGTCGAGCGACTGACGACTTTCGAACGCGCGATCGCCGAAATCGAACGGGCCACCCTGGCCGGGGACGGGTTCAAGCAGGAGACACACGCCGACAATGATCTGGAACTCTCGGCGGTGAGCCTGAACCTGCCGGATGGCCGCGCCCTCGTCGACCATGCCGACCTCTGCTTCGCGCGCGGCGAGCGTGTGCTCGTGACCGGCGCGTCGGGATCCGGCAAATCGACGCTGTTCCGGACGCTGGCCGGCATCTGGCCGTTCGGGCACGGCCGGATCACGAAGCCGGAACAGGCCCGCATGCTGTTCCTGCCGCAGCGGGCTTACCTGCCGATCGGCACGCTGGCCGACGTCCTCCGTTATCCGGAAAGCTCACTGGAGGTCAGCGAGGACCGGCTGGCCGAGGCGCTGCGCGCAGTCGGGCTGCCGCATCTGATTCCCGCGCTGGGCGAACACGCGCACTGGGCGCAGCGGCTGTCCGGCGGCGAGCAGCAGCGCATCGCGATCGCGCGCGCACTGGTCATCCAACCGGATTGGCTGTTCCTCGACGAAGCCACGTCCGCGGTGGACGAAGACGCCGAAAGCGAGTTGTACCGCCTGCTGGAGCGCGATCTGCCCGGAGCCAGCATCATCTCGATCGGTCATCGAGCGAGCCTCCGCGCCTACCACAGTCGGGAATTGCGTCTGGCGCGCGATCCGGCGTCCGGTCAGCCCGGACATTTCGTCGACCAGCCACTTCCGGCCGGCGCGCCGGCCTGAGGTAGACACCACTGCGCCGGGCGTTCGGTTCTCGGCGCGGTGGATGTCCGCTCAACATCCATAACCCATCGGTATATCGTTTCGGGTATCTTGTATGCGCTAGTTGTAACTGTCTCCACTCGCTGTGATCACCCGATTACCATACGAGGCAGCGGGCAAAGGACTTCAGGGGCATGATTCCACCGGAACAGCGTGCACGGCAGCAGATCGATCGCT
The DNA here is from genome assembly GCF_054172105.1 of Methylolobus aquaticus. Lineage (NCBI taxonomy): Bacteria > Pseudomonadati > Pseudomonadota > Gammaproteobacteria > Methylococcales > Methylococcaceae > Methylolobus > Methylolobus aquaticus. Next base: position 19,406 of record NZ_JBSYXP010000022.1, read on the forward strand.
TGTTGGAACAGGCTGGCTGGTTCGTCGGCTCGACCGCCGAGGTGAACATCACCGCTCATCGCGGGATCGCACTGCGCGAGTTCCCGTTGAACACGGGATCCGGCGTCGCCGATTATCTGCTGTACGTCGACGGCAGGGCGGCCGGGATTATCGAGGCCAAGAAGGAGGGCGCCACGCTGACCGGTGTGGAACTGCAATCCGGCCGATATGCCCAGGGACTGCCGAAAGGATTGCCGGCCTGGCAGCGGCCGCTCCCGTTCCTGTACGAATCCACGGGCGTCGAAACCCATTTCACGAACGGTCTCGACCCCGAGCCGCGTGCCCGAGGGGTGTTCGCGTTCCACCGGCCGGAAATCCTGGCCCACTGGCTGTCCGTAGCGGGTGCCTCGAGCGACACGCAGCGCGAAGCCGGCGCCGCTTATACGGGCAGCTTCCTGCACCGCGTCCGCGCCATGCCGCCGCTCGTAACGGAATGGGGCGACTTCAAGCTGTGGCCCGCGCAGATCACCGCCATCCGCAACTTGGAAGCGAGCCTTGCACAGAACAAGCCCCGCGCGCTGATCCAGATGGCGACCGGCAGCGGCAAGACCTTCACCGCCATCGGCTTCATCTACCGGTTGATCAAGTTCGGCGGCGCGCGGCGCGTGCTGTTCCTGGTGGACCGCGGCAACCTGGGACGGCAGACCAAGAAGGAGTTCGACCAGTACGTTTCGCCGGTCAACAACTTCAAATTCGGCGAGGAGTACATCGTCCAGCACCTCACCAGCAATCAGCTCGACCGAACGGCGCGCGTTTGCATTTGCACCATCCAGCGCATGTTCTCGATGCTCAAGGGCCGCGAATTGCCGGAAGACGCCGACGAGATTTCTGTAGGAGCGGCGTTAGCCGCGATCACCGAAGCCGAGCCCATCGACTACAACCCGGCGTTCCCCATCGAGACCTTCGACATCATCGTCACCGACGAAGCACACCGCTCCATCTACAACCTGTGGCGCCAAGTGCTGGAGTACTTCGACGCCTACCTGATCGGTTTGACCGCCACGCCGAACAAGCAGACCTTCGGCTTTTTCAACCAGAACCTGGTTGTGGAGTATGGCCATCCGCAGGCCGTGGCCGACGGCGTGAACGTCAACTACGACGTCTACCGCATCAAGACCGAGGTCACCGAGGCCGGCAGCAAAGTGGAAGCCGGTTACTGGCTGCAGGTACTGGACAAGCCCACCCGCGCCCGGCGCGACTGGCAGCTGGACGACGACTTCGAGTACGCGCCCGAGGAACTGGACCGCAGCGTGCAGACGCCCGACCAGATCCGCAAAGTGGTGCAGACACTGCGCGACCGCTGGCAGAGCGACCTGTTCCCCCAGCGGCAGGAGTTACCCAAGACGCTGGTCTTCGCCAAGGACGACAACCACGCCGAGGCCATCGTCGGCATCCTGCGTGAGGAATTCGGCCGCGGCAACGAGTTCGCGCAGAAGATCACCTACCGCACCACGGGCAGCAAGCCCGAAGAGCTGATCAAGGCCTTCCGCACCAGCTACTACCCGCGCATCGCCGTCACCGTGGACATGATCGCCACCGGTACCGACATCAAGCCGGTGGAGATCGTCGTCTTCATGCGCAGCGTGAAGAGCCGCAGCTTCTTCGAGCAAATGAAGGGCCGCGGTGTGCGGGTGATCAAGGACGATGACCTGCGCGGCGTGAACCCCGGCGAGCACGTGCACAAGGACCACTTCGTCATCGTCGACTGCGTGGGCGTGTGCGAGCGCGACAAGACCGACAGCCGCCCGATGGACCAGAAGAAGAGCGTGAGCCTGGACCAACTGCTGCAAGCAGTGTCCTTGGGCAACGTGGAGCCCGAGGTGCTCTCCAGCGTGGCCGTGCGTCTGGCAAGGCTGGATGCCCTTCTGACCGACGCCGAGCGCGCCAAGGTGGTGACCGAGGCCGGCGGTGTAGGCCTGAAGGACCTGTCGCGAGGCATCGTGCAGGCGCTGGACCCGCGCGAGGACCGCTCGCCGCAGGAGGCGGAGGCCGCGCTGCGCAATTCCGTGAAGCCGCTTTCCAATCCCGCGCTGCGCACGCTGATCCTGACGCTGAAAACAAGCAAGGAACTGGTGATCGACACCGTCACACAGGACCGCGTGCTCGAAGCCGGCTTCTCCGAGGCTGCGCGCGAGCGTGCGCAGGGCATCGTACAGAGCTTCGAGGCCTTCATCGCCGAGCACCGCGACGAGATCACCGCGCTGCAGATCCTCTACAACCGCCCGACCAAAGCGCCGCTGAAGTTCGAAGACCTCAAGGCCCTGGCCGACACACTGCAAGCCCCGCCGCACCTGTGGACCGAAAGCCAGCTGTGGCAGGCCTACGCTGCGCTGGATAAAGCCAAGGTCAAGGGCGCGAGCCGCCGCCGCATCCTGACCGACCTCGTCTCGCTGGTGCGCTACGCGATGCACCAGGAGAACGAGCTGGTGCCCTACCCCGAGAAAGTGATGGCCAACTTCCGAGCCTGGATGGCGCAGCAGGAAACCGAATCCGTTCGCCACGAGCCTGTCGAGGGGTCTCTCGAACGGATTCGGCTACCGCGATTCACCGACGAGCAGCGCTGGTGGCTGGAAAAGATGGCCGAGCACATCGCGAGCAATCTCGGAATCGAGACCGAGGACTTCGGCTACGCGCCGTTCGACCAGCGAGGCGGGCTCGGCCGGGTGCATGAGCTTTTCGGCGTGGACCTTCCCGACGTCATCGCCTCGCTCAACAACGCCCTCGCGGCATAGAATTCGCGGTGGAGATCACCATGACCAGCATCATCGACCAGCACCGCGAAGAAGTAGCCGCTCTGTGTCGCCGCGCCGGCGCGCGTCGACTCGACGTCTTCGGCTCGGCGATTCGCGACGATTTCGACCCGGTCACCAGCGATCTGGATTTCCTGGTGGAGTTCGACGAGCTGCCGCCGAAGGCCTACGCCGATGCCTACTTCACCCTGAAGGAAAGCCTCGAACGGCTTTTCGGGCGGCCTGTGGACCTCATCACCGACGCGAGCGTCGAGAATCCCTATTTCCGCGAGCGAATCAACTCAGAGCGCCAGCCGGTCTATGCACGCTGACGCCCGCAAGCTGCTGTGGGATGCCCAGCAGGCGGCAGAACGCGTCGCTCGCTTCACTCGCGGCAAGACCTTCGACGAGTATCTGGCGGACGAATTGCTTCGCTCGGGCGTGGAGCGCCAGCTCGCCATCATCGGCGAGGCGCTCGGCCAGCTTCGCCGCATCGACCCCGCGATTGCCGGGTCGATCGCCGAATTGCCGCGGGTCGTGGGCTTCCGCAATGTACTGATTCATGCCTATGCCAGCGTCGACAGCCGAATCGTCTGGGGCATCATCGAAACCAACCTCGATCCCCTGCGTGCATCGCTCGGTGCCTTGCTCGCTCAGCCATGACCGACGGTATCGCGCGATGACGCTAACCCCGCCTACCTACGAGTGCCCGACGGTTCATCCACGCGACACCATACGCCACGACAACGACCTGATGCCCTACCCCGAGCGCGGTGCCCCCAGATTCCGCGCCGGGCGCGGTCAGCAGCAACAGACCCGTCATTCCCGCGCAAGCGAGAATCCAGAGCCCTTCACCGACGAGCAGCGCTGGTGGTTAGAGAAGATGGCCGAGCACATCGCCAGCAACTTGGGGCTGGAGGCCGACGATTTCGGCTATGCACCGTTCGATCAGCGCGGCGCACTGGGCCGGGTGCATCAGCTTTTCGGGGCGGAGTTGCCGATGGTGATCGATGAGTTGAATCGGGAGTTGGTGGCGTGAGCGTGGTGGCCGAACCAATCGCGCCTGCGACCCCCGTCGTTCCCCTCACTGAAGCGGTCGAGCTGAACCCCCGGCCTGACCGCGGCTCGCTACCGGATGACATCGACGTCTCCTTCGTCCCAATGGCCGCTGTTGAAGCCGCCACGGGCCGTATGGATACGACCGCCTTCCGCAAGTTCGGCGAGGTGAAGAAGGGCTACACGGTGTTCCGCGAAGGCGACGTGCTCTTCGCGAAGATCACGCCTTGCATGGAGAACGGCAAGATGGCCGTCGCTCAATGGCTCAGGAACGGCGTCGGCTGCGGCTCAACCGAATTCCACGTGCTCCGTCCCAAGCCTGGCGTCGATCCGCACTACGTCTACCACTTTGTGTCGAGCGCGCGCTTTCGGGCAAAGGCCTCGCACCAGATGACCGGCGCGGTTGGACAAAAGCGTGTGCCGGCTGCGTTCCTTGAGCAATCTGAGATTCCGCTGCCCGATCTTGACGAGCAGCGCCGCATCGTCGCCGAACTCGAAAAGCAGTTCTTCCGCCTCGACGAAGCCGTCGCCAACCTCAAGCGCGTCAAGGCCAACCTCAAGCGCTATGTCGACGCATGCCTTCACTCGGCGTTCGATCTCGAAATGCTTGTGCCTAGTCCTGCGATTGCAAAGCTCGGGGAACTCGCTGAGGCGATAGTCGATTGCCCGCACTCCACGCCACGTTGGACATCCGAGGGGTTCATCTGCGTAAGGACAACGGACTTCCTTCCAGGCCGGCTTGATTTGAGCGCGCCGCGCTACGTGTCGCGCGAGACGTTTAATCAACGTAATTCACGACTCGTTCCACGCGCCGGTGACGTCTTGTATAGCCGGGAAGGCGGGATACTTGGCATAGCCTGCGAGGTGCCTATCGGCGTTGATCTCTGCATGGGACAGCGCATGTTGTTGTTTCGAGCAGGCCCGCGGGTGTTGTCTCGCTACGTCATGCACTTGCTCAACTCAAGGCACATCCTTCAGCGAGTCAGGGCACTAATAGGCGGCAGTGCATCGCCGCACTTAAACGTTCGCGATATCCGGGGATTCCCCATCCCGGTTCCAACGCTGAACATCCAGCATCGCATTGTCGCCGAAGTCGACCGCCGCCTCTCCATCGTCCGCGAGGTCGAGGCCGAGGTCGACGCGAACCTGAAGCGCGCGCAGGCGCTGCGACAGGCGGTACTCCAGCGGATGTTTGCGTCCGAGGACGCCAGCGTGATAATGGCCGCGACGTAGGAGACCCCGCCATGAGCACACCGACCATTCCCCTCGCATCGCTGCGCTTCGATGGCGAGCGATTCAACGATCACTCGCTGGACGTGGACTGCGTGGGCGAGCTCGCCAGCTACAAGAGGCTGGTGCTGGAGTGCGCCAAGGAGCTATGGCGCCGCACCCATCCAGAATACGAGCGGCTTCCCAGGGGCTTCGAAGAGCGGCTGGTGCTGCGTTTCTCGGAGGTCACCGAGGGCTCGGCCGTGGTTCCGCTTCGCCGGGTCATCGCGCAGGAGCAGCTGCCGCTCGACTTCGACGACGAATTCGACCATGCGGCCGCACTGATCGACGAGGCGATTGCAGCGGCCGACGGCGATGATCTGTTACCCGCGGAGTTGCCACGGAGCGTGATCCCTCTGTTCAAGGACTTCGGGCGTACCTTGCGTGAGACCGAAACGCTCTTCGTGCAGTCGCGCCATCGCGCTAGCGCGGCCCCCTACACCGCCAGGGCGCGCAAGCGGCTGGCCGAGTGGACGGAGTCAACGTACGAGGATCTCGTCGACACGATCGGCGAAGTCAACATGGCAAACGTCCGCGGCGGCCAGTTCGAGCTGATCGTCCACCGCGATCAAGCACCCGTCAGGGGCAAGTTCAGCGATTCGCAGGAAGCCGAGGTGCTGGCCGCATTGCAGTCGCACACAACCACTCGGCTGCGTGTGCAAGGTTTGGGCGAGTTCACGCAGGCAGAGCGGCAGTTGCGAAGACTGCTCCGCGTCGATTTTGTCGCTGCCGATGCGGCAGCTGAGCCCGCGTTTGTCGACGGTACCAAGCCGATCTGGGAGACGCTGTCGGAACTTGGGGCATCGATGCCGAAGGATGCGTGGGACACCGTCCCTACCGACCTTGGCAAGCGGCTCGATCACTACCTCTACGCCAGTAACGAGGACAAGTGATGCGGACCGTCTTTGGGGACGCGAACTACTGGATCGGCCTGTTCAACCCCAACGACGAACTGCACGATGCGGCGGTCCGTGCTTCGAAGGCTCTCGGGCGGGCACGGATCGTGACATCGGAGATGGTGCTGGCCGAGGTGCTCAACGGCTTGGGCAAGTTCCCCGCGCTGCGTCAGCGAACTGCTACTGCCATCGACGCCATCATGTCCGATCCGAACACCGAGGTCGAACCGCAGTCCTCGCTCCTCTTCCGCGAGGCCCTGGTCTTGTACCGGCAGCACCAGGACAAGGAGTGGGGCCTGACCGACTGCGCGTCGTTCGTCATCATGCGTCGCCGTGGGCTGCTCGAAGCGCTGACCTTCGATCATCACTTCGAGCAAGCACAGTTCGTGGCCCTGATGCGGGACTGAGCGCCGGGCCGCGGGCGGCTGGTGATCGATGGGATGCCGATGAAAAGGCCGCGACGGCGCAGGATCTGGAGACAAATCGTCGATTCCTGGGGCATTGCGCTGTTTAAGCTCACTGACCTGCTGCTTCTCAAACGGACGAGCCTGGATCCTGCCCAAGGTGGGTTCACTCAAACCGAATTTGGGTAGATGGATCGGGACTATCAGCCGCTTTCGGCGATGTTTGCGCGCGCTATCGCGCGGTCGCGGCGACACGCCGCTTCCAATACGCCGTGAAGGCTTCTGCGTCGGCGGGGATATCGGCGGGCTTATCCTTGGCGAACGGCGCGTGAATGCCCTCGACCGCCGACGACGTCTTCGCCGTGACGCGCAGGGCAGCTTTACGGGCCGAAGCGGATTTGAGGTAAGGGTTGGACTGTTTCAGCGTCATGGCGACCATGATACGCGGCCCTCAACGAAAGGAAACGATGAACTCCGCCACTCTAGAGACTCCGGCGGCACTGTCCGCCGCAGCGTGCAGAACCGGCCCTTGACACGATGTTGTTCTCAACGCAGCTTCATTTGTAGCAAAATGCGCTACATGTCGACCCTGGCCCATCAACTCTTCGGACAAACCCGCTCGGCGGTACTGAGCGCCCTGTTGCTGCACCCGGAGTCGTCGCTGCACGTTCGCGAGCTGGCCCGGCTGACCGGGGCGTCGGCCGGCTCCCTGCACCGCGAGTTGCGGCTACTGGCCGACATGGGCCTGCTGCTGCGTCAGGAGGTGGGGCGACAGGTGCACTACCGCGCCAACGTGGCGCACCCGGTGCATGCCGAACTGGCGCAACTGCTGCGCAAGACGGCCGGCCTGGTCGACGTGCTGCGCGAAGCCCTCGAACCGCTCGCAGCCAAGGTGGACCTGGCCTTCGTCTACGGCAGCATGGCCAGCGGCACTGAACGCACAGGCAGCGACATCGACCTGATGGTTTTGGGCCCGGCCAGCTTTGCAGACCTGGCGCGCGCGCTCGCCCCGGTGCAAGCGACGCTGCGACGCGAGGTGAATCCCACGGTGATGTCCCGCGGCGAGTTCGCGCAGCGACTGGCCGCCGGCGACGGCTTTGCGACGAGCGTGGCCCGCGGCGCCAAGCTGTGGCTGAAGGGAGACGAACATGACCTTGCAGAACCTGCTCAAGATCGGCCGGGTGAAGGAGCACCAGCCCACCGCAGCCGAAGTGCAACGCCTGCTGGCGGCCGTCAACCGCAACCTGCAGGACGCCGCGGCCGACAACATCAGCGATGAGACCCGCTTCGATGCGGCCTACAAGGCAGTGATGCAGTGCGCCCTGGTGGCGATGATGGCCGCCGGCTTTCGCCCTGCCGTGAACGAGCCGGGCCATCACCAGACCATGATCCAGTCGCTGCCGCTCACCCTGGGTGTGAGCAACGACGTGTGGGTGGTGCTGGATGCGCTGCGGCGGCAACGCAATGCAAACGACTACACCGGGCATCCCATCACACCGGCCGTGGTGGCCGAGTGCCTGGCGCAGGCCAAGGCGCTGCACAAGGCGCTGCTGGCGCACCTGAATGCCAAGCACCCTGATCTGATGACCCCAAACGCATGAACTCCGCCACCCTCGTCCAGAAACTCTGGAACTACTGCAACGTCCTGCGCGATGACGGGATGAGCTACGGCGACTATGTCGAGCAGCTCACCTACCTGTTGTTCCTGAAGATGGCGGACGAGCGTAGCCGTCCGCCTTATCACCAGCCCAGCCCCATTCCCGCGCCCTACGCCTGGCCCATGCTGCTGGCCAAGGACGGCGACGCGCTGTTCGACCATTATCGCCACACGCTGGAAGAGCTGGGCAGGCAGCCGGGCACGCTGGCGCTGATCTTCGGCAAGGCGCAAAACAAATTCCAGGACCCGGCCAAGCTGCGGCGGGTGATCGTCGACCTGATCGACGGCGAGAACTGGTCGTCGATGGGAGCCGACGTGAAGGGCGACGCCTACGAGGGCCTGCTGGAGCGTAACGCACAGGACATCAAGTCGGGCGCCGGTCAGTACTTCACGCCGCGCGCGCTGATCCAGGCCATGGTGGACTGCATCGCGCCCCGCCCCGGCGAGCTGATCTGCGACCCGGCCTGCGGGACCGGCGGCTTTCTGTTCACCGCGCACCAGTACCTCACGCAGCATTACCCCAACCTCACCCGCGACGAGAAGCGCCACCTCAAGGAAGGCGCCTTCCGCGGCTGGGAGCTGGTGCAGGCCACCGCGCGCGTGTGCGCGATGAACCTGATGCTGCACGGCATCGGCTCGGAGAAGAGCGTGCCGGTCAACGTGGCCGACGCGCTGGCAGCCGACCCCGGCGAGCGCTTCGACGTGGTGCTGGCGAATCCGCCCTTCGGCAAGAAGAGCAGCACGATGATCGTCGGCGAGGACGGCAAGACCTCCACCGAGAAAGACATCGTAGAGCGCGACGACTTCTGGGCCACCACCAGCAACAAGCAGCTCAACTTCGTGCAGCACATCAAGACGCTGCTGAAATCGCATGGCCGCGCCGCGGTGGTGGTGCCCGACAACGTGCTGTTCGAGGGCGGCGCCGGCGAGACCATCCGCCGCAAGCTGATGCACGAGTGCGACGTGCACACCCTGCTCCGCCTTTCTTCGCTACGCGTCCAGCTTCGCTCGAAAGCCCAGGGCGCGCCGTCCCTGGCACGCCCGTTCGCCGGGACGAAAGTCCACCGGACTTTCGTCTCTTTCCGGCTCACCCAACGGGCCTCTTCTCCGCGCAGGGCGTGAAGGCCAACGTGATCTTCTTCGACAAGAAGCCGGCCAGCGAAACGCCGTGGACCAAAAGGCTCTGGATCTACGACCTGCGCACCAACAAGCACTTCACGCTGAAGACCAACCCGCTCAAGCGCGCGGACCTGGACGAGTTCGTGACGCTCTACAACCCGGCCAACCGGCACCAGCGGCAGGCAACCTGGAGTCCTGAACTGGATTCCGGTTCGGAGAACGGAATGACGCCGGACGGCCGCTGGCGCGCCTACGAATACGACGAGTTGGTGGCACGCGACAAGGCGAGCCTGGACATCTTCTGGCTCAAGGATGACAGTCTCGCCGACAGCGACAACCTGCCGCCGCCCGAGGTAATCGCGCAGGAGATCGTGGACGATCTGGAGGCGGCGCTGGAGCAGTTCCGGTTGATTGCAGGTGACTTGGCCGAGAAGCCGGCCTGATCGACGGCTCACCTTCGAACATGGCAGCGGTGCTTGGGCGCCATGCCTGAGGTCCCAGAATCAAGCAAACTTGAGTTTCTTTGATAGATGCTTTCAGACAAAATGCATTCGTCGTGATGAATTGTCTGGTCGCCGTGCTGCAAGTCTCCGACCGGGAAATCGACAACCGTCTGCGCGAACAGAACCCTTGGTGGGTGTCTGGCGCGGGCATCGACCGGGACTACGCCGAGTTCCCCCGCCGCGCGTATCTCCCGCCCTTGGCGCGATTGGTGCGCCAGACAGCGCCGCAACGCGCCGTGCTGCTGTTGGGGCCGCGCCGCGTGGGCAAGACCATCATGGTCTTCCACACGATCGACGCCCTGCTGCGCGACGGGGTCGCCGGACGCGACATCCTCTATATATCGCTCGAGACCCCGAACTATTTCGGCCAAAGCCTGGACAGCCTGGTGCGGCGCTTCCAGCGGGCGTTCGAGCGTACGCCGGGCGCGTCGCTGTACGTGTTCTTCGACGAGATCCCGTACCTCAAGGGTTGGGAGGTGCATCTCAAGTCGCTGGTCGACGCACAGCGTGGCTGCCGCTTCGTCGCCATCGGCTCGGCCGCTGCAGCGCTCAAGCACAAGAGCGCGGAGAGCGGTGCCGGGCGTTTCACAGAGTTCGTGCTGCCGCCGCTGACCTTCTTCGAATATCTGCGCTTCACCGGTGCCGAGGACGACCTCATCGGTAACGACGATGACCGCGACGACGCCTCCCGCTTCAAGGCACTGGACATCGCGGGCTTGAATGAAACCTTCATCCACTACCTGAACTTCGGCGGCTACCCCGAGGCCGTGTTCTCGGAAGCCGTGCGGCGCAACCCGCGCCGCTACATCAAGAACGACATCATCGACAAGGTACTTCTGCGCGACCTGCCCAGCCTGTAGGGCAACCCACAGGGCCTTGCGACCTCGTAAGGCACCCAACGGGATTCAGAACCCCATGACGATCCGGTTGGCTGCTCTCGCAGTGATTCGCGATGCTCATCCCAGCCTGCGGCCTGGGTGATCCAGCCCGGCTGGCCGTTTCCCGACGAGACCACCTCGGTCGTCAACGAAGCCGCCGAAAGCGAGCTGTACCGCCAACTCGAAAGCCACCTGCCCGACACCAGCGTCGCGTCGATCGGCCACCGCGCGAGCCTGCGCGACTACCACGGACGGGAACTCCGACTGGCACGGGACCCGGCGTCGGGTCAACCCGGGCTGTTCATCGACCAAGCGATAGGTGCCGGGGCGAAGGCCTGACCCACCCGCCAGAAACTCCAGGCATTTCCCGCGCAATTCAGCTCTCACCGAACGAGGACGCTAGCCCGCATTTCTCGAAGCGCTCTCGCGGGGCCGGAGACGCCAACTCGCGAAGCATTCGATGGGACCGGAGATCGGACGGTCCGACCAACTCGACAAACGGGTATCACTACCAAGCCCTAAACAACAGTCCGAGACCGGTTTATCCGGTGCCAGTGCCCCTATTCCCCCAGGCGCTGGGTGCCGGAAGGCATCCATAACTGGCTGCTCACCGCGGCGCTACTGCCTGTCCGCATCGGTTGCGAATCGCGGTTCTAGCCTCTACTCAGCTTCACATCGCTGTAACTCGTCGCATGCTAGTTTCGGGACGCGGAAATCCATAGCGTCCGAGTCGGCTATCGCGACGGGCATCACGACGCTCCGCCCCCACTCCGAGATCAGCTTCGATAAGCGACATTTGTTCCAGAGGAGTCCCGCATGGCAACACTCGACCGGGCCGGCCCAGCGTTGGCGACCGATGCCACGACCGGCCTCACGCACATGGTCTGGAACGAGGACGGCCAGATCTATTCCGCCTACTACGACGAAGTCTGCAAGCACTGGGTTGATGCCAGCGCGATCCCGGGGTCGGTTAGCGGCCAGAATCTGCAGCTCCAGACCAACGTCGGCATCCTGGGTGCAAACGGTCAGGTCGTACCTGGACTGATCGCGACCTGGACGGCGGGCCAGGGCAATCAGGCAGAGGTCTACCATGCGATTGGCCAGCGTTCGCCGCTGGGCGGTTACGAGTGGAGCAACCCGGTCGCGCTGACCCGAGATCCGTACCAGGACGACCACGCCGAGGTCGTCGTGACGCCCGACGGGCAGGTGGTACTGGTCAGCCAAAAGGCCGACGCGAATGATCCTGCGGCCGATCCCGACCATTACGCGCAGACCCTGACCATCGACCATCGCGATCTGGTGTACGGGACCGACCCGGCGCCCGATTTCGTCGTCGGGTCCGATCTGCCCGCCTTTCTTGGCCGCGATGTCCTGGAGGATGGCACGAGCCTGCCGCCGGGTCTGCAGCTCCACAACTACAACTTCGATTTCGGCCGCAAGTACAGCAACGACAAGCTGCCCATCCTCGGTACGTCCATGCCGCTACTGGGTGGCAAGAAGACGAAGATCGAGTTGGACATCCGGTTCCGTGGCGGGTATCAGGAGCACGACCCCGAACTCGCGGGGTTCGGCGATTACGCCAAGGTCGGGCTGCTGCGCGGCGAAGTTAAGCTAGCCGTGAAGCTGTTCGACGTCTTTACCGTCGCTGCGTATGTGCAAGGCATGTTTGTCTTCGGCGGCGAACCGAGCTCGGAGAATACGCCGACGGAATTCCTGGGGGGGCGGCTGACCCTGGGTCTGCAGGGCAAGTTCGAACTCCCGCTGCTTGGCAAGATCGAGGAGGCCCCGTTGTTCGGGAAGGGGGGCGCCCAACTCGGTTTCGTTTTCGACCTGAGGCTGCAGAACAACAGTATCTGGCTACCCGCTTTATCCGGCGACGGAACGGGCGACCCGGTCTCCGACTTCGCCAAGCTGGTACGCGCCGACGGCAGTCCATCCCTGGTCGGTGACGATCCGTCGGAACTGCGCTGGCAGATCAATTTCGACCAGCTGGCACCGCTGCTGTTGGGCGGGCTGAGCGCCGAGGTGGAGGGGGCGTCTGACCAGGCCCCGGCGCTGGAACTGGCCGACGCGCTGGTCGCTGCATTGGAAGCTTTGCCCGTAGCCGGCTCCCAACTCATCGCAACCGACCCGACCTCAGCGGTAACCGGGGAGTTATCCCCGCCTGAACCGGAAACAGAACCGTCGGCGGACACGTCGCTACCGGCGCCAGCCGAGGACTTTGAATTGCCCATCCCCGAGGAGATCCTCGGCACACTCACCGCGCTGGGCGTGTTCAGCGAGAATGCGGACCTCAAGCTGTTAACGCCCGGGGCCGAGGGTGAGTCCTCCGTCCTCGCGATCCCACTCAAATACATCAATCAGTGGCAGATCAGTCCCGGTGCCGGGGCTTTCGGCAAAGTCGTGCTCAGCTCCTTCCTCGAAGGCAAGGTGAGCTTGATCCTCTACACCGATTTTCTTAAGGACGAGGAGCCCTTTCGGCTCAACGGGGCGCGGGTCCGGTTGGATATCGAAGCCCGCCTCGATACGTTCAGCTTTCGCTTCCGCGCCGAATGGAACGTTCTCGGCGATAACGCGGAGCCGGTCAAGTATGCCTACAGCGACGTGTCCTACAAGCCCCAGCCCGGCAGTTCCGAAGCCTACGGTCCGGGCGCAATTCTGGGCGATGACGTGGGCGCCGATCGGGCCTACGACGGTCCGGCGTCACTGGCGGTGTCGCCCGATGGACGCCTGATTCTCGCCTGGGTGCAGGACGCCCCGAACGACAGCGGCGATCTCAGTTACATCGTGGCATCGGAGTCGACCGACAATGGTCAGACCTGGAGCACGCCGACAATCCTGCCGGGGAGCGCCGGGCTTAATCTCGATCCGGTCGCGGCGTTCGACAGCGAGGGCCGTGCCGTCGTGACCTGGAACCGTGGCGAGGCGAGCCTGCTGGCCAGTCAGCCGCCGGGCGAGGCCTATGTGGTGTTCGGCGGCGCGGCACTCGGCACGGTCGGCACCCTCGATCTGGGCGCGCTGGACGGCAGGGACGGCTTCGCGCTGAAGGGCGGGGCGCTGCTCAGCGCGATCGGCGGCGCGGTCAGCGGCGCCGGTGACCTGAACGATGACGGACAGGCCGACTTCGTCGTCGGCGCACCAGATGCGGCCATCGATACGGGCAAGGCATACGTCGTTTTCGGCGGCGCCGGGGTGGGCCACGATGGCACGGTCGATGTCGGCAGCCTGGACGGCACGAACGGCTTCGTCATCGAAGGGCTGCCGTACAGCCAACTCGGGACGAGCGTGCAGCAGGTCGGCGACGTCAATCGCGATGGTTACGACGACTTGATCGTCGGCGCGCCGGGTACGGGCACCGGGGAGGCGAACACCGGCGCGGGCGCCGCCTATGTCGTCTTCGGCGGCCCAACGGGGTTTGGGACCGATGGCGTGCTTAAGGTATCGGATCTGAACGGGACCAACGGCTTCCGTATCGACACCGGCATACGCTTCGACGCCGTCGGAACGGTCGTCGCGGGCGGCGGCGACTTGAACGCCGACGGAAAACCGGACCTGGTGATCGGCGCGCCGGGCGTCAACGGTGGCGCCGGGGCCTACTACGTCATCTTCGGCGACGAAGGGCTGGGCGCCGGCGGCCGGATCGACCTGAACACCCTGGATGGCCGCAACGGCTTCACAATCACGTACAGCGCGCAGAGTCCATCGGGACAGCCGACGACGGTCCCGCTCGGCGAAGGCGCCAGCGTGACCGGCGATCTGGACAATGACGGCCAGGCCGATCTGGTACTGACCTCGGCCGGCCAGGCCTTCGTGCTGTTCGGGGCCAGTGACTTGGGCGCCGGGGGCGCACTGGACCTGTTCCAGCCCGGCACGACGCCGGTGCTGACGATCGACGGCCGGGAACTGAACGGCTTCGCTCCGCTCGCGGTCAGTGCCGCCGGCGATGTCAACAAGGACGGCTGGCAGGACCTGATCGTCGGTGTGCCGTCGGCCACGGTCAACGGGGTCGAACGCACCGGGCGCAGTTACGTCGTGTTCGGCAGCGACACGCTCGCGCAGACCGGGTTGATCAAGCTGCAGGACCTGGACGGCAGCAATGGCTTCGCCGTGATGGGCGCCGGCGACAGTGTCGCCGGCATCGGCGACGCGAACCAGGACGGCTACGCCGATCTGTTGCTCGGTAACCCCTCAGCCACCGTCGGCGACCAGACCCTCGCCGGGAAGAGCTATATCCTGTTCGGCAGTGCGACACTCGGGTCCGGCGGGACGGTCGATCTGGCGAACTTGCCCGCGGGTGCCGCACTGGTGCTTGAGGGGAGCCGGGCCGAGGACGCCGCCGGCAGCGCCGTCAGTGGCGTCGGCGACGTCAACGACGACGGGGTGCCCGACCTGATCGTCGGCGCCCCGCAGACGGTCAGCCTTGAGGATCTGCGACAGACCATCGCGAGTACCCGGCAAACCTACGCCGTCCAAAGCAGCGGGGATTGGTCCGAGGCCGCGGTGCTGCCGGGGGCGGCGGCCGGCGTGAAGGGTTCGAGCAGCTTGCAGACATTGCCGGACGGGCGCTTGCTGTTGACCTGGCTGATGCCGGATGCAACCAACCCGGACCAGCAGGAGATCCACGGTGCCTTTTGGACCGACGGTGCCTGGTCCACGCCGGCGCTGATCACGCGTGGCAACATCTGGAATGCCGTGCCGCCACGCATCGCTCAGGTCGGCGATGACACGACCGTGGTCTGGACCGAGATCCTTCCCGACCCGATCAACCCGAACAATGACGGTTTCGAACTACGCTTCAGCCGTTTTGACGGCAGCAGCTGGAGCACACCGGCGCCGGCGGCCATTCAGCCGGCATTGGTTCCAACGCAGGTGTTCACCAGCGAGTTGCAGTTGAACGTGCCGCATACGGCCGAACGGTCGAGCATTCTCAGCGTGGTCGATACCGTGATCAGCGAGGAGGACGGCGAGGCCATCATCCTCGTGCGCCGCAGCGGCGACCTCTCCGCGGCGCTGACGGTCCGTTACGCCACGGTCGACGGCAGTGCGACCGGCGGCAGTGATTATGCCGCCGCGAGCGGTAACCTGGAGTTCGCGCCGGGCGAAAGCGAACAGCGCCTTATCATCGCGGTGCATGAGGACGAGCTGGCCGAGCGCCGTTCCGAGACCTTCCAGCTGAAGCTGTGGAGCGAAGACCCCGGCGCCTTTGTCAGCCAGGGCCATTTCCGCCTCGACCGCCCGGCCGAGCTGCGGGCCGAAATCACGGTCATGGACAACGAGCCGACGCAACTCGCGGCAATCGGCAGCGGCTTCATCTTGAAGACCGATCCGTCGGCCGGGGTCGGGCGGGCCGTGGCCGGGGCCGGCGACGTCAACGGCGATGGCATCGCGGACTTCCTGATCGGCGCGCCCGGCAAGGCGGACGGCGCGGGCGCCGCCTACCTGCTGTACGGTTCGGCGGGGATCGGTACCGCGGATGCCGGCTTGAATCTCGACGCGCTGGATGGCAGGAACGGCGCTATCCTGACCGGGACGGTGGCCAAGGGGCAAGCAGGCGTCGCGCTGGCGGCCGCGAATTTCGACGGGAAAGGTGCCAACGAAATCGCCATCGGCGCTCCGCAAGTGGCCGTGGATCCAAACTCGGGTCCCGGCCGGGTCTATGTGGTGGCCGGTGATACTGTCGCCGGGCAAGCCGCGCTGGCGCTAAGCGCCTCGACAGCCAAGGAACTGGTGACGACGGCCGACTATTCGTTGGCCGGCGCCGCGCTGGCGACCGGCGACATCAATGACGATGGGGTCCAGGATCTCGTCATCGGCGCGCCCGGAGTCAACAAGACCTATGTCGTGTTCGGTCAGGCCCTGAGCGGTACCGGCACGCTGAACCTCGACGCGCTGACGACCGAACAGGGCTTCGTATTGACCAACGGGACCGGCCAGGCCGGCAGCTCTGTGGCGGTCGCGGACCTGGACGGGGACGGCGTTCACGACATCCTGATCGGCGCGCCCAAGGCGAATCCGGTGGAGGATCAGTTCGACAGCTTGCGTGGGTTCGGAGGTCAGGTCTACGCGGTCTTCGGCCATCGGGACATCGGGCACTCGGGGACCATAGATCTGGCGGCCTTGCACGGCGGCAACGGGTTGGTGCTGCAAGGTCAAGCTTTCGTCAATGACTCCGATGCAGTGGAAAACCCCGACTTCGCCTTTGCCGACTCGGCCGGGACATCGGTCGCGGCGACCGGCGACCTCGATGGCGACGGCAAGGGCGATGTTCTCATCGGCGCACCGCAACTGGCACTGGGGGGCGTGCCCTCGCTCGGCGGAGCTTATGTGCTGTTCAGCGGCAGCACCTGGAAGTCTGTGGGCGCGACCTTCCAGCTCGCCGACGTCGATGGCCGGAACGGCTTCATCGCGAACGGTGTGCCGGCCGGCTCCGACACGGCGGGCGGTGCCGCCGGGACCTCGGTCAGCGGCGGCGGCGACCTGAACGGTGACGGGATCGCCGACCTCCTGGTCGGCATCCCGACGCTGAGTACCCAGGGCGACAACACCAATACCGGCCAGACCGCCGTGGTCTTCGGCACGCGCGATTGGGTGCATCTGCTCGATGGCAACCGGCTGGATCTGACGTCGGTTCCGCTGGATTCGCGCGTCTTCACCTTCAACGGCACGGTACTGACCGGCAACGCCGGCCTGTCCGTTGCCCACGCCGGCAATGTCAATGACGATGCCCTCCCCGATCTCATCATCGGGGCGCCGACCGCCGGCGAGGCCTATGTCTCGTTCGGCCGACCCTGGATGGGTCCGGGCGGCAGCATGGATGTCGCCAAACTGCGCAGCGACAACGGCTTCGTGTTCACGCCGCCAGCCGGTAGCCAGATCGGGTCGGTCCGGGCGGGCGGCGATCTGAACGGCGACGGCTACGTCGATCTGCTGGTCGCGGACGCCGGCTCGGGCGGCGCGGCGAGCCAGCGCTTCAATCTCGTGTTCGGCAGCGATCCGCAGGTCGGGGCGGCACCGCTCGCACCTCTCACCGTCAGAACCGACGGCATCGGCTTCCTGGCCGGGGAGCAGAGCGTCGGCCACGGTGATTTCAACGGCGACGGCCTCGCCGATTTCGTCGTCGGCACGACCAGCACGTCCTCATCGCGCTTCGCGACGATCGTGTTCGGCAGCGACGATCCCGCGCAATGGGCCTCGACCAGTGGCGTCGAGACCCTGGCCGCGTTACAGCAGAAGCTCGGCGGGGTATCGATCGACAATAGCCAGTTCACGAGCAAGACGGTCACCGTGGTCGCCGCCGCCGACCTGAACGGCGACGGCTACGATGACCTCGTGGTCAGCAGCGGCGACAGCAATCCGTTCGTGCTGTTCGGTCAGAATAGCTGGCAGACCGGGGTGGTCTCCACAATAGCCGTGCCGGGGGCCTTAAACGGGACCGGCGGTTTCGTGCTGCGCTCGACCGCCAACCCGGGCGCGCTCCAGGTCAACCTGCTGGGCGATCTGAACGGGGATGGCTACGAGGATCTCGGGGTCATCGGCACCGGCACCCACAGGACGACCGGTTATGTCGTCTACGGGAGTGCCGCGATCGGCAGTCGGGGACGTGTTGACTTGGACACGCTGAACGGCGCCGACGGCTTCCGTGTCGAGCAGGAGTCGCTGGGACTGGTCCGGCATCGCGTCATTGCCGCGGCTGGCGATGTGAATGGCGACGGCTTCGGTGATTTCGTCATCGGCGAGTCGCCTAACCCCGACAGTTTCGGTGGCGAGGCGTTCGTCGTATTCGGTCGCGCCACCCTGGGCAGTGGCGGCACCTTCAAGCTGGATGCAGTCCTCGCTGGCAACTCGAAGGACGGGTTCGTGTTGAGCAGCCTGGAGGAAAGCGGCGCGCTGGGCTACTCCGTCACCGGTGCCGGAGACGTGAATGGCGACGGCTACGCCGACCTCCTGATCGGCATGCCGTCGGCGTATCGACTCAATGGTGGCACCGACACCCGTGGCGACAGCTTCATCGTCTATGGGGGCAAGGACATCGGCGCGGGCGGCCGCATCGATCTCGATACGCTGAAGAGTGCCCATGGCTTTCTGGCCCGGGGGGCCGAGCCGAACTCGTATTCCGGATTCAGCGTCGCGGGTCCCGGGGACATCAACGGGGATGGATTCAGCGATCTCGCGATCGGCACCCGCGGCACGGCCGGGATCGGTGACGCGAGCGTGCCCGGCCGGGTCTTCGCGGCCTTCGGCGGCGACTTCACCGGCGCGACCACCCATCTCGGCACGGCCGGCGACGACGTTCTGCAGGCGACCACCAAGGCGACGCGGGCCGCGCCGCACATCATGAACGGCCGACAGGGTAACGACATCCTGGAGAGCGCCGGCAACGACCCCACGAGTCCGGAGCAGGTCGTCATGTTCGGCGGCGAGGGCGATGACATCCTGACCTTGGGTAGTCTGTCGTTCCGCTATCTGGACGGGGGTAGCGGGACGGATACGCTGCTGCTGAATCCTTATCTGCTGACCTCGAACAACCTCGACCTGACCAATCCGCAGATCGGCAGTCGGATCGACGGCATCGAGATCATCAATCTGGGCTGCGCCAACCGGTTGACGCTCCGCGCGCATGATTTGCTGGGCTTGTCCGACGCCACGCGCACCTGGACCATTCAGGGCAGCGACAGCAAGGTCGTCGTGCCGAAAGACGAGGCTTGGGTCAAGGACAGCACACCGATCGTTCAGGACGGAGTCACCTACGACCGGTATAGCTACCAGGGCGTCGCGATCCTGCTTCAGCGGGGCAATTTCTTTCAGAAAAACCCGTTCACCGCGGAGGAACCGGTGGAGTTTCGCGTCACCAATACCAACGACGCCGGCGAAGGCTCGCTACGTCAGGCGATTCTCGACGCCGCGGCGCATGACGGACGCGATACGATCGATCTATCGGCGATCGGTGTCGGCACGATCAAGCTGGCCAGCGTGCTGCCGACGCTGGGCATCGGCAACGATATCGATTTCCTCGGCAGCGTGCTCGGCGCCCCAACGATCAGCGGCCAAGGGCAGCATCGGTTGTTTACGATCGATGGCGCCCACGTGACGTTCACGGACATCAACTTTGCCGACGGGTACGCGAAAGGCGGAGACGGCGTCAATGGGGGCGGCGGTGGCCTCGGTGCCGGGTCGGCACTGACGATCCTTCGGGGTTCGGTCGACATCGCGTACGCGCAATTCAGTTCCAACGCGGTTCACGGCGGGAACAGCAGCGGTCGCGCCGGCCACGGCGGTGACGGCGAGGTGATGTGGGGCCGGGGTCCTACACCTGGTACACACGGCGGAGCCGGAGGCGGCTTCGAAGGTGGCGGCGGGGCTGGCGGTGGCGCCGGGGGACCCACCAATGCAACGAACGGCAACAATGGCGGATTCGGCGACAGCGGGGCCTTCGGCAGCGGGGGTGGCGCCGGCGGCGGCGGGGCCGGTGGTGCTACCAAGGGTTTGGAATCAAAGTACAACGGCAGCAGTGGTGGCTACGGCGGTTTCGGCGGTTTCGGCGCCGGCGGTGCCGGTGGCGGCGGCGGCGGCGGCGGCGGGGCCGAGTGGTTCGTGCTCGCCCCCGCCAAGCGCGGGGCCGGCGGTACGGGCCACGCGGGAGGCAGTTTTGCCGGTAGCGGCGAGAAGGGCGGTGGCGGCGGCAACGACAATTACGGCGCCGAAGGGGGCACCGGTGGTGGCGGCGCCGGTTTGGGCGGCGCCATCTTCGTTCATGCCGGCGCGAAACTGACGGTAAGCGATGCTCAGTTCAGCGACAACGCGGCCAACAGCAGCACGGGGGGCACCGCAGGGCTGGGCAAGGGCGGCGCGATCTTCGCGCTCGAGGGATCGACCGTGGTCGGCTCGAACCTGTTGTTCGACGGCAATACGGCCGCGAACGCGACCACCCAAGGGTTCGCCGGATACGGTAAGCACCAGGACTCGAACGACGTCTACGGCACCGTCCATGCGGTGAATCCCTATCCGGACGCGATCGAGGGGACCGCGTCGGACGATGTGCTGTACGGCAGCGACCGTGGTGACTACCTCCACGGTGGTTTGGCCGGCAATGATGTGTTGACGGGCCTCTTGGGCGACGATCTGCTCGTCGGCGGTTCCGGGCGCAATACCTTCGTGTTCCGGGCGGGCGACGGCCGCGACGTGGTCGCCGATTTCACCGGTCTGACGCGGAATCCGTCGGCGGAACGTGCCGCTGAAGCGGACATTCTCCGATTCGAGGGCGAGGGAATGACCCTCGAAAACCTCCTGCTGGCACAGCGCGGCTACGACACGGTTATCCGCTTCCAGGGCGTCAAGGACACCCGGATCGTGCTGAAGCACGCGAACGCGGGAACGCTGACGAACCTGGATGAATCCCTGGGGAACCTCCGGTTCGACGGCGACAGCGAGTTCGTGGACCGCTTCGACCTCGTGCCGGTCGGTAGCGAGATCACGGAGGTGCTGCGCCGGGATGCGGTGACCTTCCTGAACGAAGACAGCAACACAGTCGCCGGCTTCGACGATTCGGCGGACGTGATCAACGGCCAGGGCGGGGACGACGTCTTGTCGGGATTGAGCGGTAATGACCTGCTGCGCGGTGGCAGCGGAAACGATCTGCTCCAGGGAGGAGATGGGCATGACCGCCTGTTCGGTGGGGTTGGCGACGACGGACTCCAGGGAGGGGACGGCAACGATCGGCTCTGGGGCGGAGCCAGCGACGACTGGCTGCTCGGTGGCGCGGGTCTTGACCGCTTGCTCGGCGGAGCGGGTTCAGACACGTTTTTTCTGCAAGCGCAGGCGGGCACCGACCGGGTGCTCGACTTCGCGGACGGGGTCGACTGGCTGGGCTTGAGCCCGGGACTGGCCTATGAAGACCTCGCCGTGACTGAGGGGACGGGCGCGGCGGCCGCCCACACGCTGTTACAGGAGGCCGACACGGGCGAGGTGCTGATGATTCTGGTCGGGGTCTCGGCCGCGACGATCACGGCCGATGATTTTGCCGTATTCTAGCGGGTGTGCCACAGGCATTTGCGGCAGCAGGTAGGGTGTGCGCCACGGCAGTCGGAGACTTTCTCCCTGCGTTGATACCGGAGGCGCAGCCGTCAAATCAAGCTTGGGAGTCCCTATGAATTTCATTCGTCACACGATCGAACTGGCGCGAGCCAATGTGGAACAGGGTGGCCGGCCTTTCGCCTGCCTGATCGTCAAGGATGGCGAGATCCTAGCCGAGGGCGTCAACCGGGTGGCGCAAACCCATGATCCGACGGCCCACGCCGAGATCTCCGCGATCCGCGAGGCTGCCGCTAAACTGCACTCGGAAAATTTCGCCGGGTGCGAGTTTTTCATCCTGGCGCACCCCTGCCGCATGTGTCTCGCGGCGATGTATTACTGCAGCCCCGATCGCGTGACCTTCATCACGACCCGGGAAGAATATGCGCCGTTCTATGCAGACGACCGCAAGTACTTCACACTGGACACCTTCTACGGCGAGTTCGCGAAACCGTTGCCGGAGCGCCGGCTACCGATGGTGCATGCACCGGATCCGGCGGGCATCGAAGTCTACCAACTCTGGCAGACGCTAAACGCTTGAAGCGGTCGGTCAATACCGTTCGGTAAGCTCGGGCGCTCTAAGCGGCTGTGCCGGCGCAGACAAGAGTGGTCCGGACAACGGGTTACGGGGAGGCGAGTGGATTCCCGGTCCTTCGCCAGTTCGAGAAGGCGCAATTACAGCCCGCCGTGCCGCAACCCGAGCAGCGACCCGGCACCACCGAACGCCGTTCCCGTCTGCACCCGATCGAAACGCGAACGCGCGGCTCGCAGGCTCAATGTCGGCAGCGGCACATCACCGATCTGCATGACGAGGCCAGCGTTCTCTGGCGCAAGGTAGAAGCGCGTGAAGGCCCGCACCTCGGCACGCACCGCGGCCGTCGCCTTGACATAAATGAAGAACGGCCGCGACAGCGGCTGGTAACTGCCATCAATCACGGTTTCCGGCGACGGTAAGGTGCAGCCGTAACCGGCATCGATCGCCACCAGTTTCAAGCGCGCGCGGTGCGTCAGGTAGTACGCGTAGCCGAAGTAGCTCAAGGCGTTCGGGTCCTTGGCGACGGCATTCACGAGGACCTCGTCGTCCTCGCTCGGGGAGTAATCGGTTCGGCTGTGCCCTTCGTCACCGAGAATCGCCAGCGTGAAGTAGTCGAACGTACCGGAATGCACACCGGGGCCGAACAGCGTCAACGGCTGGGCCGGAAAACTGGAACGCACGCGATTCCAGGTCGTGACGCGGTCCATGGCGGCCGGTTCCCACATCGTGCGCAACTCGCCGAGCGTCAGGCAGCCGGCAAAGGTATTGTTCGGATTGACGACGACCGCGATGCTGTCGAACGCCACCGGCAATTCCACGTACTCGATGCCGGCCACGCGGCACTGCGCAACCTCCTGTTCGTTGATCGGCCGCGAGGCGCCGGTGATGTCGGCCGCACCGGCGCAGAACTTCTTGAACCCTCCACCGGTTCCGGACACCGCCACGTCGACCGCGACCCCGGCGTGCCGCTTGCCGAACTCGGCGCCCATGAGCTTCGACAAGGGATACGCCGTGCTGGATCCATCCACGACGATGCGGCCGCTTAGTACGGGCT
This sequence comes from Methylolobus aquaticus, assembly GCF_054172105.1. Lineage (NCBI taxonomy): Bacteria > Pseudomonadati > Pseudomonadota > Gammaproteobacteria > Methylococcales > Methylococcaceae > Methylolobus > Methylolobus aquaticus. Next base: position 42,612 of record NZ_JBSYXP010000022.1, read on the forward strand.
CGCCGCCCACCTGCGCCTCGGCCCGGCGCAGCGCTTCCGGGAAGCCGGCGGCGGCCTCCGGCACCTCGTTTTGCCCGCATCCACCAAACGCAAGCAGCCCGGCAAGCAGCGCCGACGACCGAAGCCACTGAAGACCGCGCGGGAAGCCTTGCGGCGGAGCCGTCTCGGGTCGCGAGCCGCGCGCGCTCATGAAACTTCCCCGACCGCCACGGGGGCCGCTTCCGGAGAGCGGTCCGGAATCCATCGTTCCAAGGCGCGGGCAATGGTAGGAAGAAAGATCACCGCGATTCCCACACCCACGGCATTGAACAGGATTTGCGCGTTGGCGATCTGGCGACCGACCCCGGCGCCTTCCGAAAACGCCAGAACCAGTTGCACCAGTTGCGGCGCGAGCAGTATGCCCAGCGCGGCGGTCGTCAAGTTGAAAAGGAAGTGAAACAAACCCGTGCGCAGTGCCGAACGGCCGCGACCGATCGTCGCCAGCAGGGTGTCGGAGCACGTGCCGATTTCGGCACCGAGCATGATCGCCACGCCCGCGGGCAACGAAATCATCCCGGAACCGGCCAGCGTGATGACGATGGCCACCGTCGCCGACGAGGACTGAATCACGACGGTGAAAACCGCGCCGATCAGAGCGCCGAGCAGGGGCCGGTTGCCCAAGGCCTGCATCATGTCGATGAATGGCTCGTACTTGCGCAGAGGCCGCACCGCGTCGTCGATGGCTTCGAGTCCATAGAACATCAGGCCAAAGCCGAGCACGATCACGCCGACATTGCGCAGCGTGGCATTCCTGGCGACCAGACTGATCAACAGCCCGCCGAACATCAGCAGGGGAACGTATTGTTTGACGTCCAGCGCAATGATCTGGGCGCCCACGGCGGTGCCGATATTGGCACCCAGCACCACACCGAGCGACTGCACGAAGGTCAGCACCCCGCTACTGACCATCGCGATGACCATGATGATGGTCACCGACGATGATTCGAGCAGCGCCGTGGCCACGATCCCTGTGCCCACGCCGGCGATGCGGTTGGTCGTGAACTTGCCCAGCAGGACTCGCATCCGCTCGGTATTCACTTCCATCAGGCCTTCAGCGAGCCGCGTCAGGCCATAGATGAATAGCACCAGCCCGGCCAGCGCCGCCATGCCCATCCGGAAGAAGTCGACGATATCGGCCTGACTCGCCGACTTGTCTGCTGGCGACGACGCTGCCTGTGCTTGTCGGAAGCCCAACGCAATGCCGGCCTCGACAGAGGATGAGGTCACCGCCGCAGCCGGCCCTGCCGCCGGTACCGAACTGAACAAGCTGCCGACCGGCAACTGGATCCGCGCAGAGAGGCTGAAAAGCAGGCAACCGATCGCCAGCCAAGCCATTGGCCTGGAACGACCTGGGATCGACGTGAACATGGCATCCTCCTCGTCTTTGCCCTTCGGGGCCTTGGCCGCAAAACTAGGAGAGTCGCGGGCCCCACGTCGGGTGGTGTAACAAACGGGCGTTACAGCACGGAGTCAGGCCAGACCGTCCTGACTACCGCAAGGCCGCGACGTTCGATCGTTGCCCGGCAGGAACCGATTGAAGTCCTGGCGGCGCAGGTATCAAGACCCGCCAATCCGGCTTCTCTTCCCATTGCGCCCGCCCACTGCAGCAGAGGCCGTCACGGTGCGATTACTACACGCCGCGCCCCGGAGAAAATGCATGGGCTCGTAACCCGGAAGCTCGGACGGGTCGACGGCGAAGGCCCAGAACTGATTGGGTTGTGTCGGCACGAAGTCATTATCGGAACTGACGATCAGCAGATGGCGGCCATCCGGCAAGTCGGGCCCGAAGGTCAGTCCCTCGACCTTCTCCGGCATATACGGGATTCCGGCATTCAGGAGATCCAGGAACAGTGCCTTCTTGACGGGCTCGAACGTACGAGTTTTTCCGGCAACCTCGACACGATTCCCCGAAGGAGGTAGCGAAGGCACGTCGCGGACATCGGTCGCACCGCTGATATCTATCCGGAATATCCGCTTGTACGTCGCCGAGGACATGGGAGCCCCATCGTGTTCGACGATCAGGAACTCGTGGTCGTTGATCGCGACCAGTTCGCTGACCCCATTCAGAGGGGTATCCAAGGGATAAACGAACTCGCGGATCGCGCCATTATTCAGATCGATCTCGAGCAGACGACAATTCAGGCCGAGCGGCTTGTTCTGTGCGTCCAGGCCACCGTCCTGCAGCAGCGGTTGCTGCAGAGCGGCGACCAACCGGCTCCCATCCGGGGTCAGGGCGAGCCCCTCGAAGCCGCGGTTGTGTTGCCGGCCATAGTGGTTGTGGTCCCGCTCGATCGCGGCTTTTTCGGAGGGAAAGTCGACCTCGAAGCGGTGCGGGATCTCCACGTTGCGAAGCCGCAGCCCGGTCTTCAGATCGATCTCGTAGATGAAGGGGCCGTACTCGTCGCAGACGAAGGCGGTCTTGCCGCAAGCCGTGACGCGAATACCTTCCGAATCCAAACGCCTGCCCCCTGGCGAGTTTATGGTGTCGTGGGCATCGGCTTTTCCGGTGAAGTAGGCACCGTTTCCCAGGCCCAGCAGCAATGTGGATTTCAGGGCGGGCTCCACGCGATACCGGTTCTCCGCTGACCGGGTCAGACCGATATCGACGCGGTATATGCGGTTGATATAGGAAGTCGAACCACCTTTCGGGCCCCGGTCCGCCAAGGCGAAGTAGGTGGTTCCGTCGCCGCTGTAGGCCAAGCCCGAACCAATACCACCGACCACGTTTTGTCGCGAGACACCGTCCTCCAGCATATCGGTCAGCCCGGTGTCATCCGCAATGCTGCCCGGGATGGTGCCCTCGCCTAGGAACAACGGCACGGCCAGCGCATCGCCCACGGCGATCGCCAGGGCGAAGGCTACTGCTACAGGCCTCAGCCATGCGTGCCGCGACGCGATCGACAGGGGGGCAGTGCCCGTTGACAGAGAGCGTCGATGATTGCTGCACATGGTCTGGGAGGCCTCAACCCGGTTATTGCCCCCATTCCACACGGCAATTGTTACGATTTCGAGACAGTCGGATGATTCCCCCGGGCCAGGCTTGCGCGCCGGTGCCACTCCGCGTTACCGGGCAACCGCCTCACGCGCCCGGGCCACGCTGCGGCGGTCCGTTCGCCTTTTGATAGGGTAAACGCGGGATCAGCGACTGACCCAGATCTCCACCCGCCGGTTCTTCTCGCGCGCCCTCGCACTTTCGTCGGGTGCCAGGGGCAACGCCTCACCGAGATCCAGGATGCTCACGGCACTGACCCCACGGCGGATCAGTTCCGCCTTGACGGCCGTGGCACCCGCCGTCGTTTCGTTTGGTGCGGCATAGAGACCATCGGGGCTGTTACCGAAGGCGGCCAGGGTGACTGCATGCCCGCGGTAAGGCGACGAGTCCAACCATTCGGCGAGCCTGCCAATATCCCGCGAGGCCTTGTTGTCCAACTCGGTACTGTGCGGTTTGAAATGGATTGTCACCGGGACGACCAGGGCCGTTTGCGCCAACTGCCGATAGGACGGGGGCACCTTCGCGGGCAGCTGTCCCAGAAATTTCTCGGGCACCACGGGTTCGACACTCTGGCCGACGAATCCCATCCGGCCGACGATCGTCTGCCCGGCAGGGGACAGCGCGAACTCCACGAACTCGGCCACCGCGGGATTGGCGGGATTCGCCGGCGTGTACAGATAGAGCCGTCGCGTCAGCGGATAGACTTCGCGGGCGACATTGACGATCGTCGGCGGGATAGGCACCTGGTTGTACGACGCGATGCCCACGGCGCGTTCCTGACCGACGAAGGGCAAAGCGACGAAACCGACGGCACCGCGATCCCCTGCAACGGCTGCCGAGAGTTCGCGGCTGTCCACGACATAGTGGGTGTCGCTGGCCATGTCACCCATGCGCCCGAGGACCATGTCCCTGAAGGAGTCGAAGGTCCCCGATTCACGGTTGCGTGCGTAGCGATGGATCGGCAGCGTCGGACCGCCGAACTCGCCCCAGTTCCCGGCACTGCCACTGAAAATCCGGGCCAGTTGCTCCACGGTAAGTCTCGAGACGGGATTCTCCGGGTTGACGATCACCGCGAGACCGTCCAGCCCCAGCACGTGCTCGCAGTTCGGATCGCTCATATTCCCGAGGGAGGCCAGGCGCCCAATCTCCTCGGCAGTGATCGAGCGAGATGACATGCCGATGTCGGCCTTGCCCTGTTCGAGGGCAGTGAACGCGAAACCGGACCCGGTCGCCACAACCTCGATGTGACGCGCCCCGGCTTCACCCGGCAGAAATCCTTCAATCCGCCGGGAGTGCCGCGCCGGATCCTCGCTCACGACGACCCGGCTGGCGCCGAGCCGCTGTTCCATATAGGCCTTGGCGAGCGCGGGAGCGAGGGTGTTCCCGATACTGTTGGAACCCACCAGCCGCAGCAAGGGGGCGGAACCGGAGCCCGTCAGGCTCGGCGCCGGGCCACTCGGCTGGGTCTTGTGGGTGACGGAAGGCTGACAGGCAGTCAACCCGACCAGAACGCCAACACTCAGCAACAGCAGCGACGGCAAGCGCATGGGAAAGCCTCTCGGTTGGATCCCGGGCGAACCCGGCAGGTGAACATCGAATACGATCCCGGACTCCGCGCACCGACCCGAGGATCAGTTCTCGGCGCGGTGGATGTCCTCGGTCTGGTCTTTCGACAGGTCTGCATCCAGGAAGTCGCCGCAATCCGGGACTTCCATGTGCAGTTCCGAGGTCACGTCGATGTCGATCGTCGCATCGCGCATCCGAAAGTCCAGCACGTGCCCGCCGGCATCGAGACCGGCGGTCAGGAAATGCACGTGGTAGCCGGCGACGTTCAGCCCCTGTGCGTAATCCGGGAAACGGAACCCGACCAGCGTGCCTTCGACGCTCTCGTGCGTGTACTCCGGCTGGTGCCTGGCGACCTCGACCAGTGGCGGATAGGGTTTGTTCTGGCGCGGCACCGTGCGCACCCGGATGTAGTCGAACTGCGCCCGGACTTTCACCGCGTAAAAGACGTTGCGGCTCGGCACGGCCTTGTCCACCGCCTGCTGGAACCCTTGCCAGCCGATCTGTTCTTCCCAAAGCACCTTCACGGTCGGATCGAAGAACATCACTACCGCAAACGGCGTCTTCGCATCCGGCGAGACCGGGTAGGCCCTGCCGTCGGATTTCATCTGATAGTAGCGTCCGTCGAATGCGATCATCTCGCCGTCCAGCGCGTTGAAGGTGCCCAGGCCGAAGTCGCCGTGAGTCGCCAATTCCCGGTAGGTCACCTCGCCATCGTAGATGCCTTCCATCAGCGCGCCGATGGTCGAGGTCTGGAACAGGCCGTTGTCCTCGCGTCCGGGCGGATGGAACAGATCGCCTTGACGGCGGTGATGCTGAAAGGCCTTGATGAACGCGTCGTCGATTGCCATGTGCTGCGGTCTCCGCTCAGTGTTGTGCCGACGCGTCCACCGCATCGACCAGATCCGCGTTGTCGCGATAGTCGATCGGCACTTCGATCAGTACCGGCCCGGACGCCGCGAGGGCCCGGGCCAGCGTCGGCGCGAGCACATCGGCTGAGTCGATGCCGTAAGCGGTCGCGCCGAGCGCCTCGGCCAGCTTGACGAAATCGATCGGGCCGAAACGTGCCCCGAAGCTGTGACCGTAATCCCGCAGTTGCAGCGACTCGATCAGGTTGTAGGCGCCGTCCTTCCAGACGACGTGTACGGTCGGCAGGTTCAGCCGCACTGCCGTTTCCAGTTCCATGCAAGTCATCATGAACGAACCGTCGCCCGACACCGACACCGCCTTGCGACCTGGGCGGGCCAGCGCCGCGGCGATCGCCCAGGGCAGCGCGACGCCCATGGTCTGGTGGCCCATGCTGAACAGCAGATGGCGCGGCTGGTAGCAGAAGAAGTAGCGCGCCATCCAGATCTCGTGCGCGCCGACATCGCAGGTCACAGTGACCTCGTCGGACAGCGCCGCGCGCAATTCATGGATGAAACGCAGCGGATGGATGGGACAGCCAATGAGTCCGGCCCCGCGCTGCTGCTCGTCGCGCAGTTCATCGCGGGCCACGGCAACCGCTGCCGCCTCGAGCGGCGCAACCGGCGGCAGGCAATTGCCCAGTGCGGCCAGATTGGCGGCAATGTCGCCGATCAGTTCGACCGCCGGCCGGTAGGCGCGGTCGACCACCGCCGGCAGCGCGTCCAGATGGATCAGGTGCACCCGGTCGCCGCTGAGCCACTCAGTCGGATCATATTCGACCGTGTCGTAGCCGACCGCCAGTACGGCATCGGCCTGCTGCAATACCCGGTCGCCCGGTTGATTGCGCACATAGCCGATGCGTCCGACGAAGCGGTCGAGCAACTCGCGCGACAAGGCGCCGGCCGCTTCGAAGGTCATCACGACCGGCAGCGGAAAGCGTTCCAGCAAGGCGCGCGCGGCAGCGGACGCGGATTCCTCGCCAGCCCGCATGCCGAGCAGCACGACCGGCAGGCGGGCCTGCCCCAACACCGCGGCCGCTTGCGCCAGGCACTCGGGCGGCGCGGTGCCGGCCCGTGTCGCGGGCGGAACTGGCAGCGGCGCGGTCGACACGGCAGCTTTCGCGACATCGGTCGGCAACGACAAATGGACCGCCCCGGCCCGTGGCGCCGAGGCAATACGGAACGCATTGACGACGATTTCCGGCAGCGTATCGGCCGACTCGACCTCGATGCTCCACTTGGTGATCGGTGCGAACAACTGCACCGAGTCAAGGTTCATGTGACTCTGCTTGAAGCGCATCGCACGCGGCACCTGCCCGGTGATGATCACCAGCGGGTCGCGGTCCTCGGTCGCGGTCGCGACACCGCAGACCGCGTTGATCAGTCCGGGCCCGGAGGTGGTCAGCACGACGCCGGGCTGGCCGGTGATGCGGCCCCAGGCCTGCGCCATGAAGGCCGCGCCGGTTTCGTCGCGGCAGACGATGAATTCCGGACCCCGCTCCGACAGCGCCTCGATCACCGACAGGACCGCGCCGCCGGGCACGCCGAAGATATAGCGGACCCCTTGCGCCCGCAGCGACTCGACGAGCAGTTCCGCACCGTTTCGCACAGGTTTGCTGGGGCTCATGTCGGGTTCCCTAAAGGTCGAGTGGGTCGCGATCATAATTGAAGGCGCGAGACGATCGCCACCAAACCCCCTATGGCGGGCTGCTGCTATGATGCCGGCCTCACCATCGAACACCACGGAACAGCTAGCATATGTTCATACCGGCACGCACACGTTCGACGCTCCCGGCCCTCCTGACAGGCAGCCTGTGCGGCCAGGCTGCCGCCGAGCCACCAACTCCCGCTCCACCCCACCACGGCGCCGCGAACGCGCATATGCAGATGATGGGCTTCGACACCCTGGTCGCTCGCTTCGAGGCGCCCGAGCGCGCCGCCTGGCAAAAGCCGGAAGCCGTCCTCGCGGCAATGGGTGAGATCAAGGGCAAGACGCTCATCGACATCGGCGCCGGCACCGGTTACTTCAGCTTCCGCGCCGCGGCCGCCGGCGCCCGGGTCATCGCGGCCGATGTCGACCCACGGTTTCAGCACTACATTGAGCAACGCCTCGCGAAAGAACCACCCGCGGCGCCGGGTTCGATCGTCACGCGCAAGCTCGCGTACGATTCCCCGGGCCTCGCCAAGGGCGAAGCCGACCGTGCCTTGATGGTCGACGTGTACCACCACATCGAGGGGCGCGATGCGTATCTCCGGAAATTGCGGGAAGGCCTGAAACCGGACGGTCAGTTGCTGGTCGTCGACTTCAAGAAGTTACCGACGCCCGACGGGCCGCCGGTCGAGATGCGGCTGGAACCCCGGCAGATCGAGCAGGAACTCTCCGCGGCCGGCTTTAGCGACATCACCGTGGACACGGCGACACTGCCCTACCAGTACCTGATCAGCGCGCGGCCTTAGACGGCCGTACCCGCGCCCGGCCGAAAACCCGTCCATTGCGCGAACCCATGCAACCGAGCACCCGCCGGATCGACCTGGCGACCGCGATCGCCGTCGTGATCGCGAACATGATCGGCACGGGTCTGTTCACCTCGCTCGGGTATCAGTTGCTCGAAACGCCCGCGGGCTTCCCGGTGCTCGCGATCTGGCTGCTCGGGGGCCTGCTGGCCTTCCTCGGCGCCGTCTGCTACGCCGAGATCGCGACCCGACTGCCGGCGGGCGGTGGCGAGTATCACTTCCTGACCGAGATCTACCATCCGGCGCTGGGCTTCATGGCCGGCTTCACCAGCGCGACCATCGGCTTCGCGGCGCCGATCGCCGCGGCCTCGCTGGCGTTCGCGGGCTATCTGAAAGGCGCGTTCCCCGCCCTGCCAGAGAAGACGGTCGCAACGACGATCATCCTCGCGGTCGCCGGGCTGCATGTCGCGCATTTCTCGGCCGGATTGTCGTTTCAAAAGGCCGTCACGGCGCTGAAGGTCGCGGTGATCGGACTGTTCGTGCTGGCCGGATTCGCCGCACCGGCCGCGCAACCCGTGTCGTTCAACCCGTTCGACTTCTCCGGTTCCGAGATCTGGAACACGGGGCTGGCCGTCAATCTGGTCTGGGTGTCGTTCGCGTACAGCGGCTGGAACGCGAGCAGCTATCTCGCCGGCGAGATCGTCGACCCGGAGCGGAATGTGTCGCGCAGCCTGCTATATGGAACAGCGCTCGTGACGGCGCTGTACGTCGGCCTGAACGCCGTCTTCATGCGCGTCGCATCGGTCGATGCACTGCGCGGCGTCAAGGAAGTCGGCATGGTGGCGGCGATCAGCGTGTTTGGGGAAACCGGTGGCCATTTCATGGGCGCCTTGATCAGCCTGTTGCTGGTCTCGTCGATCAGTTCGATGATCATCGCCGGCCCGCGCGTGGTCCGGGCGCTGAGCGCCGCGATGCCTCCGCTGCGCGCGTTGTCGGTAACCGACGCCGGCGGCAATCCGGTCCGTGCGATCGCCTTCCAGGCCGTGCTCGCGATTGTGCTGTTGCACACTGTGCGCTTCGATACGCTGCTGTACTACACCGCCTTTACGTTATCGCTGTTCACCTTGCTGACCGTTGCCGGCGTGAGCGTGCTGCGCCGACGCCTCGGGCCGCCCGACACCTACCGTGCCTGGGGCTACCCCTGGTCGCCCATCGCCTTCGTGCTCGGCACCTTGGGCATCAGCGGCTTCTTCGTCGTGCAGCATCCGCTCGAAAGCCTGGCTGGCCTGTCCACGGCACTGTTGGGTCTGGTCGCCTACGCGCTTTCCGACCAGCGCAACGGCTGACACGTTCTCAGTCTGGCACACCCAACCATCCCGCAGCCATGCGCTCGATCCGCGTCGTCTTTCCATTGATCCTGACCTTCCAGATGGTCGTGGCGGTCGGCTTGACGGGCACGATCGCCTATCTGAGCCATTTGAAGGAAGCACGCGAGACGGCCGCAGAGATGGTCAATGTGATCGGCAGTACGATGGACGAGCAGTTGTACCAGTACCTCTACATACCGATGACGCTGACGGAGGCCTTCGCCGAGCGGGTCCGCCTGCAGCCGCAGCGCCGCTTCTCCGACATCCACGATCCCGAGACGCGGCGCCGCGTCATCGACAGCCTGTGGACGCAGTCGCGGCTGGTGCCCTGGGCCAATCTGACGCTGACCAGTCCGACAGGCCAGATGCTGCGAATCGATCGCACCGAAACCGGAACACCGGTGCTGAAGCTATCGGACGCCAGGAAGGGCGGCATGCTGCAGCGGTATATGATCGACTCGGCCGGCCGCAGCGGCACGCGTCTCGATCACGGCCGCACCGTGTTCGATCCCCTGCAGCAGGACTACTACCGCGATGCCGTGACCCGGCACCAGCGCATCCTGTCACCGATTTATTTCAGCGCCGTCTCGTCGGGTGCGCCGGTCGTCACGATTGCCGACCCCGTCTTCGACGACAGCGGCCATGTGCGCCTGGTCGTCTCGTCCGACATCCACCTCGATGCGATCAAGGGCCACCTGCAAGGCCTGACGCTGCCGCCCGATTCGCTGACGTTCATCTTCGATACCAGTGGCCGCATCGTCGCCAGCTCGAATTTCGACCGGGAACGTGGCGGCAAGGAACACAAGGCGGAGCGACTCGACGATCTGGCCGCCAGCGACAACCCGGTCGCGCGCGCCAGCGCGAAAGTACTGAGGAAGCGGTTCCCACAGCTGACCGTAAGCCGGGCGACATCGTTCCAGTTCGTTGTCAAAGGTCGGCGCAACTATGTCTATGCCGCCCCCTTGTTCGCGGATTTCGGCCTGAACTGGCAGCTCGCGGTCGTGATCTCGGAATCGGGATTGATCGAGAACCTGATCCGGGGCGTCCGCACCGCGGCCTGGGCCTCGCTCGGACTGCTGTTGATCTCGATCCTCGTCGGATTGCGCACCGCGGGCTGGATGGTGCGACCTATCCTGACGCTGCGCGACGTCGTCAAGGCGGTCGAGAAGGATCAGCTCGACCTGCAAGGCAAACTGCTCCAGAAGCTCCGGGACGACGCGCACCGCCGCAATGAATTCGGCGAGTTGGCCACCGCGGCGCTCGGCATGGTGCAGGAAGTGGAAGCCCGCCACGACTTGCTGGAATCGCAACTGGAACAGTTGCGTGTCGCCGTGGACCCGAGCCAGACCCGTGCCGAGATCGAGCAGGTGACGGGCACCCCCTTCTTCCGCTCGCTGCAGCAGCAGGCGAAACAGCTACGCGAGAAGAACCGCCAGCGCCGGGGCGGGCCTGAAGGGACGAACGGCGCACCGCCGACCGACGAGGCCGGCAAATGAGGCACCGAGAAGCTCGGGGGCCCAAACCCCGCTGCACGAGGCTGAAGGCGACACCGGCAATCTGATACAGTTCGGCTCTCGATTCGGGAGTACGACTCATGGCGCATGTCATTTCTGTCCATTCCTTTCGGGGCGGCACCGGCAAATCCAACATCACGGCGAATCTCGCCGCGCTGCTCGCCAACACCGGCAAGCGCGTCGGCGTCATCGACACGGACATTCAGTCACCCGGCATCCATGCGATCTTCGGACTGGAGCCCGGCCAGCAAAAGCACTCCCTGAACGATTTCCTGTGGGGCCGCTGCACGATCGAAGCGGCGACCACCGAGGTCACCGCCGTGCTCCGCAATAAGGGCATCGCCAAGGGCCAGATCTATCTGACCCCCGGCAGCATGCAGAGCAGCGACATTACCCGCATGCTCAGCGAAGGCTATGATGTGGGTCTGCTGAACAGCGGCTTCCAGGAGCTCATCGAGCGTCTCGAGCTCGATCACCTGCTGATCGACACGCATCCTGGCGTCAACGAGGAAACCCTGTTGTCGATCGCGATTTCGGATGTGTTGATGCTGATCCTGCGGCCGGACCGCCAGGACTATCAGGGCACGGCCGTCGCGGTCGAACTGGCCCGGCAGCTCGACGTGCCGAACCTGTTCCTGCTGGTCAACAAGGCGATCACCCCGGCCGATTTCCCGGCGCTGCGCGAGCGGATCGAATCGACCTACGACACGCCCGTCCTCGGCATCCTGCCGCTGGCTCAGGAAATGGCCGTGCTCGGCAGTAGCGACGTGTTCTGCCTGACCAAACCCGACCACCCGATTTCGGCGACGCTGAAATCGGTGGCGGCCAAGATCGCGGCGGCATGAACGGGCCCGGACGCCGGTTTAGGTCCGTCGCCACCCCCGCATGACGCCATGGGCGAGCCAGGCCGAGGGCTGAGGCCGAGCGACCTGCTCACGTTCCCGGAGCCGGACCGGCGGGTGCTGATGCTGGCAGTCCGCCAGCGCCGCATCACCGCGGAGACGCTGGTGCAGCGTTGCGGACTCACCGCCGACATCGCAGACGCGACATTGCAGCGGCTGGTGGAACAAGGACTGCTCGAGCGAATGGACAATACGGCCCCGGCGACCTACGCGCCAGCCTTCGGCGCGACCCGGCCCTGATCTCGCGCTGTTGTTCCATGCGCGCGGCGCATGCTACGACTCACCGTCCACAACGCGTCTCCGGGCGCGGGGTAACGTGCGCCATGCGCACGGATCACAGTAGCGGCCAGGGCAGTCGATATGCCGGTGACGATTCTCTCGGAGCGTGTCTGGTAACCTTGCGACATGAAGGTCACGCGTTACTTCGAAGCCGTCCGTAGTCGCCCGGATCGCGCGAACATCCTAGATGAATGGATAGATCGCGCTATACACTCGCCCATTCGTGAGTCAATTCAATCGGACGGGCGAATTCGGCGTTGGACCTGCATCCCGGAGATGGACGATCGTTATCTGCGTGTGATCTTGCTGGAAGATGGTGAAACCGTTCATAACGCATTCTTTGACAGAAGGTTTACCCCATGAAAGTACGCTACTTTGCCGACACCGACACCTTGCTGATCGAGTTCCGCGACGTACCCGTCGCCGAGACCCGCGACCTGGACGAGGACACGATTCTGGATCTCGACAGCCAGGGCAACATTCGTTCGATTACCGTCGAACATGCGTCGAAACGCGCTGACGCGCCGCAGTTTTCCTACGAGCAGATTGCCGCATAAGTTCGGCCATTAGAGCGGTGACCATACGCTGCCTCGAATCCGATCCTTGGAGCCGACGGCTCCGCGGGTAAGAACTGAGACCGAAGCGGTGGTAATCGCCATCATGATGAGCTGGCATCGCAAAAATCAGCACTGCGACTCACGGTCCACAACGGGGACCCTGGCGCGGGGTAGCGTGCGCCGAGTGATCATGTCTGATCCGTTCATGTGCGGCCATTCTCACACGGAGAACTAATGAAGCAAGTTTTCTGCTGGCGACTTCCCGCCCCACCATTGACATCGGACGACTCAGGTATCTGGCCACCGCTCCGTCAGCGGATTGCAATGGGTTTCCACCGGGATGCCGGACCAAAGGCCCGGTCTTGCACTGCGTTCTGGAGCCCGAAGAGTTTTTTGTTTTTAGCTGGCCTGACATCTCAAGCACTGATGCTATCGTATTCAGGGAATTTGAAAGCAGATGATGATGACGGTTACGTTCCCGTAACAGATGAAATGGTCAAGCAATCAAATAGGGAAACATGCGGCCAATTCGAATACGATTTATCCGTAGGGAACTTAAAGACCGTTAAGGATTATATGAGAAAATGTGACAACCCCATCATAGACGGAACATGCAAACTGGCCTTTGAGGGGTTTTGTGTCGAAGGACAAGGATATCAATTTCCCCATTCATGGAAGGATAAAGTTCACTATAAACAAAGAAAATTAGAGAAATATGCATTTGGCGATTCAAGCGAGGTTGACCACAAGTTTAACTTCACTCCTATCTACGTTTCCTCGCTTGATGTTTTCAATCGACAAATGGCATCTAAAATGGGAGTCCCAGAAAATAATATTTATGGAACAGTGCACTTAGATGATGCCAAGCGACCGTGGAAATTCTGCAATAAGGGAACTTCTGGGAATAAGCATTTTGCCGAGAGTGGGCCCGATGGTCTGCAGCCGGGCGATCAGGTCGATCTGTACTCGGCCCCCATATTCGACACCCAGCCTTTTCTGGCGCTCAGAACACATATCACCGGAACCAGAAATCATTTGAACTACTCTGTCGAGGTGATCGATAACCTCAACACTTACGATTTTGTACGGTCACCAGAAAATTATCAGCGTGGCATCTATGTACCGCAGATGGTTAACAGGACCAAAGTGCTGGCAGGGGGCTGGTATGAGGCCCTATCGAAACTCGCCTATAGCGGCTTGAAGTGCATAAGACGCAAGGAATTTGAGGACCAAGGGGAACGATTCGACGGATATGAACAGAGAATCCATTACGAGACGAGGCCGGAACTTAAAACAGAAAAAATAAAGGATTTAATCAACGCTCTTCATTCTGCAATTTTGGAGGATGGTAATCCTGCTGAATTGAAAAAATAAGAAAGTTAACCCGATACAAACGATTTCAAGTAGCTCGACTGCGTGGAGTGAGCACTAGAAAGTTTAAGACTTGCCCTTTTTTGAGTCTCTCTTATTGTTGGTATTTCCAGTGTCGAAACAGTTCCACGCACTGACCGGCGAGTGGTTCGCACCGGCGCCAGCGAGACAGCGCGTTGATGGGGCGATATTGTTCCATGCGCGCGGCGCATGCTACGAATGGCGCGGAGGTAGCGTGCGCGACGCGCACGGATGGCTGGCTTAGGTCACGTTTGCCCTGGCACCGATGGCTTCGACGCTTGCGGCTTCGCCATCCCTGGGCTCCTCAGTTCCGGGGCCCTACCCGGAACGAGGGTTTCGGTCACCGGGCAGAGGTAGGGGAATGCCAATGGTGATGCCTTGGGAGAGCCTGGTCGGACGTAACCGACTGGAACGGGGGACTGGGCTGTAGCTTTCGCCTTGCTCCAGTGCACACAGAACAAGTCCGCGATGAAGCCTTGACCCTCGAGCATAGCGAATGCTAGAAGCGCGAGTGAGAAGAACCGTAAATCGGACCAAGCCATGTCAAAGACCGTAAACACGGCCATCGAACTCGACGAAGGGCTGCTCGCACGCCTCACCGCTCTGAGCGCTCTGAAGGAACGTCCCCCCGGCCGCTTGATGGCAGCCGCCATCGAGGAATACGTCGCACGCGAAGAGCAACATGAACGTGAAAGAGCCGAGGACATGGAGCGCTGGCAGAGCTACGAGCGAACGGGCGTTGCCGTGCCGCATACGGCAGTCGAGAAATGGCTCAGTTCGTGGGGCAGTGAAGACGAGTTTCTGTGTCCGAAGTAGTCTGGCTGCCCGAGGCGCTCGACGATGTTGCACGGTTGCGCGGTTTCCTGCAGGAGCAGAGCCCGATCGCAGCGAAGCGCGCCGCGCAAGCGCTCCTGGAAGGCGCAAACCTGCTTGCGGATCATCCAGACTGGGCCGCCAGATGGGCGACGGCACGGAAAGGCGGGAACTGTTCCGGCCCTTCGGCACAGGTGGCTATGTGTTGCGCTACCTAATCGCAAATCAGACCGTCTTCATCATTCGCGTGTGGCATACCAAGGAATGGCGAAAGGATCGATGACACCCTTCGAGAACACTCGGAATCCTTGCGCCGCCGACTCCTCCAACTAATGATTGCCGGAAGGACTCTTCAGACAAGGCATGATCCCCTTGGCCACGACGAATGACGCATCCCTGGACCGCGAGACAGCGGCCCCGCCACCTAAGGGATCTTCCCCAAGCTCAAAGTACCGCAAGCGCTTCACCCGTCCCGCGACGGCGCTCGGCCTGGCCGTGCTCGCCGGACCGCTGGAACTCGCGATCCCGCCGGTCATCGTCGGCGGCACGATCGCCGTGGCGGCGTGGCCCACCTGGAAACGCACGCTGCAACGCATTGAGCGCAAGCACACGCTCGATGCCGAGGTACTCGATTCCTTATGGATCCTGTTCCACACACTGACCGGCGAGTTGTTCGCACCGGCACTGGCGCTGTGCCTGACCGAGGTCGGGCATACGTTGCGTGACATGACGGCCGATGCCGGGCGCCGTAAGCGGCCGAACCCGGTGCCGAGCCGGCATTATTGGATCGAGCGCAAGGGGCGGCGCCGGCGCGTGCTCACCAAACATCTGATGCCGGGTGACCAGGTGCTACTTGGCCCCGGCGACCGTGTGCCGGCCGACGGCACCGTCGTGCTCGGCGAGGCGTTGCTCGACCAGCACGCCTTCGGCGGCGGCGCGAAACTGCGCACCCTCGGTTTTGGCGATGAAGTGTACGCATCGACCGTGCTGGTCGAAGGCCAGATCACCCTGAACGTCCAGCACACCGGCACCGACACGCGGGCCGCCGGACTGCTGGCCGCGGTACACGAAAAGTCGCGGAAGCAGACACGCATCAGCAATTACGTCTCCGAAATCAGCGACCGGGCCGTCTTGCCGGCGTTGGGGGTGAGCCTCGCGCTGTACGCGGCGACCGGCAATCCCACACAGGCGATAGCGCCGCTGCAACTCGATTTCGCGCTCGGCATCGCGATCAGCGCGCCCGTGCCGGTGCTCGCCTGCCTCCAACATGCGGCGGCCAACGGAGTGCTGATCCGGAGCGGACATGCGCTGGAGCGCCTGGCGACGATCGACGCCATCGTGTTCGACAAGACCGGCACGCTGACCGAAACCGGTGTGAAGGTCAGCGGGTTCGATACCGTGGATTCCGCGGTCAGCGAGGACGAGCTGATCCGACTCGCCGCGTCAGTGTGCTACTACGTGCTGCGCCCGTTCAGCACCGCGCTGGCCGATATCGCCGAGCAGCGGGCCATCACGCGGACGGCGGTCGAGGCGCGGGATTTCTCGGAACTGGGCGCGATCGGCGAGGTCAACGGCCACAGCGTGGCGATCGGCACCTACCACTACCTGCAGGAACACGGCATCACCGTCGACGCCGACTACCACCGGCGCCACGACGGCGTGATTCTCAACCGCTCGCAGCGCTACGTCGTCCGCGATGGCGTGCTGCTCGGGACCGTGTTCTACTCGAATGCGATCCGCAAGGAAGCCGCGACGACGATAGAGACCTTGGGACGCCTCGGCATCGCCTGTTATCTGGTCAGCGGCGATTCCCGGAAAGCCACGACCGCGGTCGGCTACCAGCTGGGCTTCCGGCCGGAGCGCACCTTCGCCGAAGCCGATGCGGAGCGCAAGGTCACTGTGTTGCAAAAATTGCGTGAACGCCACCGGACGATCGCCTTCGTCGGCGACGGCATCAACGACGCCGCCGCCATGAGCCAGGCCGACGTGTCGGCCGCACCGCAGAGCGCGACCGACCTGGCCCGCGAAACCGCCGATGTGGTCCTGCTGGACGACGATTTGCGCGGACTGTCCTTCGCGATCCTGACCGCCCGCCGCGGCATGTCGCTGGTCCGCCAGAACATCACCACAGTGACCGCCGCGAATGTCGCGATCGTGATCGGCGGCGCGCTGCTCGACCTGAGCCCGGTGGTCGCGACGGCGGTTAACAACGGATCCACGCTGCTGGCCGCATTGAACGGCCTCCGCCCCTTGCGGGACGCGCCGCGTCAGGACCCAGCCATCGAGCGCACCGCACTGCGCAGCGAATCGGGGCTGCTGGGCATTCCCTGGCGCAAACGCGCCCGCGGCGAGATCAGCGCGCTGCTGAACAGGCCGGCCGAGGCCCCGGGCTGAGCCTCGGGCGAAGCGCTCTCCCATTCCATCGGCGGCGTTCATCGCTCGGTGCACCCTTGGCTGCACCCCAGCCGGCTCTGACACCGGCTGGCGAAATCAACCCGTTTTGGTGGGGCGCTGTTTTCCCGTCCAGGCGACACTGAAACGCTATATGCTGTAATCATCGGCGATACGCGCTACCATCGGTAGACATGGTGTCACCGGCGACCGCTTGCCCGTCTTGCTCGCCGTTTGTTAAGGTCTGCCCATCGCGCCACTCCCCGTGGCGACCGCCAACGGGAATCCGCGTCAGACTCGGGCCGTGCCCGCCAGACGACCCGCCCCCTCCCCGAATGATCGAGGCACCGGAGTGTGTCCTGCGCAGTCGAAGGAACTGAACCCAGCCAACAGTCGGCCGCCCAAGCAGGCGGCTGCGGAATCATCACCATGAACAGCCAACCCATCTCCCGCGACGTTCTGCTCGAAAAATACGCCAAGCACGGCGAAACCAGTGCCGAGGACGTGTTCGCCCGCGTCGCCCGCGCCATTGCCTCGGTCGAGCCCGAGGCCCGCCGCGGCGCCTTCGAAACGCAATTCCTGACCGCCCTGCGCCGGGGCTTCATCCCGGCCGGGCGGATTCTGTCCGCCGCCGGCACCGACATCGAGGCCACGCTGATCAACTGCTTCGTGCAGCCGGTCGGCGATTCGGTCTCCTGCTGCGAGGACGGCAAGCCGGGGATTTACACCGCGCTTACCGAGTCGGCCGAGACCATGCGCCGCGGCGGTGGGGTCGGCTACGACTTCTCGCGCATCCGGCCGAAAGGCGCGCGGGTGCGCGGCACCGCCAGCAGCGCCAGCGGGCCGGTCAGCTACATGCGGGTGTTCGACCGCTCCTGCGAAACGGTCGAATCGGCCGGCGCCCGGCGCGGCGCGCAGATGGGTGTGCTGCGCTGCGACCACCCGGATGTGCTCGACTTCGTGCAGGCCAAGGACACGGCCGGGGAACTCAGCAACTTCAATATCTCGGTCGCCGTGACCGATGCCTTCATGGAAGCCGTCGAGGCCGATGCCTCCTGGGCGCTGGTGCATCCGGCCGAACCCTCGGACGAACAGAAGGCCGCCGGCGCCGCCTTGCGCGAGGACGGGCTGTGGGTCTACCGCTCGGTCCGGGCGCGTGACTTGTGGGACCGCATCATGCGCAGCACCTACGACCACGCCGAACCCGGCGTGCTGTTCGTCGACCGCGCCAACGACGACAACAACCTGGCCTACTGCGAGCGCTTCGAGGCCACCAACCCCTGCGCCGAGGAATGGCTGCCCGATTACGGCTGCTGCTGTCTGGGCTCGATCGACCTGACGCGCTACGTTGCGGAGCCGTTCGCAGCCCGAGCCGAGTTCGATCTGGCCGGCTTCGGGGCGCTGGTCCGCACTGCCGTGCGCATGCTCGACAACGTGCTGGACCTGACCTTCTGGCCGCTGCCGCAGCAGCGCAGCGAAGCCATGGCCAAGCGGCGGATCGGCCTCGGTTTCACCGGCCTAGGCGATGCGCTGCTGATGCTGGGCTTGCGCTACGACACCGACGCCGCGCGGGAACTCGCGGCGCGCGTGGCCGAGGTGATGCGCGATGAGGCCTACCACGCGTCCGTCGAGCTGGCGCGCGAGAAGGGCGCCTTTCCGCTGTTCGAGGCCGAGCCATACCTGGCCTCCGGCTTCACGTCGCGGCTGCCGGCCGAGCTGCGCGCAGCGATCCGCCGGGGCGGCATTCGCAACAGCCATCTGCTGGCGATCGCGCCGACCGGCACCATCAGCCTGGCCTTTGCCGACAACGCCTCGAACGGCATCGAGCCGCCGTTTTCCTGGAGCTACACCCGCCGCAAGCGCGCGGCCGACGGCAGCGTCGAGGAATACGCGGTCGAGGACCACGCCTACCGGCTGTACCGCGCCCGGGGCGGCGATGTCGCCCATCTGCCGCCGCACTGGGTCACCGCGCTGGAGATCGCGGCGCTGGACCACATGCGCATGCTGGCGGCGGTGCAGCCCTACATCGACTCGTCGATCTCGAAGACCGTCAACGTCCCGGCCGACTACCCCTATGCCGACTTCCAGGATCTGTACTTCGAAGCCTGGAAGGCCGGGCTGAAGGGCCTCGCGACCTACCGGCCGAACGCGGTCGTCGGGCAGGTGCTGGTTGCGGATGGGCCGGAACCCGAGGCGGCCGACTCGGACGACTTCGCCGACACCGATCCCGATCGGCGTCTGCGGCTGGAATCGCTGCCGGAACCGGCCCTGGCCTCGCTACGCTGGCGGAAGCGCCCGCGCCCAGCCGGCGGCAATCCGGCCTGGACCTACATGGTCGACCACCCGCGCGGCAGCTTCGCGCTGTTCGTCGGCCACATCGAGAATGGCGAGAACCACCCGTTTGAGGTCTGGGTCAACGGCGCCGAACAGCCACGTGGCCTTGGGGCGCTGGCCAAGTCGCTGTCGATGGATCTGCGCTCGAATGACCGCGGCTGGCTCAAGGCCAAGCTCGCCAGCCTAATGCGGGCGCAGGGCGACGACGCCTTCGACCTGCCGTTCCCGCCGGATGGGGAGCCGGTGCGCGTGCCCAGCCTGATCGCCGGCTTCGCCCGGCTGGTGCACTACCGCTGCGCGCAGCTCGGCGCCTTCGACCATCCCGGCCCGACGCCGGTGCTCGATGCGCTGATGTCGCCCAAGGAACCCAAGACCGGCACCGATGGCACACTGTCATGGACCGTGGACGTGATCAACCCGGCCACAGGCGATGATTTCGTACTGTTCCTGAAGGAACTGCAACTGCCGAATGGCCAGCGCCGGCCGTATTCGCTGTGGCTGTCGGGCGAGTACCCACGCCTGTTCGACGGGCTGTGTAAGTCGCTGTCCTTCGACATGCGCGTGATCGACCCGGCCTGGATCGGCGCCAAGCTGCGCCAACTGGCCGACTTCCCGGAGCCGCGCGGCGACTTCCTGGCCTGGGTGCCCGGCGAGCACCGGCAGCAGAACACGCCCTCGACCATCGCCTATCTGGCCCGGCTGATCCTGCACCGGTACGCGCGGCTGGGGTTATTGGACGAAGACGGTTATCCAATCGAGGAGATGGGCCTGCTGCACTTCGAGGCCGACAACGTCGTGCCGCTGCGCCCGGCCACCGCCGGCGCGATGGAAGTCCGCCCCGGCAAACGCTGCCCCGAGTGCGGCAACTACGCCGTCATCCGCAAGGACGGCTGCAACTTCTGCACGGCGTGTGGGGCCATTGGGGCGTGTGGGTAGGCTAGCCGCCAGCCGGCAAGGACTGATGGGTAGCGGCCTGCTTAGCGGAGCCCACGGCACGGCGCTACGGAAAAAAGTAACCTGATAATCCTCTAGCCAGCCTCCTCGGGTCATTGGTACCACTGACCTGGCAAACGAGAGAACGCGAGGAGGCTGTCATGGCACTTTACTGTGGTATCGATCTGCATTCCAACAACCACGTGGTAGTGGTAATCGACGAGGAAGACCGCCGGATTCTGGAGCGGCGTTTCCGGAACGATGTGACACTGACGTTGCAGACACTGGTGCCATATCGCTCGGAACTGGCGGGAGACGGGCGAGCGGATCGCCACGCGTCGGCTCAAGCAAGCGGATTTCGTGGTGGACCTGCCGGGCGCCGCCCAGCGGCTGTCGG
>NZ_JBSYXP010000023.1:0-59740 GCF_054172105.1 Methylolobus aquaticus
GACCTCCGCTTGCCGCTACCTCCCTGGAACGGCCAGACGCTGCCGAATGTCGCTTAAAGGAATTTTGCAGGGCCGACGATGTACCGAGGGTTCCGTCTGGCAGTGTTGGGGACCTGGCAGCCGCCACACCGGCCCGTAACGACACCGCATTTCGAAGCCGGTCGCCCCCGCCCACCAAACTCCCGCTCCAGCTGCCTCCACGCAACCTACTGGTTTTTCGAGAAACCGATGCGTTGACAGTCAAGGC
Source organism: Methylolobus aquaticus (assembly GCF_054172105.1). NCBI lineage: Bacteria > Pseudomonadati > Pseudomonadota > Gammaproteobacteria > Methylococcales > Methylococcaceae > Methylolobus > Methylolobus aquaticus. The sequence continues at coordinate 248 of NZ_JBSYXP010000023.1, forward strand.
ATCGACAGAGAACAGAGAGGCGAAATGGCTAAATTTCACCCAGAAATCGGGGGTTGGGCAGAGCGGCAGTCAAGAGACGAAATGCGGAAACCGCGCCAGCCGTGCGGCTCAGGGCGAGTCGGAAAAAGCAGAGAAGGATTTGGCGGTGGGTTGTTGGTAGACGGCAAGTACCGATACAAGGTGTTTGCCAACACTCCAGAGGGCTTTGCCTCCTTCCTTATGGGGTAGCCGTTCCCCCCTTTTTGGGGAGCGGACAGAGCGGGACAAAAGCCACGCGACCGTCAGAGGAAGGAAACCCGCCGCCGTGCTTACAAGGGCACCCACGGCGTGTCGCGGCCGCCCAGCTTGCTACTGAGACGACTACGGCAGGAACGGGTGCCCGGAAGCAGTTGTCTTATAAAGTTTTGCCGTTATGCTTGACGCCTTCGTCCGGCGCCGCCGCTACAGGTTACAGGTCGAAGAACGCACCCGCCGACAGCGCCGTCACGCCGGTCAGCACCACTGCGAAGTCGCGCAGCCCGTCGCCGTTTACCTCGCCCTCGAGCACGCCGCCCGCGAAGCGCAGTTGCCCCGCGACACCGACGGCGAACGTGGCCGCGCCCACGAATGCGAAATCCTGGTTGCCCGCGATCAGTGCATTGGCATCTATGCCGCCCACATCGATCCGGTCGCCCTGCGCCGCTCTGAAGTCCGCGATCCGCTCGAGCGTCCCCGCGGCCGCCGCCTCTCCCACCAGGCCCCACACGAACCGATCCGCACCCGCGCCACCCGTGAGCACGTCGGCTCCGTCGCCGCCGACCAGCACGTCGTTGCCCGCGCCGCCCCTCACCACGTCGTTGCCGCCGCGTCCCTCGATCCGATCGTTGCCCTCTGCCCCATCGATCCGGTTGACACCCTCGTCGCCGAACAACTGGTCGTTCCCGAACCCGCCGTTCAGGTTCTCGATGTTTCGCAGCGTGTCGAACCCGCTGCCGTCGACCAGGTCGCCGAGCGATGGGCTTGTGTTCTGTGTCACACCCTGGATCGCGAGGTCGACCCGCACCCCGGTCGTATTCTCGAAGTAGCTGGCCACGTCGATCCCCGCCCCGCCGTCGAGGATGTCGTTGCCCTCGTTGCCAAGCAGCAGGTCGTCGCCCAGACCCCCGTCGATCGTGTCGTCACCCGTCCCGCCGTCGAGGGTGTCGTTGCCCGCGCCACCCGAGATCAGGTCGGCTCCGGCCCCGCCGCGCACCAGATCGGCGCCGTCGCCCCCGTTCACCGTGTCGTTGCCGTTGCCGCCGTCGATCGTGTCGTTGCCCGCTTCGCCCACGAGCAGGTCGTTGCCCTCGCCGCCGTCCAGCACGTCGTCGCCCACGCCGCCGAACAGCTGGTCGTTGCCGCCCCGTCCCGCGATCGTGTCGCGCCCCGCCAGTCCTTCGATCCGGTTGGCACCGCCGTCGCCCGACAGCACGTCGTCGTGTGCCGAGCCGGTCAGGTCCTCGATCGAAAACAGCGTGTCGCGCCCCGTGCCGACCACGTCCAGCACGGTCCGGCTGATCAGGTCGGCCCGCACGCCCTGGCCCGCGGCCGCATAGCTCGCCCGGTCGCGCCCCGCCCCGCCGTCCAGCACGTCGTCGCCTGCCCCGCCCACCAGCACGTCGTCGCCGATGCCGCCGAGCAGCACGTCGTTGTCGGCACCGCCGTCGAGGAAGTCGTTGCCCGAGCCGCCGTCCAGGAAGTCGATGCCCGCCCCGCCGTCCAGCACGTCGTCGCCCTCGCCGCCGAACAACTCGTCGCTGCCCCCGCGTCCCGCCAGCGTGTCGTTGCCGGCCAGCCCTTCCAGCGCGTTGTCGCCGTCATTGCCGCGCAGGACGTCGCCATGCGCCGAGCCGGTCAGCGCCTCGATCGAAATGAGCCGGTCGATGCCGGCGCCGAAGGTCAACTGGAAACCCGTCACGGCGAGATCGACCTGAACGCCCGCGGCCGCATTCCGATAGGTCGCGCGGTCACGGCCGGTTCCGCCGTCCAGCTCGTCGACCCCGTCGCCTCCCTCGAGCACGTCGTCGCCAGCCAGACCCTGGATGATGTTCGCCCCGTTGCCGCCCACCAGCACGTCGTTGCCCTGCGTACCCACGATGAGTGCCATTGGTTCCGTCCTTCCTCAAAGGATTAGAAATTCAATGGGCGCGGTCGCCCGTTTGGGGAGAAAGGATTAGCCCATGGTGGGGTCTTGTCAACTAGCGAGAACGATCTGGAGAGCAATCAGGAACAGTGGTTTCGGTGGTCTGACTGGACCAGCGCATCGCCGAAAGGCGCGTCACCGGGTCTCTGGCTCGGTAAGGAGAGCAGACGGCGCGAACGGACCCGCATCGGACGCGAAAAGTGAGTTGGTGTGCAGGGTGGACCGGTTACCAACGGACGGTCAGGTCGAACTGGAACTATGGCGCCGGTACGCCGTTCCCCGGGTCACCGGACGGGTCTGCTCCCAAGCCGAGGTGTTCCTCAGGCGCGTGGAACGCGCCGGTGAGACCGGCGGCACCAACTCATTTTCACCGGTGAAGGCATCCCACTCTCGGCGTCACGGAGCAGTAAACCGCCCCACCCTCGGGCGAAGGCACCAAATTTGGAACCCAAGTCCCGACCGCCCACCACACTCCCCCGCCAACCCGACCCGCTGAAACCCGCATGTTTCCTGGAGCGAGGCTGTTGACAGTCAACAGCCCAACGGAGAACCGAGAGGCGAGCTGGCTAATTTTTGTCCAAAAAACGGGGACTCCAGCGACGAGCCGTCAACAGACCAATCGCGGAACCCGCGCCAGCCGTGCGGCTGAGGGTTGTTATCTGGGCGCGGCGTGGCACGCCCCAGCCATCAATGCCTGAGGCGCGTTGCTTACGCTTTAAGGCGCCACCGTGAACGCGCCGTTGCCGTGTCGACACTGCACGTCTGTGTGGGTAATGATTCATAGGCGCAACCGGAAGCTGACCGAGGTCCCGCTGCCGTTGTGACCGCACTACCCTTCAATGGGGGGGCGGTCGGGCACCGGCGTCGGACGCTGTGCCGGCCACGCTCACCCGGTTGCGTCCCGCGGCCTTGGCCCGGTAAAGAGCTTCGTCGGCGCGCGCCAGCCAAGCGTCGAAGCTCTCCGCCGCGCGCAACTGCGCGACGCCAAAGCTACAGGTCACACTGCCGACCGCGGGGAAGGGCGAGGCGGAAATCTCTGCGCGCAGCCGCTCGGCGAGTCGTCCGGCCTGCGCCGCTACACAGTGCGGCAGCATGATGGCGAATTCTTCGCCGCCCCAGCGGGCCAGCACGTCGACCCGTCGCAGCTGCGACTGCAGACGGCGGCAAACCTCGATCAGGACCTCGTCGCCGGCCAAGTGCCCATAACGATCGTTGATCGCCTTGAAGCGGTCGATGTCGAGCAGCAGCAGCGATACCGGGTTGCCGTAACGGGCCACGCGGGCGAGTTCGTCCCGCACGGCCCGGTCGAAATGCCAGCGATTCCAGACACGGGTCAGCGTATCGGTCGAGGCCAGGCGCGCGAGCTCGGCATTCGCGCTCTGCAACGCGCGATTGGCGGCTTCCGCCGCATCGCGCGCCTGCTGTAGCTCATGCTCGAAGCGCTTGCGTTGGCTGATGTCACGGGTCACGGCGAGCAGGCATCTTTCGTCCTCGAACTCGATCTGCACCGCGGCCATCAATCCCCAGAACAACTCGCCATTCTTGCGCCGGAACTGGGCCTCGAAATCGTGCAGCCGGCCGTGATGCACGACCTGATCGATGACATGCTGCCGCGCCGCCAGATCGACCCACAGGTTGAGCTGAATGCCGTTGCGGCCGAGCGCTTCGTCACGCGAGAATCCGGTGATGTCGATGAACCCCCGGTTCACGTCGAGATATTCGCCGGTACTCAGGCGGGTGATAACGATCGCGTCAATGGAACCCTGGAACGCGGCCTGGTAGCGCGCGTTGCTGGTGAGCAACGTACGTTGCAAAGCCGTCTGTTCGGTCAGATCGAGCAATGAGATGAGCAGATTGTTCTGCGCTGCCGCCGCACTGACGACGATGTCCCGTTCCGTACCGTCCCGACGGGTGAAGCGAAACGGCCGCGACTCGACCCCGCCGTCACCCTCGGCGACCGTCAGCAGCCAGTCCTCGAGTTCGATTGCGTCGCCGGCCTCGTCCAGGTGACGCGTTTCGACCGCTCGGCGAGGGTCGGGATCGCGGTCTGCGCAACGCCAAAGCTGCGGATCCGAGGCTGGCTCAGTGGATTTGCCCATAAGGATGAGAAATTCCATGGTCGAAGGGACCGCTTGGAGGAGACGATGTACCCATGATGGGGTCGTGTCAACGCGCGAGCACGATCGGAAGGGGAGTAGAAGCAGGCGTCGGACGAGAGAAGGGAGCAGTGGTAAGGCTGGCCCGATTATCCATCCGCCGCAGGCCAGTTTCGAATCCGGGCGCGACCGCGGGTTCCGGCTGCCTACCAAATGCCCACTCAAACCCGATCCGCTGAACCCCGCATGTTTCCTGAATCGGACCTGTTGACAGTCAACAGCTCGACAGAGAACCGAGAGGCGGATTGGCTAAAAATCAGCCAAAAATTGGTGCTTCCGGAGACGAGCCGTCAACAGCCCAATCGTGGAAACCGCGCCAGCCGTGCGGCTCAGCGCGCGCCCGAAAAAGGTGAGTAGGATTCTGCGGTGCGTGATTGGTGGGCCATGTAGGGATCGAACCTACGACAAACGGATTAAGAGTTCTTTCCTTGGCAATTAACCACGATTTACGTAGACGAATAACAGTTGTTAATTCCATGCCTTATGATTAACATTTCTTTACCGTAGCTTCTCCAAATTTACCTGAGCGGTGACCCCGGGGTGACCCCGACCCAAGGAATCCTAATGTCGCACGTGATCAACTTCACCAAACGGGCCCTTGAGGCGCTACCGCTACCTGCTGCTGGCAAGCGCGTCAGCTATCAGGACACCAAGACCCCTGGCCTTGAACTGCGCGTTACCAGCACCGGCACCATGACCTTCTGTGCCCGCCGGAAGGTCAACGGCAAGGCCGAGCGGATCACATTAGGCCGTTACCCCGCGATGACGCCAGAGCAGGCGAGAAAGCGAACGTCGGAGATCAACGGCACCATAGCGGCGGGCAAATCACCCGTTACAGAGCGCAAGCGGGAAAAACTGGCAGGCAAGACACTGGGGCAGACCATTGAAGAGTACGTCAGTAAACGCACGCTGAAACCTAAGACCGTGCACGACATTCGGCAGTGCGGTAGGGAGGTCTACCGCGAGTGGCTCGACAAGCCATTGACCGCAATAACGCCGGACATGATCAGCAAGCGACACAAGCAACACGGAAAAACCCGATCCGAGGCGCGCGCTAATCTGGCCATGCGCTACTTGCGGGCCTTCATCAATTTCGCGATGGATAACCACTTGGACGAGCGCGGGAAACCGATTATCACCGACAACGCGGCGACGCGCGCGATGAAAAAGGCATGGTTCCGCGTGGATCGGCGGCAGACCGTCATCAAGCCGCACGAATTGGAACCCTGGACCGCTGCTGTCATGGCCCTGCCGTCAGAGGATCACCGCGACTACTTCATATTCCTGCTGCTGACCGGACTGCGGCGTCAGGAAGCGCTCGATCTGACGTGGCACACGGTAGATCTGACGGGCCGCACGTTCACGGTGCTGGATCCGAAGAACCACCAAGACCACACCTTGCCGTTGAGTGACTATCTGATGGACATTCTGACCCGGCGCAAAGCAGCGGCAACATCGGCCTATGTTTTCGCGGACACTGCAGGGCGGCGGGTGTCGAACTTCCGTTATGCCCAGGCGGCGATCGAGAAGACCGCAGGCATATGGTTCACCCCGCACGATCTGCGGCGGACCTTCGCGACCGTTGCCGAAAGCCTGGACATTCCCGCGTATGCGCTCAAGCGGCTGCTGAACCACGCGAACGGGGCAGACGTGACGGCGGGGTACATCGTGGCTAACGTCGAGCGGCTGCGTGAACCCATGCAACGGATTACCGACTACGTGCTGAAGGCGAGCGGGCTGAAGCCGTCTGCTGACGTCTTACCCCTGACCCTAGGACACCGCCGCGAGCGCGTCACTGTATGACGAGGACTTTTGAACGAGGTCGACAATGGATCAAAAAGATGCGTCTGCCGACGCCCAAGCGTTGATTGCGTCTACCAGAGCCCAGCCGCGCTGGGCAAAATGGTCGAATGTGCCAAGAGCAGCTGTCGAGGAGTTGGTCTTGCTCTCTCTCGGAATTGATCCCGACGTTTGGCGTGACGATATGACTCCGCGTGAACAACACCTGTTGGCCTACGCCGTCGGATTGAACCAGAGGCTGGATCTGGCGGTGCGCTGCCTATCTTCTGAGGGTCCGCTCCGACCAACTCCGGAAGGTGCCCGGGGCACAAAGGCGAGCGTCGATGCCGCATTCTTCGTGACCTGGGCTCAGACTTTGAACCCGCCCTGGCTGTTACCGCCTGAGTTTCCGACGGGCGGCACGGCCTCCATCGTGCGGGGGATCGAGAGCCTGAATACCCCTCACCATCCCTACTACGCGGAGGAACTCGCCATTGCCTGCAGAGCATGGCTCGCCTTGTATTCGGAGGGGCATGAGAAGGCAGCGCGTATCGATGCGGCTGCGCGGACGAAATTCGCGGCTGAAAGTGGCGCGGGGACCCGTGCTGCTAAGCGTATCGCCATCGTCATCAATCCCTCGGGCCGAAAAGCGGGGGGCGTTTCGAAGACTCCAGTGAAGAATACCAACCACACCTGAAACCCCCGCCAGCGCTGGCAATTCTTGAACCGACTACGCCTGAGGTAGCCGAACTCACCACACCCGCTACACTTTTTCCGCATTTTTTTGCTCTCAATATTCGTGTCGCCCATGGCAATTAACCCGGCGATACCGAGCCAATCAACGGTATCGCCACCACCAAGAGGCGATACTGATGAAGATTCACAACAATCCACACACCGCTACCGCACTCGGCGCAGATCAAGATGCCTGCGGCCTCGATGAGGTGACGCACTCGACCCTCGCCGATGAGGGTCAGTCTGTTGACCGTCCGGACCACCAGGCTCCCGCTACGACTCCGTACGGTGAAAGCGCTCTCGGCAGAGTCCAAGACGCGATCAACTACGATGCACTGCCCGATTCGGTGCTTTTGAAGGAAACACAGGCCGCGGCGTTTCTTGACCTCGCGCCCGGAACAATGTCGGTCTGGCGTTGCACGGGGCGAGAGAGCATTCCCTATCTCAAAGTTGGCCGGAACGTAAGGTACAGGCTGGGCGATCTGCGTCGCTGGCTCAACAAACGTATCCATCGACATTGCGGCGCTTCAGGGCCGGCGCCGGAGGTGGGCGTCGAGGACCACGGGCCACCACCTCGGGTAAAGCGCCAAACGAAGCCGGGCATAGCAGGAGACGGAGCAAACGGCTTGCGGCGCAAGGATCGACACGGTACGAAAGGTCAGGCCGGAGCAGCCGTTGAACCAAAGAGTAATGTCACGAAGCCCGCGGAGAAAGACGCCGCGCCTCCACCTTCCCGAAATGGACGAAAAGGGGGTGATGATCATGGCCGCTGAGCTACTTCTCTCCCGTCTTGAACGGGTTCGCAAGACTGGGTCGGGCCGGTGGGTCGCAAGGTGTCCCGCGCACGCGGATCGGGAACCTTCCCTCTGCGTTCGGGAATGTGACGACGGTACCGTGTTGATCAAGTGCTTTGCCGGGTGCGGTGCCTCCGAGGTTGTCGAAGCGGCAGGTCTTCGGCTTAGCGATCTCTTCCCGCCCCGGCAGGCGGCTTCTCGGGCGATGAAGGCAGCGACTCATCGCCCATCGATACCTTGGGAAGATGTTATTCGGGCAATTCGACATCATTTGCTGGCAATCGGTCTGGCTGCCGACGATCTCGCTGGTGGAACTGGACTGTCACGAGAGGACGCCGCATCGCTCGCACGCGCTGCCAGATTCGTACTCCGCATCATCGAGGAGGTGCGTGATGTACGATGATGACGACACCGAAAAGGTCCATGCCTTCACCGACGAAACACTGCGTCGACATCGTGCCGCCGACGGTGAATCCAGTGATACATGGCCTGATCCGCAGCCACTGACCGCAAAAATCGATCCAGTGCCTTTTCCCATCGAGGTGCTGCCCGACCCTATCCGACGGGCAGTCGAAGAAGTCTGCGGTTACGTCAAGACCCCCGTTTCCATGGCGGTGGCATCTGCCATGTCCGTATTGTCGCTGGCCACACAAGCCCATATCGACGTCCGGCGGGACGAGGTGTTGGTCGGTCCGGTAAGCCTCTCCATGCTGACGATTGCCGAGTCCGGGGAGCGAAAAACTCAAGTGGACAAGCTGTTCATGCAACCGATCGAGGCCTATCAGGAGCGGCAGGCAGAGCTGGCAGCACCGTTGGTCGAAGCTTACAACGCGAAACTGGCGGCCTGGGAGGCTCAGCGTCAGGGGGTTCTACAGGCGATCCGTGTGGCCGGGAAGGCTCGCAAGCCGACGGAAGACCTGCGGCAGCACTTGGTCGAACTGGAAGCACAAAAGCCGGAGGCCCCGAAGGTGCCCAAACTCACCCGAATGGACGCCACCCCTGAAGGGCTTGCGAAAAAGCTGGAGCAAGAATGGCCGTCCGCTGGCATCATTTCCAATGAAGCAGGGATCGTATTTGGGTCCCATGGCATGGGAAAGGACTCTGTTGTTCGCAACATGGGCCTCCTGAATATGTTCTGGGATGGTTCTCGCTTCCAGTCCGATCGTGCCGACGAACAGCGCGCTCGCGATGTCCGTGGCGCACGATTGACCATGGGGTTGATGGTTCAGGAATCAACGCTTCGCGCCTTTTTCGAGCAGTCGCAGGGGCTTGCCCGCGGCACGGGGTTCCTGGCTCGATTCCTGATGAGCTGGCCTGACTCAACGATGGGCACCCGCCTCTACGAAGCGCCGCCCCAAGGCATGCCCGCGCTTGCGGTGTTTAATAAGCGCATCGCGGAGATTCTTGAGCGATCGGTTCCGCGTGACGACAACGGCCGTCTACAGCCGAAGCCCTTGGAGCTTTCACCGCCGGCAAAAGCCTTGTGGATCGCTTATCACGATTCCATCGAGAGAAAACTAGGTGCTGGAGGCGATCTCCATGACGTGAAAGACGTCGCTGCGAAGAGCGCCGACAACGCAGCGCGTATAGCAGCGCTATTTCAGTATTTTGCGTCCGACGACATCGATTCCATTGATTCGGACAGTTTCAGAAGGGCCAGCGAGACCGCTGGGTGGTATCTCCAAGAGGGTCTTAGGTTCTTGGGTGAGTTCGCTCTTCCGTCTGAGCTGGCACACGCTGCACGATTGGATGCCTGGTTGATCGCACACTGCTGCCAGACTGAGAAATGCACGGTTCCGAAGAACAGTGTGCGCCAACGCGTGACCCCTATCTGGCTGCGCGATAAAAAGATGCTGGACCCTGCCCTGGATGAGCTCGTTGCACTCCACCGGATCAAGGTCGAATCGGATGGTCGGCGCATGCAGGTCTACGTCAACCCAAAGCTAAACCATGGTGATGGGGCATGATGCAAAAACCGGCGACTCGAAACTGCGCCTTCCTCAGACCTGCGACAGCTATTCCTGCTATTTCCGCTACGGCACGGGCACCGCCGCACAGGTAAGTAGCAGGAATAGCGCGAATAGCAGTAGCTCCGTCAAAAAGATGCGCCCACCGCAGTTCATGCGCGCGGTGGGCGTGCTCGTCAGGCGCGTCTTCTTGAAAAATCCGAGGTTCGAGGAGGGGGGGGGGGTGAAGGCATAGCGTGGGATCGCTCGTTGTCATGGCTCAGCGTTATCCATAATCTATGCCTTTGGCACACGGGGGGACGTTGCCATGCCGGTGGGTAAGAGCTATCAGCTGCGTATCTTGCATATTTCCGATCTGCACGAACGCGGCTTGCGCGAGACCGAGCGTTGGCGTCGGCGTCGCGTATTAGGTGATGCTTGGCTGCATAATCTCGAAACGTTTCGTGCCGACGGTGCGATCGACATCGTGTGCTTCACGGGTGATGCAGCGGACTGGGGTAAGCCTGAAGAGTACGCTGCGGCGACCGAGTTCTTTCAGGCGATGCTGGAAAAGCTCTGCGTGACGTCGGACCGCTTTTTTCTGGTTCCCGGTAACCATGACATCAATCGAAACCTGCATCCGGACATCTGGCGCTCCACCCGTGACACGTTTTCACAGGGTGATGGCCTAACGCTCTCCCGCTGGCTGTGCGGCACTGGCGGTGCGCCGCGCGGCGCGGATCCAGATGGGCTCGACCGGGTTCTGGAACGCCAAAGCGGCTATTGTGCCTGGCTGGTCGAACTGGGGCGTCAGGCTCTCAACCCCGCATCCCATTCGCACGGACGGGTGGGCTACCGGATAGCTTTAGCCTTGCCGGAGTTCCCGTTCCCTGTGCACGTCATCGGGCTCGATACCGCGTGGTTAGCGGGTGATGATTCCGACAGCCAAAAACTCTGGCTCACCGATGACCAGATCATGCGACATGCGTGCGACGAGCACGGTAGGGCCTTGGAAGGTTTCCGCCTGGCTCTGGCGCATCACCCGCTGTGGGACCTCGCCGACCACGCGCGTGCAGCTAATCTCCTGGCCGAACATACGGATCTTCTACTGCGCGGCCATTTGCACGATCCAGTTATGGAACGGCGATCTGATCCGGATCGGGGCTTGATGGATCTCGCGGCCGGCTGCCTCTACGAAGGCCACCGCGCCGATCGATCTCCTAACGGGGCGCAACTGATCACCGTCAAGCTCGACGCCACCGGCCGACCCTCCAGCGTCGAGACATGGTTCCGCACATGGTCCGAACAAGGGCACTGGTACGATGACGACAGTCGCTACCAGCGAAGCCGCAATGGCCGTGTGCGGTGGGACTTCCCCTCGCGAACGCACCCGAAGTTAGCGGGGGGCAACCCTTACGACTTCGCACACCCTGCGGTTCCCCAAGTTTCGTCGGGCGCGCGAATCTGTTGCGGAACTTGGCCGAAGCGATCGAGCAGGGCGCCAGTGTGTCACTGGTCGGAGACCGAAGGATCGGCAAGAGTTCGGTGTTGCAGACCTTCGCTTCAACGGCACGCGACATGGCGCGGACGGTGACTGTGTTGAGTGGAGAAGGGCCGGAAGCCGCATCCCTACCCGCTTTCGTCACCACCATAACCGGTCGTACCTGCAAGTCCGAAGCGGACGCCGCAGCCGAGGGGCTGTCGGCCTGGCTGGCAGATATCGGCCGGCCCGGTTTGCCACCGGTGATCCTGCTGGATGAAGCGGAGATTTTTTTGCGGCAGTTCGACTACCGCTTCTTCGAACGGCTGCGCGGCATGCTCGGCCGACTTTGCCTCGTAATCGCGACCCATCAACCCATCGACCTGCTCTTTGAGCAGATCGGCCGTGGTTCCCCGTTCGACAACAAACTTCGCATCGAGCGATTGGGGCTGCTGGAGGATGATGCGGCCGAGCGACTGGTGCGGCGCGGGGATGGCCGGCTCGACCCCGAAGATCAACACCTGATGCGAGATTGGGCCGGACGACACCCCTATTACCTGCAGCTGCTTGGCTTTCGCTTAGTTGAGGCGCGCTTGCGCGGGGAGGCGCGCGAGTCCGCACTAGACCGGGCGCGAGAAGACGCGTTCGCGAGGCTGCGTCAGCTCTGGCGCACACTGCGGGACCGGGAACGACAGGCTCTGCGAGAAGCTGCTACAGGTCGGCCAACGGACAACCATGGCCTACGAACCCGCGGCGTGCTGGATCACCGGGGCTTTCCGTTCGGTCGTGTCGTCCCAGAGTGGTTGACTGAAGAAGACGAGCTATGACCTCGAGTCACTACGAGACACCCACAGATCTGCCCACCTATTGGGAATTCCTCTGGCAATTCTTCATGCAGCCGATCACGCTGCACCTACGTCTAAAGGCCTGTGGAATCGAGGACCCCAATGCTTCCGCGTGGCGGCTGTGGCGCGCCGGAGGGGAGAACCGCAGATATCTGAACAGAGTGGGTTTTTTGCTGGTAATGATGGTGACTCTCATGGAAGGTAGCGCAGGATTCACGCTACACCTGCTGGGTCATCCTGTCGATTCGTGGCCTTTGGGTTTGGGCGCGGTTTTGGGCGCGGTTTTGGGCGCGGTTTCGGGCGCGGTTTTGGGCGTGGCTGGGGGCGTGGGTGCGGGCGCGGCTTCGGTCGTGACTTCGGTCGTGACTTCGGTCGTGGCTGGGGGCGCGGCTGGGGGCGTGGCTTCGGGCGTGGCTTCGGGCGTGGCTTCGGGCGTGGCTATGGGCGTGGCTATGGGCGTGGTTTCTGGCGCAGTTTGGGTTGGGGCCCTGGACGTGGTTTCTGGCGCAGCTTGGGGCGTGGCTGGGGGCGTGGCTGGGGGCGTGGCTGGGGGCGTGGCTACCGGCGTGGCTACCGGAATTGCGGTTCTGCTTGGGCTCTTTCGATTGCCGACCTTTCTGCTGGAGGCATTGGTCCAGCCGCTGTTGTACTGGTGCCAGCGAAAGTTCGCCCGACCAACCCTACGCTGGTCGCCAGTTCTGCATCATGAACTCATCTACTTCCCGCTTCCTTTCCTGGCCAGCCATATCGCACTGGCAGCCGAGACCGATCCGCATCTTGCATTCCGCGCGCTGCTAGCCTGCATCAGCGCGCCTGGCCAGCGGCGCGTAGGCCGCATCGCGCTGGCTCGTCTGCAAGCGCGCGAGTTGGAGCGACAAATACGGGACGGACGATTCAGCGAGGCCGCGGCTCTCGAGGGTCAGTGGCTGCCCGGCCTGGATGGCGCCGATCCGCTGCTCGCGGGTGTTGCTAAAGCAGCGCGCTATCTGCAGGCAGCACAGCAGTCGAAGTTTCCCCATCATGCGCTCGGGCATATCGCCTCCGCCGACAAAGCGGCGAACGCTTTGCAGAATCGCCTGTCGGCGGATCGCAGTGAACTTGGGCGCGAATTGCGCAGCATTCTTCCCGCCCTGCAGCACGCAGCAGGCGAGCTTCGCGTGCAGGCCCAGCGCGGGTCGGAGCGACAACTACCGAACCCTTTCCGTTCCGGAAATCCACTGGCACCGGAGGCCGGCCAAGAGGTGTTCCGCGGCCGAGAGAACTTGGTGCGGCGAGTCGAAGAACTTCTTGCCGACGCAGCGAACGCCGCGTCCCTGGCCCTGCTCGGCCCCCGGCGCTGCGGGAAGACGTCACTGCTGAAGATGCTACCGGCCATGCTGCCGGATGCGATCGTGGTGCACTTCGACCTGCAGGACAATCCAGTCGATAGCCTGATCGGCTTGTTCTCCGCCATGGACAGGCAAGCTCACCAGCAAGCACAGCGTGACCGGCAAATCGAACTGCCCCGACTCGCCCGGGATCAGCTAAACGAGCGCCCATTTGAGACCGCCAAGGCTTGGCTCGATTCGTTGGAAACGTGCCTGGATGGACGGCGCCTGCTGTTCTGCATTGACGAGTTCGAGCGACTGGAAGATCTATTCCCCGGGGATCGGCGGGCACTGTTGCGGTTCATGGGCCTGCTGCGGGCGACGATTCAGCACAAGCGACGGGTGCGGCTGCTCGTCGCGGGCGCCGCGCCGTTCGAGGATTGGGGAGAATTGTGGAGCGACCATTTCATCAACATTCGGGAGATTTCCATCGGTCACCTGGAGCGGCTCGAGGTTCTGGATCTCCTGATGCATCCGATTCCGGATTTTCCAGTGGGTGCGATTTCAGAGCCCGTGGCAGAGGCTGTTTTCGCCCGTACCAATGGACAGCCTTTCCTCGTGCAGCTTTATGGCAGCCTGCTGGTGAGCCACCTCAACGAGAAGGTACGCCGCGAGGCCACATTGGATGACCTCACAGCCGTGGACCAACGGGTTCTCGACGATGGTCGCCCCTATTTCCGGAGTCTCTATCGGTCTGCTCCCGAACCGGTACGAGCGATCTTGGGTGCCTTAGCCAGGGGCGAGAACCCTGTTTTCGAGCCTCGTGCCCACGCATGGCTGCAGCGATGGCAGGTCATCGACAAGGCTGGCAAGCTGCGGATTCCAATATTCGCGCAGTGGCTCGTGGCGGAAGAGTTCTGAGCTCAATAACCACATCACCCCACCCTATGCCGCTTGAATTAACCATTGCGAGTGGCATGCGAGCAATTCAATGGCCAGCCTGCAATCGCTGCAATCCGGAACCTCCGTACTGGGCGGCTTGCTACATGCGGCGGTCAGCGTCGAGTGGTTCGGCTCCGACGCACTGGAACTGACCTACAAGGAGCCCGAAGGCAAGGTCGGCAACCAGTTGCTCTACCAGGATGATGAGCCGCGGCGATCTGCAACGTTTCCCGATCGTTCGTCCTGGCAATGTGGCCGGGCGCTAGCAGAATGAACGGACAGCCTAGTTTTGGTCGCTGTTCGAGAATCTGACCAACGTCAATTTAGGCTGGCGATGCTCACTATCTTTGTCGACACTTGTGTCTGGTGGCACTGGTTCACCTATCGCGACGCCGCGCAGTTGGAGAATCGAATCCGTGAGCACTGCGATAGCTTTGACGAGATCTACAAACTGGTTTGGCGTCACCCTGAACGTTCGCGATTTCTGCACAACAAGCGAATCGAATTGGAACTTGGTGACCGCTTCAAGGCGGAGTTCGAGCAAAAGGTCATTCCAGTCTCAACTAGGGTTCCAATCCCATTAACCCGATATGATGGTGCCTATTGTCATGACGGATCCGTGCTTCGCGGCGGCCGGATGGGCGGTAGCCTTCGAGATTTGCTAAAGATTGATGGCCATCCTCACGATACCGCGCTAGCGATGGCGGCTGATAACCTTAAGGAAGGTGAAAAGCTGTATTACAAGAAGCCGCGGAAGCGAGAGTTTGACATTGAGCATATGGAGTCGGCCCTAGAGGCTGACGCGAGCCTCTTTCTCACGACCGATGAACGAACCATCTTGAAATCGTTATATCGGGCTGCTCATAAGTATGAAGAAGGCCATCCAATCCGCCTTATCCACGCCATTGCAAAGACACCCACTGCCGCTCTTTTTCGTGTGCGGAATGAGTTGGGCCCCTAACATCGTTAATCCTAGATTCCTCCGTTAGCGGTTGTCAGAATCGCGCGAACGCAGAGCTGATGCGGGTTGTGGGCGCAACGGGAGGGTCACCCGATGGGTGAGGTGAAATTTGAGAAGAGGGCGTTGGTCAAGGCGGTCGAACGGGGGCTGAGCGAACCGGTGGGCGAGTTGTCAGAGTACCGTCTGTCGACGCCGGGTGGTCGGTTTCAGGTGCGCTGGGATGAAGGCGGCAGTGCCACGGCACTGGGGCAGTTGGCGTTCTTTGCCGAGTTCTTGGAGGTCACGGGCGTGTTCGAACGCTGGACCGAGAGTTGCCCGATGGCCTACACCAGTCCGAATGCCCCGGCGGTGGTGGATGTGTTGGGGACGTGGTTACTGTCGATTCTGGATGGGCAACGGCGCTATGCGCATGTGACGGGCCTGCGCGGTGATGAAGTGGCGCCGCGGATACTCGGCATGAACAAGATTATCAGCGACGAAAGTCTGCGGCGGGCCTTGGCGCATCTGGCGCCGAATCAGCCGCGGCGCTGTCCTGAGGCGGAACGGATCCGCCGTGCTGCGCAGCTGAAGAGGAGCACGGTGTGGATGGATACGGCACTGGCGGAAAGCGTCCAGGAGGCACTGCATACACCGTGGATTTTGGACTGCGACACCACCATCAAAGTGCTGTACGGACATCAGGACGGAGCGGAGGTCAGTTACAACCCGAAGAAGCCGGGGCGTCCCAGTCACGTGTTGCACACCTACTGGATCGGCAACGTCCGCCAGGTGCTGGAGGTGGAGGTGAAGAACGGCAAGGCCCATGCACCCCAGCACGGCCTGCCGCGGCTGCGAGCGTTATTGGAGGCGTTGCCACCGGCACAGCGTCCGGCGCTGGTGCGGGGTGACAACGCCTTCGGTAACGAACGGGTGATGGCGGAGATGGAAGACCTGGACCAGGCCTACCTGTTCAAACTGCGCCAGACCGCCGGGGTCAAGCGCCTGATCGAACGGCTCTGGGCACGCCGGCCCTGGCAGGCGGTCGGCCACGGTTTCGACGCCGTGGAAGCACCGCTGCAGCTAGCGGGGTGGAGCCGGGCGCGGCGCGTGGTGGTACTCCGGCGCCGGCTCAAGGGAGAACTGCTGGCGGAGGCCGCGACCGCGGGCCAACAAACCCTGCTGTTCGCTGATACCGTCAAGGGCAAGCTCTGGGAATACGCCGTGCTGGTGACGAACACCGACCATCCGCTCGAAGCCCTCGGCCAACTCTACCGGGACCGGGCGGACTGCGAGAATGGCTTCGACGAGTTGACCCACCAATGGGGCTGGGGCGGCTACACCACCCACGACCTGGAACGCTGCAACCTCTCGGCGCGGGCCGTCGCCCTGATCTACAACTGGTGGAGCTGGTATGTGCGACTGGCCCACCCCAAGGCGCGCCGGGAAGCCATCACCAGTCGCCCCTTACTGCTCGCCGGGGTCGCCCGCCTCACCGAACATGCCGGCCAGGCCCGGCTATTGCTGACCTTGACCCATGCCGCAAGCGACCAGATCAAAGCCATGATCGCCAATGTTCGCAAGGGTCTCAGCCACATTCGGACAACTGCGCCTCAGTTGCCGAAACGGGACCGCTGGCGGGCGCTCATCCGCTACATCGTGGCCGAGATCCTCCGCCTGAAACCCGCCCAAGGTCCGCGGCCGATGGGTCTGCCTCCGCCAGTACCGGTGTAGCATCACGGTCAACTGAGGAATTTAGGTTAATCCACGGCGCTCCCCGTAACCCGATGGGGGTTCTCTCGATCTCCACCGAAGCCCTTTTAAGATCTGATTGTTCTTTGCGCCCATGCCATGAACTGGTACGTTCACTGGGTCGACAAGGCACTTGTTGTGCTATGTTGTCACGGTCGAGATCCCGATCTCGTAAGGACAAGCGCCCATGACCAGCCTGGAATCGCTGACACCCGGAGCCTCCGTACGTGGCGTGCTGCCGAATACGGCCGTCAGCGTGGTCAGCGTCAAGTGGTTCGGCTCCGACGCACTGGAACTGACCTACAAGGACCCGGATGGCAAGGTCGGCAACCAGTTGCTCTACAGGGATGATGAGCCGGGGCTGGAGGTCGTTTCCAGCGGTCGGCCGTGGAGCTTCGATGGCGACGGGCACCTCTTCCGCCTGGTCTCCGAAGCCCACCGCATTCGGCTGGCACATCTGTTCGATCCGCTGCTCGCGGTCCATTCCTCCCAAGTCGTGCCGCTGCCACATCAGATCACTGCGGTCTACGAGGCCATGTTGCCGAGACAGCCGCTCCGGTTTCTGCTGGCGGATGACCCTGGCGCCGGCAAGACGATCATGGCCGGCCTGTTCATCAAGGAACTGATGATCCGCGGCGATCTGCAACGTTGCCTGATCCTCTGTCCTGGCAGTCTGGCCGAGCAATGGCAGGACGAACTCTATTCCCGGTTCCAGTTGCCGTTCGAGATTCTGACCAACGACAAGCTGGAGTCTGCACGAACCGGGAACTGGTTCCTCGAAAACAACCTGGTCATCGCCCGGCTCGACAAGCTCTCGCGCAATCCCGATCTGCAGGACCAGTTGGCTGTACCCGAGTGTGCCTGGGACCTGGTGGTTTGCGACGAAGCGCACAAGCTGTCGGCGACGTTCTTCGGTGGCGAGATCAAATACACCAAGCGCTACCACCTCGGTCAGTTGCTATCCACGCTGACGCGCCATCTCCTCCTGATGACCGCGACGCCGCACAACGGTAAGGACGAGGACTTCCAACTCTTCATGGCGTTGCTCGATGGCGATCGGTTCGAGGGGCGGTTCCGCGATGGGGTGCATACCGCGGATGTCTCCGACTTGATGCGGCGGATGGTCAAGGAAAACCTGCTGAAGTTCGACGGCACGCCGCTGTTCCCCGAGCGCATCGCCAACACCGTGCCGTATCGGTTGTCGGAACCGGAGGCGGCTCTCTACAAGGCGGTCACTGACTACGTCCGCGAAGAGTTCAACCGCGCCGAGGCCCTGCAGAACGACAAGCGGGCCGGTACCGTCGGCTTCGCGCTGACGATCCTCCAGCGTCGTCTCGCCTCCTCCCCCGAAGCGATCTACCAGTCTCTCCGACGACGCCGCGAGCGTCTGGAGAAGCGCCTAAGGGAACTGCAAGTCTTGCAGCGCGGTGCGGCTGCCGCGGCCTTGGCTGCCGGCAACGGGTTGCTCGATCCGGACGATCTTGAAGACCTGGAGGATGCGCCCGACAACGAGGTCGAAGCCACCGAAGAACAGGTTCTCGACCAAGCCACCGCCGCGCGCACGATCGAGGAACTGAAGACCGAAATCGCGACGCTGCAGCGGCTCGAAGGGATCGCGCGGCGGGTGCGACAGAGCGGCGACGATCGCAAATGGCGCGAACTCGCTAGCCTGCTGTCGGAGATCTTCATGCCGGCCGCGGTCGCGAACGGTGTGGCGGACCTTGAGGCAAGCTACGCCGACAGCGGTGTCACCAAGCCGACCACCTCAGTGCACCAGAAGCTTGTCATCTTCACCGAACACCGTGACACACTGACCTACCTCGAACAGCGCATCCGCACGCTACTGGGCCGAACTCAGGCGGTGGTCTGCATTCATGGCGGCCTCGGGCGAGAAGAGCGGCTGCGGGCTCAGGAGTCCTTCAAGCACGATCCGGACGTTCAGGTCTTGTTGGCGACCGACGCGGCGGGCGAGGGTATCAACCTCCAGCGTGCCCACCTGATGGTCAACTACGACCTGCCTTGGAACCCGAACCGGTTGGAACAGCGGTTCGGCCGAATCCACCGTATCGGCCAGACCGAAGTCTGTCACCTATGGAACCTGGTGGCCGAGGAGACGCGCGAAGGCGATGTCTACCGCCGGCTGCTCGAAAAACTTGACGAGGCGCGCAAGGCTCTCGGTGGGCAGGTCTTCGACGTGCTCGGCAAGCTCCAGTTCGAGGGGCGCTCTCTGCGCGACCTGCTCCTGGAGGCCATTCGCTACGGCGAGCGCCCCGACGTGCAAGGGCGCTTGTTCCGCGCGATCGAGCACGCCGTCGATCGGGATCAGATCCGTATCCTCCTCGATGATCATGCCTTGGCGCACGACGCCATGGATGCCAGCCGCGTGCAGCGGATCCGCGCCGACATGGAGCGGGCCGAGGCGCGCCGGCTGCAGCCGCATTACATCGAGTCGTTCTTCATGGAAGCCTTCGCCAAGTTGGGCGGGACGGTCCGCCAGCGGGAGGCGCGGCGGTATGAGGTCACCCACGTACCGGGCCCAGTCCGCCAGCGCGATCGGCTGATCGGTGTCCGTGAGGCGATCCTGCCCCGCTACGAGCGCATCACCTTCGAAAAGGACTTGGTCGCACCGCCAGGGCAGCCGCTGGCCGCTTTTGTGACGCCCGGTCACCCGTTGCTGGATGCCGCGCTAGACCTGACGCTGGAACGCCATCGCGACCTATTGCGGACGGGCACGGTGCTGGTCGACGAAGGGGACGCCTCGGACCGGCCGCGGCTACTGATCTGCCTGGAACACGCGGTTCAGGATGCCACGCCGACCCGCTCGGGTGAACGGCGGACGATCTCGAAGCGCCTTCTGTATGTCGAGTTCGATGCCGGTGGACAGACGCGACACCTGCACTATGCACCGTATCTGGATTTTCGTCCTCTGAAGCCCGATGAGCCCGCCGTCGATGTGATCCTGGATCGGCCTGAAGCGGCATGGCTCAATCATGACCTGGAGCAGACCGCCCTGAGCCATGCGATCGCGCACGTGGTGCCGGACCATCTCAGGGACGTCCGCGACGCCCGGATCGCATTGATCGACAAGACCCGCGCCGCGGTGAAGGAGCGGCTGACCAAGGAGATCGGTTACTGGGACCATCGGGCCGAGACGCTGAAGCTGCAGGAGCAAGCCGGCAAGCCGAACGCCCGGCTTAACTCCCAGGAAGCGCGGCGGCGAGCCGACGAACTCCAGGCCCGTTTGCAAAAACGGTTGCAGCAATTGAACCTGGAAGCGCAGATCTCGGCGTTGCCGCCCGTGGTGCTCGGAGCGTTCCTTGTTGTCCCCATGGGTCTGCTAGCCAAGATTCAGGGATTGGCCGTGCCGCCGTCCACGCAGCCCATCGATACCCAGGCGTCGGCGGCGCGCGCCCGAGCCATCGTCATCGACGCCGAGCGGCGGCTGGGATTCGAACCGACGGACCGCGAAGTCGAAAAGCTCGGCTACGACATCGAGAGCCGCGATCCGAAAACCGGCAAGCTGCGGTTCATCGAGGTGAAGGGCCGCGTCACGGGTGCGGACACGATCACGGTGACCCGCAACGAGATCCTGTACTCGCTGAACAAGCCCGAGGACTTCATCCTGGCAATCGTTGAATTCGTCGGCCAGGATCACCGAGTACACTATGTCCGACAGCCGTTCCAGCGGGAGCCCGACTTCGGGGTAACGAGTGTGAACTACGACTTCGCTGAACTTCTCCTTCGCGCAGCAACGCCAGACTAAAGCCACGCAACAATATGCTTGAACGATTGGAAATCCGAAACTTCAAGCTCTTCGACGACATCGAGTTGGAACTCGGCGACCGTGTGGTGCTGATAGGCCCGAACAATGCGGGAAAAACTTCCGCCTTGCAGGCGCTTGCGCTATGGGACATCGGCGTCAAGCGGTGGGTGGAAAAGCGCGGTGCTGGAAATGTGCCGGAAAAGCGCCCTGGGGTAACGATTAACCGGCGTGATTTGATCGCCGTTCCTGTGCCCGCGGCTAATCTACTCTGGCGCGATCTACATGTCCGCGAATCCGTACGCGAAAAAGGCACGCAGAACATTCGGATCGAAGTTGTGGTGCATGGAGTATCAGGCGGCAAGCGATGGACCTGCGGGATGGAGTTCGATTATGCCAATGATGAGTCGTTCTACTGTCGCTCGTTGCGTGTGCCGGAGGGTGGACGGATGCAGGTTCCATCCGAGGCAGCTAATGTATGTATTGCGTATTTGCCGCCGATGTCGGGCCTCGCGGCCAATGAGACGCGACTTGATGAAGGGGCGATCAACGTTCGACTCGGCGAGGGACGCACCGCGGAAGTCATGCGGAACCTCTGTTATCAGGTGCTGCAAAGCGAACACGGTGAAATCACCTGGCGGCGGCTGGCAGAACAGATGGAATCGTTGTTCGGTATTCGGCTCGACCCTCCGGAGTACATAAAGGAGCGGGGTGAGATTGTTATGTCTTATCGAACCCGAGGGAATACTCGTTTGGACATCTCCTCCAGCGGACGCGGCCAACAGCAGACCCTCTTGCTACTTGCTCACATGACCGGCAACCCTGGCGCGGTGCTTCTTCTCGATGAGCCGGACGCTCACCTCGAAATCCTGAGGCAACGGCAGGTTTATCAGATTCTCGCCGACACAGCTGCGGCAACAGGCAGCCAGGTCATTGCGGCCAGCCACTCCGAGGTCATCCTCAACGAGGCAGCCGATCGCGACGTATTGATCGCCTTCATCGGCAAGCCTCACCGGATGGATGACCGAGGTAGTCAGGTTCTGAAATCGCTCAGGGATATCGGCTTTGAACATTACTACCAAGCCGAAGAGGTCGGTTGGGTGCTCTATCTCGAAGGATCCACCGATCTCGCCATCCTGCGGGCGGTGGCCGATCTGCTAGACCATCCGGCGAAAACAGCCCTTGAGCGACCTTTCGTTCATTACGTCGCAAATCAGCCAACAAAGGCTCAGGAGCATTACTACGGAATTCGTGAGGCCAAGCATGACTTGGTCGGAATTGCGATCTATGACCGGCTGGATCGACCGCCTCCGCCAGATTCCTCTCTTCGCCATGTCATGTGGCATCGCCGGGAACTGGAGAACTACCTTTGCAACTCCGAGACCTTGCTTGCTTTTGCCGAGGCAAGCGGGCGCCGGAGCCAAGGCGAACTCTGGATCACGCCTTGGAGAGACGCGATGCAGGAAACCATCACTGAAATCGAAGTGGCACTTTCGGCACTCGACAAGCCATCGCCGTGGGGACCGGACATCAAGGCAAGCGACGATTTTCTCGATCCCCTGTTCAAAAGGTTCTTCGAAAAGCTAAGCCTGCCGAACCTAATGCGAAAGGCTGACTACCATACACTCGCCCCGTTTGTGCCCAAGGACACAGTCGATCCGGAGATTCGCGAAAAACTGGATCTGATCGCACAGACGGCAGATCAGGCCAAGCCGCGCAGGGATTAGCGTTCGTGCATAACAAGGCTCCCAGAAGTCCAGCTGCCTCTGGAGGCGATCAACAATGCCACCGAGACAGAGAAGTTAATCCTGAACAGTCTATCAGCGGTTTCTATCATCAATGCAGATGAAGGGCTTGGATCGGTCGATGCCGCCAAACCGAATGTTCCCATGCGTTCTGGCGCACCTGATGTCTAGTGCAGAGAACCATTGATGCCCCTTGATGAAGCCGCGTTGCCGAAACCAGACCAAGAGCTCCGAGACATCGCTGATCGTTTTGCCGGAATCTTTCGACAGCGACGAGATGAACGCGCGCGGGCCATCCGGGATACGGCCAATGTCATCGAACAGCATCTCCAAGAGTGGAAGAAGAGCCTGCGAACGCAGTTGGAAGAGCAATTGCGAGCCTGGGATGAACACGGCACGCCGCTGTCTTTCGTGCGTGTCGCGGGCCAGCGCCATCTGGAGAAGCCCCTCAATCGATTGCTGGGATGGCTGGCCGATCCGGAAGGGGATCATGGACTCGGCTCTGAATTTCTGATTGGTCTCGCCGGGCGCATGAATTTGCCTGAAATGGTTGAGGATTTACAGAACGGGGAAAAGCCCGAGGTGAAAGCGGAGGAAGCGCTTGAGGATGATGATTCGGGAAAACAGCCGGATCTCCTCGCGCGGACTTCGCGCGCTGCATTGTTACTGGAAAACAAGGTCTGGGCCCCCCAGAGCGGCGACCAATATGGGCCCTATCTTGCTGTGTTTACCCAGCACTTTGCCGGTGATCGAAAGAAGCGGGCATTTCTTTGCTCCCGCACACCGAGGAATAAACCCGAAGGGTGGGACGGCACCCTATTACATAGTGATCTGGCTCGCATTCTTCACGATATCGCCGGTGGCGAAGGAACATTCTCGACATGGGGAAGGATCGCTGCGGTCGTATGTGCAGTCGCACTTGAGGATTCGGAGATCGGCGAGAAGGCTCGGCAGGCCCGCGAGCTGCTCAAAGAAACCCACACGGCTTCTGTCAACGCCAGGCACATCAGCCAGCTTCGCGCAGCAATACCGCTTGCCCAACCGTATACACCATGGAATAGGAGCTGATGATGGCAAACGTATCGTGGTCACAGAACGAAGTCGCACAAGCTTACGACGAGAAACTTCTCCTTCTCGAAGCGGCGCGGAAGGAATACGAGCAGTCGGTGTTCGAATTGATCGAAGCACTACGCTCGGCTTTGGAGGCGCGCCGGTCGGCAATCTCGCTCGACGAGGGCATGGCCTTTCAGATCCAGGCACGCGACTTTCCGGAGTTTGCGTGCCGCACCCTGGAGTGCGCGTTGAAGACGGACACGGACGAGTCCCGTGTTCAGGTCGTCGCGCGGATGGCGACGCCATGGGGTGGCAGGGGGGGCCAGCTTCAGCTTGGCGTGTTAGCAAGGCTTGATGACAAGCTGGTTCCTTGGAGCGTAGAAGACCTGCGGAGCAAACATAAGGATCTATTTCCAAGGGCGTCACTGGAGCAGCCCGACCCGGCTTGGCTATGGGCTGGCGAAGTAAACCTTTCTGATGCGGATGCGCTGGACAAGGCGCGCGACGAGATGGAAAAGCTCATCGCAAACGCTGAAGAAGTCGGCTGGGAGATCGATGAAGCAGTTCGCTTTTCGAAGCGCATAGCAGATCTGTTTGTACCCATACGAAGCTCGCTTGAGCCAGCTCTGGGCCCATCCGGCTGGAAGTTCAGCAGTGGTTTGAACTGGTGGCAAGGCATGCGTTATCTCCAGATGGATCAATCGGGAAAGCCCACCTTCTGGGTGGGTTTCCATGTCAAAGACGGTACGCTCATGTACGGCCATAGCAAACGCAACGGCCTTGCCCAGGCTTTCGCACAAGCCGCTGGAGTCCTATCCATAACCTACAGCGGGCATCCTGCCGGCGTATGGAAAAAGAAAGAGGAGCTACTGCAAGCTTTCTCGGATGATGACATGAGTGAGGTGACACAGGGTGTGATCGACCTCTTCTCGAAGTTTGTCGCAACCGTCAACCAGAGTCCGTGAACGGCGAGAACACCTTAGCGACGCTCAGATTTTCCTACCAGACGTTCCTGTGAAGAAAAAACTCATCGAAGTTGCGCTGCCGCTGGAGGCGATCAACAAGGCCTCAGTGCGCGAGAGCTACATCTACCGTGGGAACCCATCTGCGCTCCACAAATGGTGGGCACAGCGACCGCTGGCGGCGGCGCGGGCGGTAATCTTTGCGCAGATGGTGGACGATCCGTCGGCGCGGCCGGACCTGTTCCCGACCGAGAAGGCGCAGGAGAAGGAGCGGCAGCGGCTGTTCCGGATCATCGAGGATCTGGTGTTGTGGGAGAACACGACCAACGAGGCCGTGCTGCAACGCGCACGGGATGAGATCTGGGCCAGTTGGCGCCATGCCTGCGCCGAGAACGCGGACCACCCACGGGCGATGGAACTGTTCGACCGTTACAAGCTGCCGGCTTTTCACGATCCGTTTGCGGGCGGCGGCACGCTGCCGCTGGAGGCGCAACGCCTGGGGCTCGAAGCGTACGCCAGTGACCTGAACCCGGTCGCGGTACTGATCAACAAGGCGATGATAGAGATCCCGCCGAAGTTCGCCGGCAAGCCGCCGGTCAACCCGGATGCGAGGGCCTCCGACGGCATGTTTGTCCGCGAATGGAAAGGTGCGCAAGGCTTGGCCGATGACGTCCGGTACTACGGCAAATGGATGCGCGATGAGGCCGAGAAACGGATTGGTCACCTATATCCCAAGATCGAGATCACCGCAGAGATGGCGGCGGAGCGATCCGATCTGAAGCCGCTGGTCGGCCGCGAACTGACGGTGATCGCGTGGCTGTGGGCACGCACGGTCAAGAGCCCGAACCCGGCGTTCGCCGATGTCGACGTGCCGCTGGCTTCGACCTTCATGGTCTCGACCAAGGCCGGCAAGGAAGCCTATGTCGAGCCGGTGATCGCGGGCGGCGGCTACCGCTTCACGGTGAAGCTCGGCAAGCCGGCGAATGCCGAGGCGGCCAAGAGAGGCACTAAGTCAGGAGGAAGCCACCGTAGTTTTTTGTGCCTGATGTCGGGTGCGCCGATGCCATTCGATTACCTCCGTTCGGAGGGTAGGGCAGGTCGGATGGGCGCGCGACTGATGGCGATCGTGGCCGAGGGTGACCGCGGACGCGTGTATCTCTCGCCCTTGGCCTACCATGAGGCCGCGGCGCGGCAAGCTAAGCCAGAGTGGAAGCCCGATGTCGAGTTTTTCCAGAAGGCGCTCGGCTTCCGCGTCGGCGGATATGGGATGACGAGGTGGTGCGACCTCTTCACACCTCGCCAATTGGTGGCGCTGACGACATTTTGGGCTTTGGTCAACGAGAGCCGATCGCGCATCACTCGCGATGCAAACGAGGCTGATCTTGCTGACGAGCGGTTACTGCCCCAAGACGGCGGTCGGGGCGCAACTGCCTACGCTGAGGCCATGATGTTGTATCTAGCCTTTGGTGTCGACAAGTACTCGATGTACGGCAATTCGTTAGTGCCGTGGTATTCGAAAGAGAGTCGCCCTTCGATGCTATTCGGTCAACAGGTTGTCTCGATGGTCTGGGACTTCACAGAAGTCAATCCGCTCTCCGACATCGGCGGGTCTCTGTCGCGTTCGCAGGAAATTGTTGCTGGCGCTCTTGCAGGCGTCATGGCAGGCGGTTTCGCTGGTCACGTCTCGCAGGATGATGCTGCAGGAAGGATTGGTAATCCTCCAACCTGCGTGGTCAGTACCGATCCACCCTATTACGATAACGTCGGTTACGCCGATCTCTCGGATTTCTTCTACGTTTGGCTAAGGCTCGGGCTCCGCCAGTCCTTTCCGGATCTGTTCGCTACGCTGACTGTCCCAAAGGAGCACGAACTTGTCGCCACTCCGGATCGGCACGGCGGCAAGGGCAGAGCCGAGAGGTTCTTCCTCGATGGCATGACTCAGGCAATGAAGCGACTGGCGGCTGGCGCGCATCCTGCCTTTCCGCTCACGATCTACTACGCATTCAAGCAGTCCGAGAATGAAGCCGATTCGGGACCTGCCAGCACAGGCTGGGAGACCTTCTTAGATGCGGTTATTTGCGCCGGATTCTCAATTGGTGGCACGTGGCCCATGCGGACGGAACGAACGGGTCGAGCCCGGGACACGGGTTCGAACGCCCTGGCCTCCAGCATTGTCCTCGTCTGCCGCCCCCGTCCTTACGACGCGCCGACCGTCACGCGCGGCCAGTTCGTCCGGGCGCTCAAGTCGGAACTACCCGACGCATTGCGCCATCTGCAGGCCGGGAATATCGCGCCGGTGGACCTGGCCCAGGCCGCGATCGGTCCCGGCATGGCGGTGTATACCCGTTGTTCGAAGGTGCTCGACGCCGAGGGCAAGCCGCTGCCGGTCCGTGAAGCCTTAGCGCTGATCAACCAGACCCTTGATGAGGTGTTGGCCGAGCAGGAAGGCGACTTCGACGCCGACAGCCGCTGGGCGCTGGCCTGGTTTGAGCAGGCGGGGTTCGCGGAAGGCGATTTCGGGGTCGCCGAGGTATTGTCCAAGGCCAAGGTCACGTCGGTACAAGGGCTGGTCGAGGCGGGAATCCTGGCGTCGAGCCGCGGCAAGGTGCGCCTGCTGCGTCCGGGTGAGCTGGATGCGGACTGGAACCCGGCCACCGATACGCGCCTGACCGCCTGGGAGGCGGTCCATCATCTGATCCGCGTACTGGAAGCCGGCGGCGAGAGCGCCGCGGCCGAACTCGTCGGCCAACTCGGCACCCAGGCCGAGGTGGCGCGTGAGCTGGCCTATCGGCTGTACACCCTGTGCGAACGCAAGAAGCGCGCGGCCGAGGCGCTGGCCTATAACGCGCTGGTCCAGAGCTTCCCCGAGATTCTGCGGCTGGCCCAGGAGAGCCCGCCGACCGCTGCCGAGCCGGCGCAGGGCAATCTCGGTTTCTAATGACAACGCCATGCATCCCAGCCTGACTATCGACCGCACGACTCTGGCTCGCTTCTGCCGCGAGCACCACGTCCGACGTCTGGCACTGTTCGGGTCGCAGTTGAAGGGCACAGCGCGGCCCGACAGTGACGTGGATCTCTTGGTCGAGTTCCTGCCCGAGGCGCATCCGACCTTTCTCGATCTCGCGCGGA
Organism: Methylolobus aquaticus; assembly: GCF_054172105.1. Taxonomy (NCBI): domain Bacteria; kingdom Pseudomonadati; phylum Pseudomonadota; class Gammaproteobacteria; order Methylococcales; family Methylococcaceae; genus Methylolobus; species Methylolobus aquaticus. Next base: position 27,731 of record NZ_JBSYXP010000023.1, read on the forward strand.
TGGAGATCGAACTGTCGGGCTACCTCGGTGGCCGCAGGGTCGACCTGCGGACCCCCGAGGACCTGAGCCGCTACTTCCGGGACGAAGTGGTGCGGACCGCCGAGGTGCAGTATGTCGCCGGATGACCGCGGAGCCATCCCACCTGTATTCCGGACAAGTAGGAGATTCGTTTGAACCGCACTTTGGTTGAAGACGCACTGACGTGCCTCATGGACGCGTTACCCGAAGGTTCGCGGGTCATCCTGTTCGGGTCGCAGGCGCGCGGTGATGCAGGCGCGGACAGTGACCTTGACGTGCTGGTGATCGAACCCGAGGTCCCTGACCGTTCATCGGAGATGGTTCGTTTGGCCACGTTGCTCGGCCGTCGCTTGATTCCAGGCGATGTGGTTGTCATGAGCCGTGCCATGTACGAGCGCCAATGTCAGGTGCCGAATACGCTGGCGTATCGCGCCACACGCGAGGGGCAGGTTCATGAGTGCAGCCGCTGAGTATGCGCGGGCATTGCTCGCTCGGGCTGCCGATGACCGCTATGTGGTGGAACTCCTGGCGCGCAGTCCGGATGCACCTTTGTGGGTGCTGGGATTCCATGCACAGCAGGCGGTCGAAAAGGCGATCAAGGGCGTGCTGGCCTCGCACCAAATCGAGTTTCCCCGAACCCATAACTTGGCGATGTTGCTCGAAATGGCTAGGCGCGCGGCCATCGTGTTGCCCCCGGACGGCGATGATCTCGCCCGATTGATTCCCTTCGGTGTGGCCCTTCGGTACGAAGATGCGACGAGCGACGATGGTCCCGACCTGGATTCTGGGTGGGCACTCGATGTCGTCACCCGCACGCTAAAGTGGGCCGACGACGCCATTACGCGACCGGACCATCCGTTCAATCAGGAGGATTGACCCCTTGGCCACCACCAACCACGAACGCGTCGGCAAGGCGCTGGAGCTGTTGAAGGCGGGGCTGGCCCCGTTCGTCGAGCGGGAGATGCGAACCCGGCTCGGCAAGGATTGGGCGTTCGACGTACGCGAGGTGCTGTCCGACACCCGGCTTGGGAACAACAAGGGCGATGCGCTGCAGGATGTGGCGGCGCAACTGGTCGTCATGGACCGCAAGTGGAACGAGGTGTTCAAGCTGACCCTGGGCAAGGCCGAGCGCAGCCTGGTCAACGAACTCATCGATGCGCGCAACCGCTGGGCGCATCAACAGCCTTTCTCCAGCGATGACGCCTATCGCGCCCTCGATTCCGTCACGCGCATGCTGAGCGCCGTCTCGGCGCCGCAGGGCGACGAGGTCGAGCGGATGAAGATGGAACTGCTGCGGGTGCGGTTCGACGAGCAGGTGCGCAGCGAGAAGCGCAAGACGGCCGGAACGGCCATCGAAAGCCAGGCGGCCAGCCATCTGAAACCGTGGCGTGAGATCGTCACGCCGCACCGCGATGTCGCGAGCGGGCGTTACCAGCAGGCCGAGTTCGCGGCCGATCTGTGGCAGGTGCACCTCGGTGAAGGCGGCGAGGAATACCGCAACCCGGTCGAGTTCTTCCGCCGCACCTACCTGACCGAAAGTCTGAAACGGTTGCTGATCGGCGCCGTACAGCGGATGACCGCGGGTGGCGGCGATCCGGTCGTGCAGTTGCAGACCAATTTCGGCGGCGGCAAGACCCACTCGATGCTGGCGCTGTACCACCTGTTCTCCGGGACCTCGCCCAACGATCTGGCCGGGGTCGACGGGGTGCTCCACGAAGCCGGCGCCGCGCAACTGCCGACCGCGCGCCGGGTGGTGCTGGTGGGCAACAAGATCTCGCCCGGCAGCCCGGTCACCAAAGCGGACGGGACGGTGGTCCGCACGCTATGGGGCGAACTGGCCTGGCAGCTCGGCGGACGGGCGGCTTTCGACCGGATCGCGGCGGATGACGCCAATGCGACCAGTCCGGGCGACGTGCTGCGAGAACTGTTCAACACCTATGGCCCGTCGCTGATTCTGATCGATGAATGGGTGGCCTATGCGCGCCAATTGCACGACCAGAGCGATTTGCCGGGTGGTGGCTTCGAAACGCAGTTCAGCTTTGCCCAGGTCCTGACCGAATCCGCCAAGCTCGCCAAGAACTGCCTGCTGGTCATCAGCCTGCCGGCCTCGGATACCGCCGGAACTTCTTCCTCCGCTGACGATGTCGAAGTGGGCGGCCAGCGTGGACGGGAAGCGCTCGATCGGCTGCGCAACGTCGTCGGGCGGGTCGAGTCATCCTGGCGGCCGGCCAGTGCCGAGGAGGGGTTCGAGATCGTCCGGCGGCGACTGTTCGAGCCGATGACCGACCCGCAGCAGTTCAAGGACCGCGACGTCGTCGCGCGCGCTTTCGCCGATCTCTACCGCACGCAGCATCAGGAGTTTCCGCTGGAGTGCCGCGATCCGGATTACGAGAAGCGCCTACAGGCCGCGTATCCGATCCATCCGGAGGTGTTCGACCGGCTCTATACCGATTGGTCGACGTTGGTGAAATTCCAGCGTACCCGCGGCGTCCTGCGACTGATGGCAGCGGTGATTCACAGCCTGTGGGAGAAGGGCGACCGCAATCCCATGATCCTGCCTTCGAATATCCCGATCGACGATCCGCGGGTGCAGTTCGAGCTGACGCGCTACCTGTCTGACAATTGGGTGCCGATCCTCGAAAAGGATGTGGACGGGCCGCATTCGCTGCCGTTGCGGCTCGATGGCGAGATCCCGAACCTCGGCAAGTTCGCCGCCTGCCGCCGGGTGGCCCGGACCATTTACCTGGGCTCGGCACCGACACCGACTGCGGCGAACCGCGGGCTGGAGGATAGGCACGTCAAACTGGGCTGCGTGATGCCCGGCGAAGCGCCGGCCGTGTTCGGCGATGCGCTGAGGCGCTTGGCGGGGGCTGCGACCTATCTGTACCAGGACGGACCGCGTTACTGGTATTCGACGCAGCCGACCGTGACCAAGTTGGCCGAGGACCGCGCCGAGCAACTCCGCCGCGATCCCGACCGCATCGTGCACGAACTCGAAAAGCGGCTGCGCGCGGATCTGGACAAGCATCACGGCGACTTCCGGCGGATCCACCCCTTGCCGAGGTCGACCCAGGACGTGCCCGACGATCTCGACGCCCGGCTGGTCGTGCTGGGCAGCGATCAGCCTTACAGCAAGGAAGCCAACAGCCCGGCCGAATCCGCGGCGCGTGCGATCTTCGAGTCCCGCGGCAACAGCCCGCGCCTGTACCGCAACACACTGGTGTTCCTGGCGCTCGATAAGACGCGCTGGCAGGACTTGGACGACGCGCTGCGGCGTTACCTGGCGTGGGAGTCGATCGTCGCTGAGAAGGACACGCTGGATCTGTCACCGCACCAGGTGAAACAGGCCGAGACGCAAAAGGCCGCTGCCCACAGCACGGTCACCGCCCGCCTTCCGGAAGCCTACCAATGGCTGCTGGTGCCGACCCAGAACGACCCGCAAGCGCCAATCCAGTGGCAGGCGATGCGGCTGACCGGTCAAGACCCGCTGGCGGCGCGGGTCAGCAAGAAACTCCGGACCGACGAATTGTTGGTCACCGGACTCGGGCCGACGCGGCTGCGCATGGAAATGGACCGCGTGCCGCTGTGGCGCGGCGAGCATGTCGCGATCGGACAGTTGGTCGAGGATTTCGGTCGGTACCTGTACCTGCCGCGGCTGGCTTCCTCGGCGGTGTTGCTGCGTGCCATTCAGGAAGGTGTGGATCTACTGACCTGGGACATCGAGTCGTTTGCGATCGCCGACAGCTACGACGACGCTTTGTCGCGTTACCGTGGGCTTCAGCCGGGTGGCCGGTTCGTGACCATCGCCGAAAGCGACACGGGGCGTTTGCTGGTCAAGCCCGAAGTGGCAATCCGCCAGATCGGTGCCGAGGTGCCGGGTCCGGGGGCGGTTACGCCCCCTGATCCTGGCCGCGGGGGTGGCAGCCCTGACGGTTCGACGCCAGTAGGTCCCAAGCCACCGCCAGTGCCTGGCGTCACTCCGTCGAAGAAGCTGGTCCGCTATCACGGGTGCGTGACGCTCGACCCGGCGCGAGCCGGACGCGATGCGAGCCGTATCGCAGAGGAAGTGATCACTCACCTGGCTGGCCTGGACGGCGCGACCGTTACCGTGACGCTGGAGATCTCGGCCGAGATTCCCGCTGGTGCGCCGGATCAGGTCGTGCGCGTGGTCACGGAGAATGGGCGGACACTGAAGTTCGCGACGCAGGGGTTTGAGTCGGATTGATCGCAGGCCGGTCAGGGATGACCTGTTTCCTTCCCGGAATTCGACGGGGAAGCGCGGCGAACCGCAACTTGAAGACGAGCATCGTCGGCTCAGGCGATCAATCCGGCCTACACCAGCACGCCAAAACCGGGGGCAATCATCAGAACGTGGTGGTCCCGAAAGACGCTAGATTTCCGTCGAAGGTGACCCTGGGGTGACCCCAACTTTTCACTCCCTGAGGTCCAGGTCTTAAGCTGATGTTTTGTATGGTGGGCCATGTAGGGATCGAACCTACGACAAACGGATTAAGAGACCTTAGATTTTCAATTTAAATACATAGATTTACGGCATTTTTGCCTAATAAAACGGGCGATTCCGCGCCTTTTCGACCAATGACCTAGCGGTTCCGGCCGGAAAATTTTAGGCAGGGAATCCACCCGGGAGCAGGCACTGACCCGGCCCCGATTTTTTTTATGGACACGAATTCGGGGTAAAACCGTGTCAGAGAAGAGGGGCTGAAGATACCGGAATAGAGAGTAGCTAAAGCCTGGCGATGCCAGGCGTCTTCAAACCGGCGGAGGCGGTGACCAATGCCGGCGCAGATCGCCCGCCGCCTGCGCCCCCCACGGGTTGCCCTGCTCCTCCGACAGCAGTTCCAGCCGGTCGAGTAGATCGGCGATCGTCGCGCTCTGGTCATCGGCGCCGTGCTCGATCAGCGCAGCGGCATACGCGTGGTAGTACTGCGGGCAGTAGCCCGGGAAATGCTCGACCGTCAACTCGTCCAGCTCGTCGAACACCCTTCCGAGACGCGCACCGTTGCCGGCTCGCTCGGCCGCCATCGCCAGATCGAGCGCCACGCGCACGCGGAGCGGCGTAATGCCCAGCACCGCCTCGGGCGCTGTGTCGTCGCCCGCTAGCACATCCAGGCGCGTGTAGAGCGGCTCGCTATCGCGAGCCCGAAGGTCATCGGACAGTATCTCCAGCATGGCAAGCGCATCCGTTACCCGGCCCGACTCCAAGAGCCACAGTCCCCGCGCTGCCAGGGCCTCGCAGCGTGCGAATTGCAGGTCGTAGCGAGCCGAAAGTGCCTCCCCTTCGTCGAGCCACGTCGCGGCCTCTTCGGGCCGCCCCGCATAGGTTAGGAAGCGACCGACCACAATCGCGAGACGTGCACGACGCGGTTCGTCCCCGAGTTCACAGGCGATCGCATGAGCGGCTCGCAGCTGCACCAGCGGGGCCGTCCACGCCTGCAACATGTCGTAGACGCCTGCACACTCGATCGCGACGTCGCAAAGCTCGAGACCGTCACCGCAGGTGCTCGCGTCCTTGGTCACTCTGCGGCACAGGTCGACGGCACGACCCACCTCCCCGCGCAGGGCAAGCAGCCGCGCGAGCGCTGCGCCGAACGCGGGCCGGTGGCTTCCTGAGTAGCCCCGAGCAAGGTACTCGAAACCGTTCTGGTCGGCCCCGGCCTTCCATTCCATGAGGTTGCTCAGATCGTCTGCCCGCGCCACGGGGTTGCGAAGGAAGCCGACGTCGAGTAGCGCCTGGCCATAGTTAAAGTTGTAGCGATCGTACGACGGTCCCCGCGCGTCCTCCGGCGCGCGATACGAGCGCCAAGTCTTGCGCATCAGAAATAGCGCGTCCCGGTCGAGCCCGCAGGACCGCAACATTGCCACGATGATATTCACCACGGACATGGGGCCCAGTGCCGTCGCCCAGGCGCGGACGCCGTCACGCACTGCAGCCGTCGTGTCGCAGGGGGCCGCAGCGCCGGCCGAGGCCGACAATCCGAAGGACTCGATAAGCCAGCCGGGCAGTTCCCCCTCCACGACCTTCGCCTTGCCGGGGCCATAGGCAACGAGGACACGTTCCACCCCCGGCGGCACTGGCGTACCAGGACGCGACACGAACACGAAGCCCTTGGCGTCCGCCGCCGATCCGAGAACGTTGAGGTAATTCGGCACGTGCGTAAAGTCGGCGCCCGAGAACCCGAGATACAACCAGCGCCGGCTCCGAAGCAGTTCATCGAGGACCGACTGCAGCGCGGCCGGCCGACCCGCTATCCGCTGCCGCAGCGTGTCAACCATGGACTCCGGATCCTCGAGCGAGCCGTGAATCTTGATAACGGACAGCGGACTGCCGTCGACAGCCCCGCGTGCCAGCGCAGCGAACGCCGGCGCGTCATGGGCGACGTGAAAGGGCACGTTGCGCGCTGCCAGCGCTGCCTCCAGCAGGCGATCGAAATTGGTCGTGACGATTGCGGCCAGCGCACCCCGCGCGGCAAGCTCAGCGACAGCCTCGTGAACCGGACCCGGCGGCGCCGCCTGGAGGCTTTGCCACACGCGAAAGTAGTCGCGCCCGACCTCCTCCTCCATGAGCTGCGCCTGGAAGTCCGGCGATAGAAAGCGTGTGGCGTCGCGGCGGGCGTGCAGCGTCCTCAGAATGTCGGCGGTCGGCTGCCGCCCGCGGCTGAACTCGGCGAGCCGCTCGCACAGACCTTCGAGGACGAGGGTATTGAAGCCGGTCCAACTGGGGAGATTCGACGGGGGTGCCATGGAGGCACCAGCACCGACGAATACGATCCACGGTTCGTTTTTGACTAATGGGTCCATAGCCCCTCCCGCGCTATCCATACCACAAAAACTCAAGGCAGAAAAAGCTGCAACAGGCGCGATGACCCCTTAGCACCAAAGTACCAAGTGCCTCATGCATGCGCTCCCGCTCCCGCCCTCGCTTCACGGCGAAGGTTGTAACTTCGCCAGCAAAGTCCGGCTGACGAATTGCGAGAAGTCTTCCACGTTCTCGTAACCCTGGCGCTGGGCGAACGCCACCAGCGCCATGATCAACTGTTTCGTCTCGGCGATCTCTTCGTGGGACCTGCCGCAACCTTCGCAGTGTGTACCCTCCTTGGTGCAGCGGTCCGGTACACAAGGTCTGAATTTCATGGCGCTTGCCTCCTGACTAAGAAGATTTAGAAACGGCTGAATTAATCCATCACCTGGAAGAACCTTTTGGGTGCACCGCAGATCGGACATTCCCAGTTCTCAGGAATGTCTTCCCATCGTGTTCCGGGAGGAATACCACTATCGGGATCGCCTTTTGCTTCGTCATAGATATGCTCGCACTCCATGCATTGGTATTTTTTGTAATCCGACACTGTTCAACATCTCCTGTAGATACGTTAATGCGCCCGATTGGCCGCACGACGAAACGGTTGTGGGAGCGAACCAAGCCGCTCGATCAATGCTGCCTTCACCAGATCGGCTTGCTCTTCCGCATGCTGCCGATAGAAACCTGTCGCTGGAGAGGCGGCAGCCGGCCGGCCGGCATAAACTGGCAGCGGGGTACCCCTCCGCAACTCCTCGAGCAGATTGGCCAGACGCGGCAGCGCGAAAGACCAGGCCCCCATATTCGCCGGCTCCTCCTGACACCAGATCACCTCGGCGCGCTCGTAACGCGCGATCTGTTCGAGCAGATTCTGTCGCGGCCACGGATACAACTGTTCCACCCGAATCAGCGCGACATCGTCGATACCCCGCCGCCGGCGTTCTTCCACCAAGTCGTAGTAGACCTTGCCGGAACACAGCACCAGACGCCGGACTTCGGCATCATTCCGCAGCGTATCCACTTCGGGCAGCACCCGTTTGAATGAAGTCCCGGGCCCGAAGTCCGTCAGGTCAGAAACTGCGAGCTTATGCCGCAACAGCGACTTCGGCGTGAACACGATCAACGGCTTGCGAAAGTTGCGGCGTATCTGCCGCCGTAGCACATGGAAATAATTGGCTGGCGTCGTGCAGTTGACGACCTGCAGGTTGTCTTCGGCGCACAACTGCAAATAGCGCTCCGGTCTCGCCGACGAGTGCTCGGGACCCTGTCCGTCGTATCCGTGCGGCAAGAGCAGCACGAGCCCCGATAAGCGCAACCACTTCGACTCCCCGGACGCGATGAACTGATCGATGATCACCTGCGCGCCATTGGCGAAATCACCGAACTGCGCTTCCCATACGACCAGGGCATCAGGATCAGCCAGCGAATAACCGTACTCGAACCCCAGGACCGAGGACTCCGATAAAGGACTATCGATGACCTCGAAATACGCCTGCCCATCGCGCAGACGATTTAGCGGCACGTATCGGGCTTCGGTGTGCTGATCCACCAGCACCGAATGCCGCTGCGAGAATGTGCCCCGGCCGGAATCCTGTCCAGAAAGCCGCACGGGCGTGCCCTCCAACAACAAACTTCCAAATGCGAGGGCTTCCGCGGTCGCCCAATCCATAGCCGTCCCGCGCTGCAGCGTGCCGCGGCGCCGCTCGACAACCGCGGGAATCTGCGGATGAAACCGGCAACCTTCGGGCAGTTCTGTCATTGCCAATCCAATGGCCCGGAGTTCCTCGACAGAGACCGCCGTATCGTATTCCCGCATCTCCTCTTCTCCCACCAGGGTCTGCAATCCTTTCCAAGGACCCTCCAGCCAGTCGGCCGTATCCGCCTTGTATGTGGTTGCCGCCGAGAAATCCGCATCCAGTCGGTTCAGGAACCATTGCTGCATCCCTTCGACTTCACCCTCATGCATGGTTCCGTCAGCGATCAGCTGTTCGGCGTAGCGTTGGCGGACCGTGGAGTGCTGCGCGATCGCTCGGTACATGCGCGGCTGAGTGAATGACGGATCATCCGCTTCGTTGTGCCCGTAACGCCGGTAGCAAAACATATCGATCACGACGTCGCGCCCGAATACCTGCCGAAACTCTGCCGCGATCCGCGCCACATGCACCACGGCTTCCGGATCGTCCCCGTTGACGTGAAAGATCGGCGCCTGAACCATCTTCGCCACATCGGACGGATAGGGCGACGAACGGGAATAGGCCGGGCTGGTCGTGAAACCGATCTGATTGTTGACGATGAAATGGATTGTTCCGCCCGTACGGTAACCTTCCAGTTCGGACAAACCGAAGCATTCCGCAACCAGACCCTGGCCAGCGAAGGCAGCATCGCCATGCAGCAGGACCGCCATGACTTTTCGGCGGTCGACATCGCCACGCTGGGTCTGTTTCGCGCGTACCTTGCCCAACACCACGGGATCGACCGCTTCGAGGTGCGACGGATTCGCGGCCAGCGACAAGTGGACCCGATGGCCGTCGAACACTCGGTCTGCCGAGGTGCCGAGATGGTATTTCACGTCGCCGGAGCCTTGCATGTCATCCGGATGAGCAGAGGCACCCTGAAACTCCGCGAAGATCGCGACGTAGGGCTTGTGCATGAGGTTGGTCAGCACATTCAGCCTCCCCCGATGCGGCATACCCAGATTCACGTCCTCGACACCCAATTGTGCACCCCGCTTGAGTATCTGTTCGATGCCGGGGATCAGACTCTCCGCCCCATCCAGCCCAAACCGCTTGGTACCAGGGAACTTACGATGCAGAAAGCGTTCGAGTTCCTCGGCATGGATCAATCGTTCCAGGATCGTTCTCTTGCCCCGGTCGGTGAACTGGGATTGATTGTGGATGCTCTCGATGCGCTGCTGGATCCAGGCCTTCTCGTCAGGATCCTGGATGTGCATGAATTCGACGCCGATCGACCCACAATAGGTCTCCTCGAGGATCTGCATGATCTGCCGGAGTGTCGCAGTCTCCATGCCCAGAACCTGGTTGATGAAAATCGGTCGATCCAGATCCGCTGCACCGAACCCCCAGGTCTCGGGATCGAGTTCCGGATGGTAGCCTCGGCCGTCCAGACCCAGCGGATCCAAACGGGCGATCAGATGGCCGCGAACCCGGTAGACGCGGATGATCATCAGCGCCCGGATCGAATCCAGCGTCGCCTGGCGGATGGCGGCCTCGTCCAGCGACGTTCCCCTTTCGGATGCGCGGTGACCGACCACTCGACCGGTCAGTTGCGCTGTGTCGCTCCGAGATTCCACAGGATCACCCAACTCACGGAATAGGGCGGCCCATTCGCTGCCCACGCTGCCGGGATCGTTCAGGAATCGGCGGTACAGTTCGGTCAGGTAGGCTGCATTTGCCCCGCTGAACAGGGTCTCGTCGAGGTCCATGCCAAAGGGCTCGTTCATAACCCTGAAATTGACCAAACTCCCCGACACGCTGCGGGCGCCGGACGACATCCGGTTCCGGCCGATGCATCGGCCCAGCTCGCCGCTAGCATTTGCCGTCCACTCGCGGCTGCAGCAGGATCGGCGCGTACTGGGTGATGAATAGCCCATAGGCGGCGACCCAGGATACAGCGGACAGCCATAAGCCTTCGTTCACGAACACCGACGCGACCCGTCCCAGGGTACCCACGGTAATCAGTACGAAGGCCCACCGCATTCGGGCCGAGGCGATCAGCGGCCTTCCGGTATGGCCGAGCGCCACGCGGGCCGCCACCGCGAGAATCATGGTGCCGATCGCGCCGTAGGCGAGGGCATGTAAACCCGCATCACGCAGCCCCCACCCCGTGATGGACGCGAGACCGAGCAGCGCAAAACCGATCGGTATCCAGGCATAGCCCAGATGCAGGATCCACAACAGCGGTTCCGAAGTCGCCAGCCAGCCGCGCCAACGGACCAGCCGCGCCGCCTGTGCGGCCGCCGCAGCCAATCCGAGCCAGCCGGTCCCCACGGCATCGGGCACCGCCACCCACGCCACGGCGAACAGCGCCATCAGCCACACCGCTGCCTGGTCGAGACGGTCGAATGTCGGCAGCGGACCCGCAATCTCCGGCCGGTTCGCACGCAGCCAGTTTTGGGTGAAGGCAGGCAGGATGCGGCCGCCGACCAGCGAAATCATTCCCAGGACCAGGAACAACCCCACCCGCAAGCAGGCAGCCTGAATGTCGCCGTGCTCAGGGCCCGCGGCGAAGAACACCGCCTCGGCGACCAAAAAGGCAAGCAACAGTCCCGGCACCTTGAAGTTTCGCGTATTGCGCGCTGCGAACACCTCCCGCGCGAGCAATAGGCACAAGGTCAGCCAGAACAGACCGCTTCCGATGGCCCAGACCGAGAAACTCATCCGACCCGGGCACAAGGCAGCGATCCGCGCGAGAAGCCAAAGCCCGCTCAGCACCAGCAGCGGGAGTCCGGCGATCGGGGGCCGACCAGTCCAGGTCGCGACAGCCGTTAGCAGAAACCCGGCAATGGCGCCGCCGGCGAACCCGAAAACCATCTCATGGCCATGTCCCATGAACGCCGAAACCGAGCCGGACCAGCCCAGCACACCCGCCAGGATCAAACCCCAGAGCGCGACGATGACGACCGCGTAGACGCCGACCAGCAGAAAAAAAGGCCGGAAACCATAGCTGAACAAGAGTTCGAATCGGTTTGGACGCATCATGCGACTCGCTGGAGGTTGAGACTGTTGAGGTTCGCTTCGTTCAACACCCCGTCGGCCGCTCCTCAGAACGACACGATGGCTTCGACGAAGCCGTAGTTGCCGGGCCGGGCGGTATATTGGGCATTGATGATGCTCTGGCCAAAGGCGTGGCTGTAGAACAGATTGAAGGCCAGATAATCAAGCGGCTTGTAGTTGACCATCAGGTGCGTGAGGTAGGCCAGATCATCGAAGCCGCCCGTCGGATTGCCGTTGAAACCGAAATAGGTGTTACTGGTGGCACCCCCACCGCTGTAGACCAGATCACGGCTCTGGCTGACGCTGAGCCAGTGGAAATCGAGTCTTACCAGCAGCGTCGGGTCGGGTCTCAGCAAAGCCTGCACGAACACGTCCTGGTTGTTCATCATGTTGTAGAAAGGGAACTGGGCGTAAAGCCAAGCTGTCGGCAGCATCTGGAAAAAGGTCTGATGATCGCGATCATCGGGATTGGCATCCCCCGAGGCGCTGTTGATGCCGGCGCGCAGCCAGGGGCTGCTCCAAACCTCGTTGAATTGATAGCCAAGTTCCGCGCCATACGCCCAGGAACCCTGGCTCAGATTCTGCCAGTCGCCGAACTGACCGTAGTTGTAGAGCATGCCGTCCAGAACGCCCGGACCGATCGGCAGCGCATGAGCGCCCCAGACGCCAAGAGTGTGGATTTCGATGGGCTTGCCGCGGTTCGCAACGCGGACGGTCTCCGGCCGATTGTCGGCAGCCACCAGACCGCGATCGTCGCTGTAGTAGTAATACGATAGCTGTCCGATCGTGTTCCTGAACCGCTCCGAATCGCGCAGATTCGCAGTCAAACCGGCCACGTTGATGTCAGTTATGGTGTTCATGCCATTGATCTCGAAGCCACCGGAGGTCGGCATGAAGGCAAAACCCTGGATTTCGACGTCCTCGGCGAGGTAGCCGACGGTGCCGCCGTCGAAGCTACGCCCGGTGTGCGTGTATTCGAATGGACCGATCAGCCGCTGTGCCAGCCGGGTCTCCTGGATCCACTTGAGATTCCACTGTCTGGCGGGTCCCTGCGCCGCGTCGGAATACAGTTGCCGGCCAGCGCTCACGTAAAACCCGTCATGCCGCAGCTTCAACCAGCCTTGCCGCAGGAACGCCGCGTTCTGGGTTGTCGTCGGCGTATTCGCGTAATACACGGCACCGAGGCCGACACCATTCGATGGCAAGGCGGCGACCGTCGAATTCTGGAATTGGGCGAAACCTTCAAACCGCTCTCCACGAACCCGGATACCCAGCTGCAATTTGTTACCGGCGAAGGTGTAGTCACTGTCGCGTTCGGTGACCCGACCCCTAACGATTGGGTCGCCGAACCAATCGACAAACTCACCGCGGATGCGCTCGTTCAGCTCAAAGCGCACATGGTTGCCTTCCGTGACCTCGGTCTCCGCCTTCCACGGTTTGGCATCACCGGCGTCCGCGGCACAGAGCGCGAAAGGGCTCGCGGCAAGCACCACCGCAAAAGGCCAGGCGTCACGATACCGGACGCGGCCGCCGGGGCCAGCGACCCGTGCGGACACGCCTTCGAAGGCGGTCTCCCCACAGTCCATCGGCTTTGGCCCGTGATCCTGTGGGCGCTCCCGGCGTGCCCCACGCGACGGGTCAGGGCGTCCCACCGCTTTGCGCCGACCACGCGCTGATGCCGTTCGGTTCCCTTCCGACCGGTATCCGCGCAACCTCGACATCGCTCCGGGTGTCGATCACCGACACATCGTCACTGAGCAGATTACTGAGGTAGACAAACTTGCCGTCGGCAGAAACCACGACCCCATGCGGAGCATGACCGGCCGGGATCGCCTTGATCACCCGCCGACCGGCGAGGTCGAGCTTATAGCACCGATCACCGGCCGGCTGCCCAAAGTAAACACCCTGATCGGCGACGTAAAGGAAACGGGAATCCGGGGTCGGGTAAAGTTGCACCGGACCTTTCGCGTCACCCGGTAGATCGACGTAGGCCAGAGTCCGGCTTGCCACGTCGTACAGTGCCACCTGCTTGGTATCGTAGACACTGGCCACGGCGGTCCGTCCGTCCGCGGTGATCCCGGCCTGCACCGCCGCGCCGCCGAGCGGAACCACCGTCATACCACCCGTCTGGGCATCCAGAATACCCAGACTCCGCCCGTCCAGCATCGCCAGAAAGCCCTGACGACCATCCGGTGACAACCGCATCCCATGCGGCCCCAGGCCCGCGACACCCGTGAAGCCGAGGATGCGGCCATGGCTGGTGTCGATGCGGTAGATGCGATGCAGATTCTGCGCGTTGACGAAAGCAGTCTTTCCGTCCGGCGCAACGACGACATGCGACAGGTGCGCCATGGGCGCGACATCGATGCGTCGCACCACCACATCGGAAACCGGATCGATGACGATGACCTGATCCGGCGACGGCGGCGCACCCGACTCCTGCGCCTCGCCGGCATGCCCGTGATGGCCCTGCGCATTCGCCGTCACCCAAACCGATTTCCCGTCGGGAGCGACCTGCACATTGTGCGGCGCGCGAGAGATCGACTCAGCGCCTACCGTTTCGGTCAGATCGATGCGGTGCACGACTTGCCGACTCAGCGGATCGACAACCGCAACGGCGCCTTCCCCCTCGAGCGCGACATAGACCTTCTCGGCCGTTTCCGCCGCGACACAAGACACGCAAGTCAGCAGCAAGCCGACGCGCCAGGCTGCCTGAAGTAGTGGATTTCTGTTCATGTCATCGTCTCGCTTCAGCGTGGCTTCAGCGTTGCCGCACGACTTGGTAGGGGCGAACCAGGTAGCCGAGCGGTGCGCTCCAGATGTGCACGAGACGGCTGAACGGAAAGATCAGGAACAGGGTGATGCCAAGGGTCAGGTGCAGCTTGAACACCCAGCTCACCTGGGCGACCTGCTCGGCAGCTCCGGCGCGGAACGTCACGATGCGCTGCGCCCACTCGGCGAGCCGCAACATATTGCTGCCATCGAGATGAAACAGCGAGATCGGCAGGGTCAGCAGCCCTAGCACAAGTTGCGCCATCAGCAGATACAGCAGCACGATGTCCATGCGCGTGCTGGTGGCACGGATGCGGGGATCGGTCAACCGCCGCCGCATCAGAATGAACAGGCCGTAGAGGCACAGGCCGCCAAACACTCCTCCCGCGACCACAGCGAGAAGTTGCTTCGCGGAGGTCGTGAGGCCCAGTGCATGATAGACCGCGGGCGGCGTCAACAGGCCGACGAAATGTCCGACGAACAGCAGCAAAATCCCCGCATGAAAATAGAGGCTGCCTTTACGTAGCTCACCGGCACGCAGCAACTGGCTGGAGCCGCTCTTCCAGGTGAACTGATCGCGTTCAAAGCGCACCAGACTGCCGAGGAGAAAAACTGAACCAGCGATATAGGGGTATATGCCAAACAGCAGGGTATCGAGATAGGACATGGCGGCAGCTCCTTCAGGCTTTGGGAACACAGCGATGGGTGGTGACTGCGTCGAGCTGAATCGGGCGCTCGTCGGTCCGCCGGGATCCGCAGCCAGTTCCTGGATTGAGAAACGAGATCGCTTCCTCTGCCCATATTTCGTCCATATGTAGCAGCGCGTCATCCGGTGGTTCGGTGGCAACGGCACGGTAGATCGCGACCACTTCATCCAGCGAGGACCCCGCCAGATCACCCAGTGCGTCGAATATCGCGCGGTACGAACTGCGCCGCTCATGCAGGCGCGCGCCGATCAAACCGAGAATTGGCGACGCATTCCGCAGTTGGTCCCGTGCCTCCTGGGGCGGAATCAGGGATAGGAACTCCAGCAGCAGTGGCAGGTAATCCGGCAACTCGCGTGCTGCGAGTTCGAACCCGTGGGCCTCATAGAGATCCACCAGGTCTACCATGGCCTGCCCGCGGTCGCGTGATTCGCCGTGGACATGTTCGAACAGGTGGAGCGACAGCGCCCTGCCGCGGTCGAACAGTTCGACATAGCGCTGTTGCGACTCGATGAGCGCGGTTTGGCAAAGGTCTCTTGCCAGGACAGACAGCCCTGACTGGCTTTCCTGGCCGAGATCGCGGTCCCGCTCGATCCATTCCTGAACCTCCGGCAGGGCGTCGATCAGTTCCGCCGTCGGGTAACACAAGAGCGCCGACAGCGCTTTGAGTATCCTCATCGCCCTACTCCTTGCGCTGAGCCGCCACCTTGATGGGAAAGGCCCTGCGCGCGGTCGGCGACTTGCGTCCGAACAGATTCGGACGGCCGTCACAGCCCTCGCCGAAGCTGAAGCCACAGCCCCCCCGTTCGCCGAATGCATCGAAGGTCGCGCTCGCGTATTCCCGATGGCTGGTCGGAATCACGAAGCGATCCTCGTAGTTGGCAAGCGCCAGATAACGGTACATCTCGTCGACCTGCGCTTCCGTGAGACCGACACGGTCGAGCAGCGAGGCATCGAGGACACCCTCCACATACCGGCGTCGCTGATACGCCCGCATTCCGAGCAGACGCTCCAGCGCCTGCTCAATGGGGGCTTCGTCGCCGGCCGTCAGCAGATTGGCCAGGTAGCGCAGTGGGATTCTCAGCGAACGGACATTGGGGATCTCCCCGTTCAGCCCGAGTTCGCCGCTGTCCGCAGCTGCCTGGATGGGTGACAGCGGCGGGACGTACCAGACCATCGGCAGGGTGCGAAACTCCGGATGCAGCGGAAAGGCCAGTTTCCAGTCGATTGCGAGCTTGTACACCGGCGACTGGCGCGCGGCCTCCAGCCAGGAATCCGGAATTCCGGCGCGGCGGGCTTCGCGGCACACGGCTTCGTCATTCGGATCGAGGAACAGTTCGAGCTGCGACTGGTACAGGTCCTTCTCGCCGGGCACGGCCGCCGCCTGTTCGATGCGGTCGGCATCGTAAAGCAACACGCCGATGTAGCGAATCCGTCCCACGCAGGTCTCCGAACAGATCGTGGGCTCGCCCGCCTCGATGCGCGGATAGCAGAAGATGCATTTCTCCGACTTGCCGGTCTGCCAGTTGTAGTAGATCTTCTTGTAGGGACAGCCGGATACACACATGCGCCAGCCCCGGCATTTGTCCTGATCGATCAGCACGATGCCGTCCTCCTCGCGCTTGTAAATCGCGCCCGATGGACACGAAGCGACGCAGCTCGGGTTCAGGCAGTGCTCGCACAGCCGCGGCAGGTACATCATGAACGTGTGTTCGAACTTTCCGTAGATCTCCTTCTGGACCGCTTCGAAGTTGACGTCGCGGGCGCGCGATTCGAACTCCGTGCCGAGGATCTCCTCCCAGTTCGGGCCCCAATCGATCTTCTCCATGCGCAGCCCGGTCAGGGTCGAACGAGGTCGAGCCGTCGGCATGGCCTTAGTGTCCGCCGCCTGTTGCAGATGGGCATAGTCGAAATCGAACGGTTCGTAGTAGTCGTCGATTTCCGGCAGGTCCGGATTGGCGAAGATGTTCGCGAGCAGTTTCGAGCGGCCGCCGGCCCTGGGTTCCAGTCGGCCATTGGGCTTCCGTACCCAGCCGCCGTTCCAGCGTTGCTGGTTTTCCCACTCCTTCGGAAAGCCGATGCCCGGTTTCGTTTCGACGTTGTTGAACCAGGCGTACTCGACCCCATCGCGCGAGGTCCAGACGTTCTTGCACGTGACGCTGCAGGTATGGCAGCCGATGCACTTGTCCAGGTTCAGCACCATGCCCAGTTGTGCTCGCACTTTCATGTTCTTAGCTCTCCAGTGGCGCGACGGGCGCTGGCTCATCATCCAGCCAGTCGATCCGGTTCATCTTGCGCACGATCACGAACTCGTCGCGGTTGCTGCCGACCGTACCGTAGTAGTTGAAGCCATAGCTCTGCTGCGCGTAACCGCCGATCATGTGGGTCGGCTTCAGCGTCGCCCGCGTCACCGAGTTGTGGATACCGCCGCGGGTGCCGGTGATCTCGGAACCGGGCGTGTTCATGATCTTTTCCTGCGCGTGGTACATCATCGTCATGCCGTCGGGCACGCGCTGGCTGACCACGGCGCGCGCCGTCAGCGCACCGTTGACGTTGAAGACCTCGATCCAGTCGTTGTCCCGTATGCCGGCGGCGGCCGCGTCGGTTTCGCTGAGCCACACGATCGGTCCCCCGCGCGACAGGGTGAGCATCAGCAGGTTGTCGGTGTAGGTGCTGTGTATGCCCCATTTTTGGTGCGGCGTGATGAAATTCAGCACGATCTCCGGATGGCCATTCGGCTTACGCCCCCGCACCCCCTCGACCGACCGTGTGTCGACCGGGGGCTTGTACACACACAGCGTCTCGCCGAACGCGCGCATCCAGGCATGATCCTGATAGAACTGCTGCCGTCCGGTCAGCGTCCGCCACGGAATCCGTTCGTGCACATTGGTGTAGCCGGCGGTGTAGGACACGTGCTCCGATTCCAGCCCGCTCCAGGTCGGCGACGACACGATCTTGCGCGGTTGCGCCTGGATGTCGCGAAAGCGGATCTTGTCGTCCTCCCGCGCACGGGCAAGGTGGGTGTGATCACGCCCGGTGACCCGACTCAACGCCTCCCAGGCCCTGACCGCAACCTGCCCATTGGTCTCCGGTGCCAGCATCAGGATGACCTCGGCGGCGTCGATGTCGGATTCGATGCGCGGCAGGCCGTGGGCAACTCCCGGCTCGGTAACGGTGCGATTCAGGGCCGCAAGTTGCGCAACCTCGACTTCGGTCTTCCAGGCGATCCCCTTGCCGCCGTTACCGAGCGTGTTCAGCAGCGGCCCCAGCGCGGTGAACTTCCGATAGGTATTCGGATAGTCGCGCTCGACGACGGTCATGCCTGGCAGGGTCTTGCCCGGAATCGGCTCGCACTCGCCGCGCTTCCAGTCCCGGACGTCCAGCGCCTGGGCCAACTCCGCCGGTGTGTCGTGCAGCAGGGGTGTCAGTACCAGGTCGCGCTCGACACCGAGGTGCCCGGGCACCAGTTCCGAGAAGCGGCGCGCGATCTGCTTATAGATTTCCCAGTCGCTGCGGGACTCCCAGGCCGGGTCCACCGCCCTGGAGAGCGGATGAATGAACGGATGCATGTCCGAGGTATTGAGGTCATTCTTCTCGTACCAGGTCGCCGTGGGCAGCACAATGTCCGAGTACATACAGGTTGTGGACATCCGGAAGTCCAGCGTGACCAGTAGATCGAGCTTGCCCTCCGGGGCCGGATCATGCCACGCGACCTCCTCGGGCTTGGTTCCGCCTTCGGCGCCCAGATCCTTGCCCTGCACGCCGTGGGTGGTTCCAAGCAGATGCTTCAGGAAATACTCATGGCCCTTGCCGGACGACCCGAGCAGGTTCGAGCGCCACACGAACAGATTGCGCGGGAAATTCTTCGGGTTATCGGGGTCCTCGCAGGCAAATCCGAGCGCCCCGCGTCGCAGTTGTTCCAACGCGTACGCGGCCGGATCCTGTCCCGCCGCGGCGGCCTCTCGACAAACCGCCAGCGGATTGGCCGCCAACTGGGGCGCCGAAGGCAGCCAACCCATCCGTTCGGCCCGGACGTTGTAGTCGATGAGGCTGCCGGTCCACTCGCCGGGATCAACCAACGGCGACAGGATCTCGCGGACCGACAGCTGCTCATAGCGCCACTGGTCGGTGTGCGCATAAAAGAAGGAGGTGCTGTTCATCTGACGCGGCGGACGGTGCCAGTCCAGAGCAAACGCCAACGGCAGCCAGCCGGTTTGGGGTCGAAGCTTTTCCTGGCCGACATAGTGCGCCCAGCCCCCGCCGGACTGGCCGACACAACCGCAAAGCATCAGCAGGTTGATGATGCCGCGGTAGTTCATGTCCATGTGGTACCAGTGATTCAGACCGGCACCGACGATCACCATCGACTTGCCTTCCGTTTTCGCCGCGTTCTCGGCGAACTGCCGGGCGACGGCAATCACGTCCCGGCGCGGCACACCGGTGATGCGTTCCTGCCAGGCGGGTGTATAGGGGAGATCGTCGTCGTAGCTCGCAGCAACATCGCCGCCACCGAGTCCGCGATCGATGCCGTAGTTCGCTATCAGCAGATCGAGGACCGTCGCCACATTCACCACCGAGCCGTCCGCCAGCGTGACCCGTCGGACCGGGACGTGTCGGCGCTGCAGCGCAGCGTGTTCGGTATGCGCATAGTGGGGATGCGGTGAGCCAGCGAAGTACGGAAACAGCACCGGCAGCACGTCGTCCCGAACGTCGATCAGGCTCAGGCGCAACCGGCATTCCTGCCCGTCGGCGGTCCGCGGTTCCAGATTCCATCGCCCCCGTTCGCCCTCCGCCGGGTTCCAGCGAAAGCCGACCGAGCCCTGCGGAATGACGAGTGCGCTACTGTCCTGGTCGAGGGCGACGGTCTTCCATTCCGGGTTGGCGCCCTGCCCTGCCGCGCCGGACAACTCGGAGGCCCGCAGGAAGCGCTCCGGTGCGTAGCCGTCACCATGCGGCACCAGCCGGACCAGAAAAGGTAAATCGGTGTTCTGCCGCGCGTATTCGGTGAAATACGGTTGCGGATGGTCGAGGTGGAACTCCTTCAGGATCACGTGGCCGAACGCCATTGCCAGCGCCGCATCGGTCCCCTGTTTCGGATGCAGCCAGACATCTGCGAACTTCGACGCCTCGCTGTAATCGGGACAGATCACGACGCTTTTTGCGCCCTTGTAGCGTACCTCGGTGTAGAAATGGGCGTCCGGCGTGCGTGTCTGCGGCACGTTCGAACCCCACAGGATCAGGAAGGTGGCGTTGTACCAGTCGGCCGATTCCGGCACGTCGGTCTGCTCGCCCCAGGTCTGCGGCGATGCCGGCGGCAGATCGCAGTACCAGTCGTAGAAACTCATGCAGGTACCACCGATCAGCGACAGGTAACGCGAGCCGGCCGCATACGACACCATCGACATCGCCGGAATCGGTGAGAATCCGATGATACGATCCGGGCCGAACATCTTGATGGTGTAGACATTGGCCGCGGCGATGATCTCTTCCACCTCATCCCAGTCCGAACGGATGAAACCGCCGAGACCCCGGCGCGATTTGTACGCCGCCGCCTTCTCGGGGTTCTCGACGAGAGACGCCCAGGCTGCGACGGGTTCGAGCGAGCGACGTGCGTCGCGCCAGAGTTCCGCTAGGCGGCCCCTCAGCATCGGATATTTGAGCCGATTGGCGCTGTACAGGTACCAGGAATAACTGGCCCCGCGCGAACAACCGCGCGGCTCGTGATCCGGCATGTCCGGGCGGGTCCGCGGATAGTCGGTCTGCTGGGTTTCCCAGGTCACCAGCCCATTCTTGACGTAGATCTTCCAACTGCAGGAACCCGTGCAGTTGACGCCGTGCGTCGAGCGAACGACCTTGTCGTGCTGCCAGCGAAGCCGGTAGGCATCCTCCCAGGACCGGTCCTCGTTGGTCACGATCCCGTGCCCGCCGGAGAAGGTATCGACCTTCTTCTTGAAAAACGTCAGACGATCGAGAAAAGCACTCATCGGTTCATCCCCTCGAATGGATCGGTACGGCAGCC
This sequence comes from Methylolobus aquaticus, assembly GCF_054172105.1. Taxonomy (NCBI): domain Bacteria; kingdom Pseudomonadati; phylum Pseudomonadota; class Gammaproteobacteria; order Methylococcales; family Methylococcaceae; genus Methylolobus; species Methylolobus aquaticus. Next base: position 48,791 of record NZ_JBSYXP010000023.1, read on the forward strand.
GTCGACAGGTGGCCTGTTCCCTGCCCGTGTTGGCCGCAAGTCGCATGCATCAGCACGGCATCTCCGCATGCCTCCGGGCGTAGTACCACCACGTCAGCGCGACGCAGCTCACGTAAAAGAGCAAAAAAGCGTAGAGCGCTGCTTCCGGCCCATCAGTGACTGCAATCGAGGTGCCGAAGCTCTTCGGAATGAAGAACGCACCGTACGCCGCGACGGCCGAACTGAACCCCAGAACGGCAGCGGATTCCCTGGCAGCGTCACGTCGCGATCGGCTCTCTGCCGCTGCGTCGCTTCCTGCGGACAGCCCGAGGTGCATCCTCAGGAAGATCACAGGGATCATCCTGAACGTCGAACCATTACCGATACCGGTCGTCGCGAACAGCAGGACGAAGGCCGTCAGGAACCCCGCAAAATCGCCGGACGCGCCGCCCTCGGGCAGGAAGTGCAGCACTGCTAGCACACCCAGGCCCATCAGGACGAAGTTCCAGAGCGTGACCCGCGCCCCGCCAAGCCGGTCGGCGAGCCAACCGCCGACGGGCCGGAGCAACGCACCAACCAGTGGGCCCATGAAGGCGTACCGCGTGGCGTCGATCGCGGGAAACTGGGTCTTGATCAGCAGCGGCAGTCCGGCCGAATAGCCGATAAACGAGCCAAACGTCCCGGTGTAGAGCCAGCACATCAACCAGTTGTGCTTGCGCTTGAAAATCACCATCTGGTCGGCGAACGTGGCCTTCGCCGACTCGATGTCGTTCATGCCGAACCAGGCGGCCAATGCCGTCACCGCGATGAACGGGACCCAGATGAATCCAGCATTCTGCAGCCAGACCTGCTGTTCCGCACCCTCGCGCAGCAGGGTCTGCGAGGGTCCCCCGAGTTCGCCGAACAGGCCGACCGTGATGGCCAACGGCACAACGAACTGCACCGCGCTGACGCCGAGGTTGCCGAGCCCCGCATTCAAGCCGAGAGCCGTTCCCTTCTGCGCCTGGGGATAGAAGAAACTGATGTTCGCCATGCTGGAGGCGAAATTGCCGCCGCCCAGACCACACAGCAGTGACAGCACCAGCATGACGAGATACGGCGTCTCCGGATTCTGGACGGCGAAGCCGATCCACAGAGCGGGCAGCAGCAGCGAAGCCGTCGCGATCGTGGTCCATCGCCGCCCGCCAAAAATCGGCACCATGAAGGAATAGAAGATGCGCAGCGTCGCGCCGGACAGGCCCGGCAAGGCCGCCAGCCAGAACAGCTGGTTCGTGCTGTAAGGAAAGCCGAGATTCGGCAAGTTGATGACGACGACGCTCCATACCATCCAGACCGCAAACGACAGCAGGAGCGCAGGGATTGATATCCACAGGTTGCGCGTAGCGATGCGTTTGCCCGTTGTGGCCCAGAACGCCGGATCCTCCGGCTCCCACACGGTCAGCAGTCGCGGCGCCGGATGCGGCAGTTCGGGAAAATACTGTGCGATGCCGGCCAAGCGATGCAGGAGATTCAATTCACGCTGCTGGATCGCCAGATGCATCCAGACCAGCGCGATCATCACGACGACGAACAACAGCATGAAGCAGCTGCTCCAGATGCCGATCACGTCATTCAACATGCCAAAGGTCAGGGGCAGCAGGAACCCGCCCAGTCCGCCGATCATGCCGACAACGCCGCCGACCGCTCCCACGCTGTCGGGATAGTAAACCGCGATGTGCTTGTAAACGGCCGCCTTGCCCAGTGACATGAACAACCCCAGCACGAACATCAGCATCACGAAGACCGTAGGGCCGATCGCCAGACTGAAGGTGAGCGGGCCGTGGACGCCATGCACCACGTAGTCGGTCGGCGGATACGACAGCAGGAACGTGATCACAGCCGACACACCAAAGGTCCAGTACATGACCCGACGCGCACCGATTCGATCGGACATCCAACCGCCGAAGGCCCGAAACAGGCTGCCCGGGATCGAGTACAGCGCACCGAGCATCCCGGCTGTCTCGATGTCCATCGCGTAGGCGCCGACGAGATAGCGCGGCAACCACAGGGCCAGCGCGACGAAGCCACCGAACACGAAGAAGTAGTACAGCGAAAAACGCCAGACCTGAACGTCCTTCAGCGGTTGGAGCTGGTCCATGAACGGCTGGGCCGGTAGCCGCTGCTTGCGGCGCTCCCGCAACATCGGGTCGTCCTCGGCCGCAAACCAGAACACGATCCCCATCACCGCGATTGCTGCCGCCCAGACCAGCGCTACGGTGCGCCAGCCGAAGGCGACCAGCACGAACGGAGCAAGGAATTTCGTCACCGCCGCGCCGACGTTGCCCACACCAAAAATGCCGAGTGCAAAACCCTGCCGACCTGCCGGAAACCAGCGCGAAACATAGGTGATGCCCACCGCGAAGGAACCGCCGGCGACTCCCACACCGAGCGCGGCGATCAGGTAGCCGGTGTAACTGTGCGCCAGAGTCAGCAAGAAGGTGGCCGCGGCAGCGGAAAGCATCAGCACGGAATAAATCGTCCGGCCACCGTACTGATCCGTCCACACCCCCAGTACCAGCCGGATCAGGGAACCCGTCAGAATCGGCGTGCCGACCAGCAGGCCAAACTCGGTTTCGCTCAATCCGAGCTCCCGCTGGATCTGCAGGCCGATGATCGAGAAGATCGTCCAGACGGCGAAGCAAACCGTGAAGGCAACCGTGCTCAGAACCAGCGCGCGGCGCGCTGGGGCGCCATTCGAAGCTTGGGGCGGAGGCATCGAGGGTGGACCGTATTGCGTCGTGACTCCCGGTACGGATGTGCTCATAAATCCTTGATCCCTGAGTGCGGTCCGGCGGCCTGGCCACCCGAGTTCGCCATGCTGGACCAGGCAGCGACGAGAAGCGTCGGACTGGCGCCCTCGATCAGAGCCCTATGACATGTATTTTCTGTGCATCTTTATAGTGGCAGGATAGATTCCACATGAATACACGTCAAGGCACGCACCCGAATGAACCTGCATTATGGGTGCAGTTTATTACCATACGGCTTCAGCCCGGTAACACCATCCGCGTGGGTGGGGGGTCGCATCCGGCCGAAATCAGCGAGAACGAGATCAGACGGTTGGAGGCTTTCGGTCAGCGATCAGAAGGGGATAACACAGCGCGAAGCCAGGCGAGCGGTCGGGGGCCCGGAGTGGGCTTCGATCGGGACGGAGGATATCTTCCCCAGTCCGGGGTCTGCAGCCGTTGCAGCGTGACAGCGCTGAACGCCCATCCGGCGGCGCCCGCGCAACCGCGGGCAGAACAACGGGCGATGAGCGGAAATCGGCTCGTCCCACTCGCAAAGCAGCAGAACTATTGCGCCGATGGAGATCGCGGACGATCGCTTCCGTAGGACGGACGTGGACCTCGCCCGCGGGAAAAGCCGTCCAGCGCCGGGCGTGTCGAGGCGGGATCGGAATCCTCGGCCGATGATGCGCCTCCCTCAAGTGGCACCGCCTGCAGGATGATCGCGTGCAGCGGTGTCTCGTGGGAAAGCTCCCGACAGTCCTACAGAATCAACGACGGAGGATCCTGAAGCACCGGACACAAGGTCTCGAAGTAGTGCGTTTCGACAAGAGAAAATTGCTCATTTTCCACCGTTTGGGCCAGCGATTTCCGACGCACTCTCGACAAGCTCCAACAACTCGTTCGGGGCTACCGCATTGACGCTCGCCGCGTCCGCGAGTGTGTACTGGTCCAGCACCTGCATGAACGATCGTCGCGCCTCATGCAGGATCGCCTTCAGGAAGCAACCTCGGACGATCCGGCATTGGTTGAGCTTCGGGTCAAAACACTCGACCAGATTCATATTGGGCTCCGTCACACGCACCACCTCGCCCACGCCGATCATGCGCGCCGGCCTCGCCAGTTGCATCCCTCCGCCTTTGCCCCGGGTCGTCTGGATGAAGCCGTGAGTCGCAAGATTGTGCACGACCTTGACGAGGTGATTGCGCGAGACGCCGTGATGACGGGCGATATCGGAAACGGTCGCGACCCCGGGCGCCGGCAGTCTTGCCAGGTAGATCAACACCCGCAGCGAATAATCCGTGAACTGCGTAAGCTGCATCTCATCTACTTCTTAAAAATTCGCAATCACGTACGATTCAATGATCAAGGTCATTGACAGCACGAAATTAGCTTCTTATTCTTTCACTCCAGATACATGTTTGTCTCGACACATTAAGGAACGCGACACCTTGTCCTTGCGCGATAACTTGTATCATAAATCCAGTTTACTATGCCCGGAGATCAAACGCATGACCAGCAAGATGAGCGACTGGTGGACCCAGACTCACGATTCCCTGTATGCCCAACTCGGCGGAGAACCGGCGGTGGACGCCGCGGTGGACATCTTCTACCGCAAGGTGCTGAGCGATGACCGCATCAGCCACTTCTTCGAAGACGTGGACATGGACCAGCAAGCTGCGAAGCAGAAGGCCTTCCTGACCATGGCATTCGGTGGGCCGCACCACTACACCGGCCAGGACATGCGTCGCGCTCATGCGCACCTGATCCCGCGGGGTCTTAACGACGGCCACGTCAATGCGGTCATCGAGAATCTGGCGTCGACGCTGCGCGAACTGGGAGTTCGCGAGGAACTGATCGCTCAGGTCGGCGGAATCGCTGAAAGTACCCGTAGCGACGTGCTGAACCGCTGATTGCCGGCCCATCAAGCCGGTAAATAGAAGGAACGCGAGAGCGATGCCGATCCTGCGTTACGCCCGCGATGCCTGGCCCATCCGTGAAGGGCAGTCAGTGCTGGACTGCCTGTTGGAACAAGGAATCCCTGTGCCGCACTCCTGCCGCAGCGGCCTGTGTCAGAGCTGCCTGATGCGGGCCGTGGATGGCACGCCGCCCGCAGCTGCCCAGAAGGGGCTGCGGGACACTTTGAAGGCCCGCAACCACTTCCTGGCGTGTCTGTGTCAACCCACCGAAAACCTGGCGGTCGCAACCCTGGAGGATACGGCCCAGGACACGAGCATTCCGGCGACGGTTCGCGGCCTTGAACTCCTTAACACGGACGTCATGAAGGTTGTGCTGGAATGCCATGACCCGCTCGATTACCGTGCCGGCCAGTTCATCAATCTGGTCCGCAATGCGCAACTCAGCCGAAGCTATTCGCTCGCCAGCGTACCGGACGAGGACGAACATCTTCATCTGCATGTACGGCGCGTTCCACGAGGACGTGCCAGCGGATGGGTTCACGAGGAACTCCGTCCCGGGCACCGGGTCGACATTCGGGGCCCGGCCGGCGACTGTTTCTACACGGATGGCGACAAGGATCAGGGCCTGTTGCTGGTCGGCACCGGGTCTGGCCTGGCCCCGCTTTTCGGAATTGCGCGCGATGCACTGCGTCGCGGGCATACCGGACGGATTCGTCTGTTTCACGGCAGCCGCGACCGCCGCGGCCTTTATTTGGCCCACGAATTGCGCGATCTCGCGCGGCGATATTCGAACTTCGACTATACGCCCTGCCTTTCGGGACCCGAGGTACCCTCGGGCCACGCGCGAGGTCGCGCCGACACCATCGCATTGGAGGAACTGGGTTCGCTGAAAAACTGGCGCGTCTACCTGTGCGGCCATCCCGAGATGGTCAAATCGGCCAAGAAACGCGCATTTCTCGCGGGCGCAGCGATGAAGGACATTCATACCGACGCCTTTGTCGTCAGCGCACCCAACCCCAGCAACATCGACTGAAGGAGCACACCGGATGGTCATCACGCCGCAAACACCCTTGAAGGATCTGGCCTCGTCAAATGCCGGCGCCCGAGTGCTCGAGGACTACCGCTTCGACTATTGCTGCGGCGGCCAACAAAGCCTCGCCGAAGCCTGCAGTTACGCTGGCCACGATCTGCAGCAGGTCATGACCGCGCTGGATACGGCTTTGTCCTCGGGCGACGCGGAACTCGCTGCAACCAACCGCACGCTCGGTGAACTCATCGCGTTCATCGTCGACACCCACCACGCGTTTACCCGGGCCGAATTGCCGCGCATTCGGAATCTCCTCGACAAGGTCACCGCACACCATGGCGAGCGGCATCCCGAGCTGAGCTCGATCCGTGATGCGTTCCTGGCGCTGCAGGCCGAGTTGACTCCTCACCTGACCAAGGAAGAGCGGATTCTGTTTCCCTACATCCGGGACTGTGAGCAACACCGGCAGGGTCACTCACCCGCGCCTCCCGCGGCCTGCTTCGGATCGATCGAACAGCCCCTGCGGCAGATGCTGAGCGAGCATGAAACGGCAGGCGGCCTGCTGAAACAGTTACGGCGCCTCACGAACGATTTTGCGACACCGGCGGACGCTTGCGCGACCTACCGCAGCACTTACTGCGCGCTGGAAGCACTGGAGCGCGACCTGATGCGGCACATCCATCTGGAAAACAACGTACTCTTCCCAGCAGCCCGCGCACTGGCCGAAGGAGCTGGATGACCCGCACAGCGACATCGGCCGATCCGAAACTGCATGCTCGAAGCCGGCTGGCACGCTGGTACGCCGATCTGCCGTCGGTCCGTCTCGGCGAGATGCTACGCGTTTCGGTCGCGACGGCATCGGCCATCTTCCTGACCGGCTTCGTCGCGGCCCAGTTCATCGGCGGCACCGGGCTGACCACGCTGCTGGCATCGATGGGCGCGTCGGCCGTCATTCTGTTTGCCGTTCCGAACAGCCCGATGGCCGGCACCTGGCCGTTGCTGGGCGGGCATCTCCTTTCGGGCGCCGTCGGCATCGGGTGCGCCCGCTGGAGTGCCGAGGCCCCCTGGCTGGCCGCTGCCGCCGCGGTCGGCTTGTCCGTCCTGGTGATGCACGCCGCGCGCTGCCTGCACCCTCCTGGCGGTGCCTCGGCGCTGATCCCGATCCTCGGTGGCGAACCCGTTCGTGCGCTGGGGCTCGATTTCCTTGCCCTGCCACTTGGATTGAACTTGGCCATCATGTGGCTGACCGGATTGCTCTACCGGCGGCTGCTGCAGACCGTAACTTCCGCGCCGGCGCTCCCGGCCACCGGCGAAGTGCCACCGCTGGAACGGCTCGGCATCCGCCCGGAAGATTTGCACGCCGCGTTACACGACCTGAACGCCTTCGTCGATGTCAGCGAAAACGAACTGAACGAGATCTACAACCTGGCCGCCGCGCGGGCGATCCGGCGAGAGTTCGGCGCGCTGACCATCGCGCAAGTCATGACCCGCGAACTCGTCACGGTCGAATACGGCGACGATCTGGAAGCCGTGTGGCAGCTCATGCAGACGCGAAACGTGAAAGTTCTTCCTGTCATCGACCGCGGACGCCACGTGGTCGGGATCATTACCCAGACCGATTTCTTCCGCCATGCCCGCGCCGAAAATTTTGGGGGCCTGGGCCAAGGCTTGCGCCGGTTACTGCGGCCGACACGGGAAACGACTTCACAGAAACCGGAGGTCGCCGGGCAAATCATGACCACACCCGTCATCACCGCGCGGGAAGACCGCCACATCACCGAACTGGTACCCATCCTGACCGCTCGCGGGTTACACCGGGTGCCGATCGTCGATGAACGGAACAAACTGGTCGGGTTGATCACCCAAACCGACCTCATCGCCGCCTTGTACCGACATATCACCGCCATCACGCTTGCCGCCGGCAAGGACTCGGAATCATGATCGAACCCGTCGCGCTTCAGGATTTCTTCGTGACGTTCTTTTCGGCCGCGGCGGTGATTCTGTTCGGCGCCGGCTATGCCGGGCTGTTCGCCTGGGCGCGGCTCGGCAAACGTCGGTATCTGATGCCCTGGGCCTATGGTTGCTATGCGACGTTGGCTATCGCCGTCTATGCGCTGGCCGGGGCCGCCCATCTGCACGGTAACTGGACGGTGGTGACGGTCCTGATGCTGCTGGGCTATCTGCTGGCGCCGCACGCGATCTGGCATCTCTGCGCAGCCACGCACCTAACTGAGCATGCCGAAACCCGGGAAATCTCCGCAGACCACGACGGAGACCACTCTCTTTCTTCAACTGCAACAAGGAAAACGCTATGAGCGCAAACCCGCCCCGATGGTCATCGGAGGATTTCTGGAAAAAGGTCGCGATCTGGGTCACCGCCGGATCGTTCGTGATCCTGATCGTGCTGACCTTCGACACACTGTCGAAGACCTCCGTCGGGGGCCAGCGGGTGCGCAGCTACAGCGTGATCAACCAGGAGATCGACTACCGCTTCGACGACAAACAGAATCGCTACGCCCCGGTGATTGGCAAGGATGAACCGCTGTTCGGCCAGTCGCTGAGCGAGCCGGACGCGGAAAAGCTGGTGGACCTGGGCAAGAAGACCGTGCAGGCGAAGAACTGCATGAATTGCCATACCATCCTCGGCAATGGGGCCTACTACGCCCCCGACCTGACGAAAGCCTGGCTGGATCCCGGCTGGATCAGCGCCGCCAGCCGTGAAACCTTGATGCTCGCGTTTCTGAAAGATCCGGAGCGAAACGCACGGACCTTCGGTTCCGGCCGCGTGATGCCCAACCTCGGCCTGACCGACGAAGAAGCGAAGGGCGTGGTCGCTTTCCTGAAATGGATGTCCGCCATCGACACCAACGGCTTTCCGCATAACTTCAAGACCCTGAACGCACAGGTGCAGCCATGATCTACTCCGTCGCCGCTCTACCGCACCGGATCGCAGGTGCTTTCGATGCCTTGGACAGCCCGCATCTGAACGGCGGTCAGCAACTTGCGGTCAAGTATTTCGCCGTTGCAGTCGTACTCTTCCTCGCACAGGTGCTGTTCGGCATGCTATCCGGCATCCAGTTCGTCGCGCCCGGTTTCCTGCATGGCATCCTCGACTTCAACGTCAATCGGATGGTGCACATCAACGCGATGGTCGTCTGGCTGCTGTGCGGCTTCATCGGTTCGATCTACTGGTTTCTCGAAGACGAGAGCGGCACCGAGATCGCCGGCCTCAAGTGGGGCAATGTAGCGTTCTACGTGCTGACTGCCGCAGTCACCGTGGTCGTGCTGGTCTACCTGCTGATCCAGACCGGTCCCGGCAAGGATGCGAGCATCTGGTTCATCAACGAAGGCCGCGAATACATCGAAGCCCCGCGCTGGGCCGACATCGGTATCGTCGCGGTCATGCTGGTGTTCTTCTACAACGTCGCCGGCACCTTCATGAAGGGCCGCTGGTCCGGTATCGCGGGCGTGCTGACCCTGGACCTGGTCGCGCTGGCCGGCCTCTACGTCGCCGGCATGTTCTACCTGACCAATATCACCGCTGATCAATACTGGTGGTGGTGGGTGATTCATCTGTGGGTGGAAGCGACCTGGGAAGTGCTGGTCGGCTGCATCATGGCGTGGTCCCTGATGCATCTGTTGGGCGCGCGCCGCAAGATCGTCCAGACCTGGCTGTACATCGAAGTCGCGCTGATGTTCGGCTCCGGCATTCTGGGCCTCGGGCATCATTACTTCTGGATCGGTACGCCCGACTACTGGTTCTCGATCGGCGGCTTTTTCTCGGCACTGGAGCCGATTCCGCTGGTCGCGATGGTCGTGCATTCCGTCTACGACGCCGGTGTGCACAACTTCAAGAGCCGCAACCATCCGGCCCTGGCCTGGATCATCGCGCACACCTTCGGCAACTTCTTGGGCGCCGGAGTGTGGGGGTTCATGCATACGCTGCCGCAAATCAACCTGTACACCCACGGCACGCAATGGTCGGCTTCACACGGCCATCTGGCGTTCTTCGGTGCCTACGCGACGATCAACATCGCCTTTTTCTATCTGGCCGTGCAGAAATGGCGCGGCGACGTCTGGATGGGCGGCGACCTGCCGGGCAACGGCTGGCGATGGAAATGGGCGCTGGCACTGCTTAACCTGGGCGTAATGGGCATGACTGTGGCACTCCTGATAGCCGGCTATGAGCAGTCCTTCGTCGAACGGGCCGTGGGTGGTTCAACCTGGGAAGGCTACTTCGCGGCGCAGAACCAGGTCTGGTTCAAGCAGGCCATGCATTGGCGGCTGCTGTTCGGTCTAGTCACGAGCGCCGGCGTGGCTCTGCTGGTCTGGGACCTGTTGACGATCGGCAAGGGCGAGAGTCGCAAAGCACCCACGCTGAGTGAAGCGGCCTAGGGTCCCAACTTCAATTCACCTGTGGCTGCCACCCCAAGGGCGTGGCAGCCGCTTCGAGCGGCGGCGCGACAACGCTTATCGCCTTGCCCCAACTGTGTCGCTGACATCAGACTGCGGCAGCCTCAGGTTCGATTCAACCGTCGATTGCGCGTTTGGAGCGCAGACGACGCCTGTGCACTCGACCATCCCGATCAAGTCGTTGCCCACAAGTGGGTTCAGCGCTCAGCGCTGCAAGTGGCGGCGCGACGATGGCTCCGACAGCTGATCCACGACGCCCAGTCTGACCGCCATGCGCGAACACAACTCCCAGCGAATCCGGTCCGAATCGAGCAATTACCGGTTTCGAAGGTCGGAGACATAACGAGCCTGCGAGCGAAGGCGAATGTGATCATGAATTATCGCCTCGCGCTTCGAGGCACTGTCGATCGGTTCATTCCGGACAGTATCCGCCAGACTCCCAATACGGATGCGATGCGACTTCTTGACCGTCAATCGCCGACCCCGGCGCGACGGGTCTACGAGCGAAAGTCCGACAAGGTAAAACCGATTCGGTGAATTCCATTACGCAAACCGCCTAAGAAAAACAGGTCTACCCGATTGATCTAATGGCAATTAAACAAGCAGACGCCTCACCAAAAGAACCAGCATTCACCAGCGGCTCTTGGGGTGCAAACAAATTCTTCACCAAAACGCTTGTAGGAAATTGTACGCATAGAACTTTCCCATGGTTCAGCGTAAAAGCGAATTCATGATAAACCCAAACCTACGGTGACGCGGGTACGGAAAGGCACTAGCAGGATGGTGAAAAACCGCTCTGAAATTCCCCTTACCTTTCCCGCCGAACCAAATCGGCTGGGTGCGGGGT
>NZ_JBSYXP010000024.1:0-58296 GCF_054172105.1 Methylolobus aquaticus
TGACTCGCGTTCTGAAGTGATTCCGCCGAGCGAGATTGATTTCCGGCGGTAACTCAAGGATAGGGCGGATTCGACACGCCGGAAGATGGAAGGCTCGGTGCTTGACTCCCTGGAATGGTTGTCATCCACTGCGTGACAGTCTCCGCAACGCCAAGCCGTCGACACCGATGACCGATTCCCAAAGCCGTTCCGATTGGCAAGCCTACGCACCGCGGGCGATCCCCACGAAGCATGATCTCACTCAGCTTGAAGCGTGGCTGGAGACCCTACCCGTCCCGAGCCGCCTCCTGGATCTCGGGTGTGGCACCGGCCAGGTGAGTGCCTGGCTTGCCGACCGCGGCCATGCGGTGACCGGTCTCGATATCAATCCAGCCGCGATAGCCCAGGCCCAAACCACCCTGCCTGGGGTCTCGTTCGCCGTCGCGGACATAGCGGCCGCCAATGGATTGCAACCTCCGGACGCCGCCTACGATGGCGTGGTCGTTCAATTGGTAGTCTCGGTCATCGGAGATGCCGCCGATCGACACCAATTGCTTCGCAATGCCTATGCCGTCCTCAAGCCAGGGGGATCGCTCTACCTGTCCGCGTCGGGTACCTCCGACGACATCAATCCCGATTACGCGCACCTCTATGCCAACGACGCTGCGGTGACCGGCGAACCCTTTACCTATCTGTCGCGGGATGCCGCGGGTCAGGTGCTCTACCGCACGCATCATTTCAACCGCGAAGAGTTACAGGCCCTGCTGCAGGGCGCCGGGTACGCAGAGATCGCGATCAACGAACGTGTCGAGGCCAGCAGTCGTCGACCCGAACAGCGCGCAAGGTTCTTCTACCTGTCGGCGCAACGTCCGCACGACCACGGGTGAACTGCGGTGAGTTTTGCCGCGCGCCAGAGCGACCGCACGCTCACATTCAACCGAGTGGCATGACCGTCAGGCGCCCCGGTGGTTCACGCACCGGGCGTGTTAGCTCCGCTCGGAGGCTCCCGGTATTCGCGACGTCAGTCGCGATGGTGAGCCATGCATGTGTTCCGTATTCCGTCGCTTGATCAAGCTCGAAGGGCCGGTGCCGAAGGCCTCGAACGCCCCTGTCAGGTCGAGGAGGACAGCCGCGATGCACTCCTCTGGAATCTGAACGATGAGGAGCGACGGCTGCTCGCGGGCCGGCTGCTGCACATCTGTCGCTAGCCTGACACGTTAAGCGGCTAGAGTTCCAGGCGTTGACCGTGTCACCGCCATGCCGCAATGGCAGCGCCGGAATCCTTGCCTTCGCCGCGCCTTAGGTAGTATCGCCTATGGACTATATGGGGCAAGCCTGTCACGCTTTCCCACTCTCAGCGCATGGGTATCGGCCATGCGCAGGGCTGCTTGGGATTTGATCGTAAGGAGACTCCCCCTTGTCGAAGAACCGCATTGATCAGCGCAGCGATACTTGGCAGTTGGGTTTTAACTCGGCTGCGGCCGGCTGGGCCAACATCCCCCCGGCCGGCGTCGAACACCCGATCTGGCTGGCCGGTTGGGAAGCGGGCAGAAACGCCCACATGGAAACCCGGCGCAAACTCAACGAGGCGTGGCAAACCTTCTGTGTTCAGCGCCGGGTACCCGTGATACTGCCGGATACATTGAGCTAAGCCCGACGTCGGGGCCGGCTGGCCGGTTGCGTTGGGTTCACTGCCGCTCTGCCGTAATCCGGCGGGCTGGCCAGTTGCGCGACGCACTCCCCCATCGTGACCGCATCATCAACGGGTAACGCTCCCTGGTCCATGAGTGCGTCCAGGTAGTGTCTCCTGCACCCAGATGGCCGACCCTTGCAGAAGGGACGCCAGGGATGTCGGCTGTTGTCGACGTTCTGCTGGCATATCCTGTGGGGCAACGCGTCGACGGATTGCTGTCGTACGGGCGCCGGAACGGGAACGGCAGCTTTCGCATCTGGCCACGGCTCGCACCCGACCCTGGGCTGCGAGATGGGTCGCATCAGCTCACGGGTGGTTGAGGTGCCGTTGCAGTGGTCTGGATGGAACCTCGACGCCCGGCGTCATCGTTCCAGGCACGCTTGCCGCAGCATTACCAGCCGATACTTTTCTCCATCGTTCAGAAGGGCGCTTTCGAAACCTTGTGAAACCGTGCCGAGACGTCCCCCGACAACGCGATGTTGTCGGGTTGAAGGATCATGACCGGCGAGCCGGGCTTCAGCTGGAACTTCCCGAGGTTGGCCCAGAGCACGTTCGGGCTGGTCGTCAATTCGAAGAAGTAGCGCTTGTCCGTTAGATCAGCCACGGTGCGGTATTCGGTGTTGTAGATTCCGAAACCCTTGTAGGGTGCGCCGAACGGAACCGATACGTTGCGGGCGATCGCCAGTACAGAGGCCACGGCTTCACGATCGTTCTTTGGTTCCGGCAGCATGGCCGCGTAGTACGCTGCGCGCTGGAAACGGTCAGTTGGCTTGACGTTGCCGGGCAAGGGCAAATCGCTGCTCGGTTTGGAGAAGTCGAGCTTTCCTAGGAGCGCGAGCTGTTCGTCATAAGTCGGGTCGTTCGTCATGATCCGATACTCTCGGCCATGGTGCACGACCCGCTTGCCGTTGACGAACTCGATGATCGCCGAATCGCCGCTGGCATCCTCGATCGCGAGGTGAACATTGGCCTTGTGGCCACGCGCCTCCACGGGGACGACTTGAACGGTGTCGAGGAGTGCCAGCGCTTCCGTGACGGTGGCGGCATTGTCGAGCAGGAACTGCGCCCATAACGCGGCATTCAGCGCGGGCTTGCTCGGATCGCGCGGGCCGAAGTCGGCCGCGTTGAGATAGAGCATGTGGGCGGCCAGTCCGCGCTCATTGAGCCCGTCGGCGGTGCCGATCCCGTAAATGGTCGTGACGAGACTGCCATACTTGGACGTCCAGCGCGCGGGGTTCTCCCTGACGACCACCTCGGACCCCGCGCGACCGCCGTCGCGTTTCATGCCGCGCGGCAGCACGGTCAGCACGGGCTCGGTGGATTCGGGCCAATCCATGGTCCGCGCGACGACGACCGCGACCTTGTTGTCGTTCCATAGAATGCGGGAACATGCATCGACTTCCGGTTGCCACGCCACGAGGGCAGCGGTGACGGCAGCCAGTGCACCGACGACGCTGCGGCCGCTGGTACTCTTGTGAACCTTCATCAGGCGACTCCTGAGGAGTGGAAAAGGGATTCGTATGCAAGAAACAGAAAACGGATCCCATGCCTCCCGACCGACTCGCAGTCGCAGGGCCTCGGTGGATCCCCCCGCACCGCTTCTAACATGGTGTCAGCTGACGAACAAGTACCGCTGACGTTGCTGCTGACAGCCATCCCGGTGGACCTGCTGTTCCGTACCGTTCTGATTCGGCAGCGACCCTTCTAGGCGAGTGACTCATGACTCTGACCTTCGCGCAGAATCCATCCCCCCTGGAAAAAAGCCCCAATCAGGATCCTTAGCGCCTGCCATCGCCGAAGCGCCGGGAATACGCGCTTGTCAGCCACCCTTCACGGTCGTCGAAGGGATCTCGTCACCGGCATGTGTTGACCTCTGCCATCCGCCCGTCTGGCATCTCAACCCGTAGCGGTGAGTCTGGAATAACCGTCTGCCCGATGCTGCAGGGCCGTGCAGGGCCATTTCCGCCTGAGCGGCGGGAAACCGGCACGTTTCCGACCGATCCAGAAGGCAACCTCGATCACCGGGCGGGTCCAGCCCTTCGCGGCCCACAGCTGATCGCATCCGAGCACTGACGACGCAGATCGGCCGGCAATAGGCCAATCATTTCAGCGGCAATTCACCGGGCGACGGACCCCACGATGCGTTACCCGCAAGCACGACGCTGGTCTCGAAGCATCGTTGGCAACCTCGGCAACTGCATCGACATTGTTGCCGAACGGATCACGGTCCAAGCGTTTCAGTGCGTCACACTCCCGAGCCAATGCAACACCTTCTCGAAGACAATCTCGGGCTTGAAAGGCTTGGCGATGAAGTCGTTCATCCCGGCCGCCAGGCACCTTATGCGATCATCGTCGAACGCATTCGCTGTCATGGCGATGATGACGAGACGCTCCCGGCCCGGCATGGCACGCAGTTCCCGTGTCGCACCGAGTCCGTCCAACTCCGGCATCTGCATGTCCATCAGCACGATGTCGTAGTCCGCCTGCCGGACTCTCGACAACGCTTCCGTGCCATCTTCAGCCATCTCGACGGCAAGCCCGACATCCTCCAGCATGTAACCAACAACTTCCCGGTTGATCGGTTCGTCGTCCACGACCAGGATCTTTCGTCCCTGGTAGTCCCGGGTCAGAATCATCTCGGCTGCTTCGGCGACCGGAGCAAGGGCTGGCCGGGCTTCCTGCCCCTTGCCAAGCCGGCAGGTGAACCAGAAGGTACTGCCCCGGCCGGGTGTACTCATGACTCCCGTTCCACCGCCCATCAGCTGCGCCAGACGTTGTGTAATGGCCAGCCCCAAGCCGGTGCCCTGGTATTTACGACTGGTACTGCTATCCGCCTGTTCAAAGGCATCGAAGATCCGTTGCTGCTGTTCATCCGTCATCCCGATGCCGGTATCCGTCACCTCGAAGTGCATCAGATAGCCTGTCGCTTTTTCCTCTTCTACCCGGCAACTCAGCGTGACACTGCCTGCGTCGGTGAATTTGATGGCGTTGCTGAGGAAATTGACGAGAGCCTGTGCAAGTCGGGTCTTATCGCCGCGCAGGATGAGGCCGGGATGGTCACAGATGGTCTTCTGTTCCAATCCCTTGGCCTTGACGCGCTCGCCGATGAGTATCCAGGTGTCGCGGACAAGATCGGCGAGAAGAAAGTCCTCGCTAGCCAGCTCGATCTTGCCGGCCTCGATCTTTGAAAACTCGAGGATATCGTTGATGATGGCCAGCAGGTGTTGACCGGAGATCTGGATTTTTTCGAGGTATTCCTGCTGTCTCTCGTCCAGTTGAGTTCGCCGCAGCAAGCTGGCCATACCCAACACACCGTTCATCGGGGTGCGGATTTCGTGGCTCATCGTGGCCAGGAACGCACTCTTGGCGATATTGGCGGCTTCAGCTCTGATTTTTGCCTCTGCAAGCGCCTGATTGGCTGTCTTGAGCGAGGCACTCGCGGCAGCGACTTCGCGAGTTCGCTCAAAAATCTCCGCCTCCATTCGCGCCGCCTGACCGCTCAGGTCCTCGTTACAACGATCTTGTTCGAGCCCCTTCTTTTTGAGGTGGATGAATTCGGTGACATCCTCAGCCCTGTGGATAATGTAGCGAACACGTCCGTCTTGACCCAGTACGGGTGAATTGATCGGCGTCCAATACCGCTCCTCAAAGCCTCCGCCTTCCTGTTCGGGCCTCCGTACATCATATTTCTGAACCGCCATTGTGTCAGGCAAGGCCGATATCAGCACTCGTTGAAGCGAGGCGTGGAGGTTGCGCACGCCATCGGCATGCGGATCCTCCGGGTTGTCCGGGAATACCTCGAACATACTCTTTCCGAGTATCTCTTCGCGCCGGGTCATGGTGGCCCGGGCATAGGCATCGCTGACTGCTACGATATTCAGCTGGTCGTCGAGTATCAAAAAGAGGCCCGGCAAACCATCGACGATTGCGCGATAGTCTATGCCCTCCTTATTGAATCCTTCTGTCATCATCGACGTCGCTTTTGGCTTATTCACCACGGGATGCCCGATCACCCCGTGACTATCCGGAATTCCCTTTTTCCAGTTGGGAAGTCTATCTCTGGCTGGTGACAGTTCGGCGGACCTGGGTCATCAGGGGGCGTTCCGTCTTCAGGTCACGCTCGGTCTGGCCTTGAAACTTGCGTGGGGAAATACTCCTTTCACCCGAATTTTGCAACGCAGCGGATTTCTGGGGAATCCGTAATGATCCTGACGCACGACTCGGACCTTGTCGTGTCCTTCGCATGTCATCATCTGCCGGCCAGCGGAACCGCAAACGGCTTGGAACGTCTCGACGTCCGCAGTGTGTTCCCGCAGCGCCCGGGAGCGAGAATATCTCACCCCAATGCGCCGCCCTTTCTGCAGGGGCCGGAACATTCCCAACCGTCTCATCGGCTGTTGCCCCCGGCCCTGCCTCCGCCAGTGGGATTACAGGGCGAGGTGCGCCTTCCAGTAAGGCGTCAGGAATACGTTGTCGGGATCGAGCCGCTGCCGCAGCTGGGCCCAGGCTGCCCAGTGCGGGTACTGATTCTGCAGATACGCCGCTCCCGATT
This sequence comes from Methylolobus aquaticus, assembly GCF_054172105.1. Lineage (NCBI taxonomy): Bacteria > Pseudomonadati > Pseudomonadota > Gammaproteobacteria > Methylococcales > Methylococcaceae > Methylolobus > Methylolobus aquaticus. Next base: position 6,225 of record NZ_JBSYXP010000024.1, read on the forward strand.
GCCCGGCGATGGTCGTCGGCAGGTACTTGCCCCAATGACAGCGAAAATCGTACTTCGCAAAGCGATCCCAGTAACGTTGAAAAAGCGTCGCAACGGGATCCTTCGGCGTATTGGCGAACCAGAACACATCAATGCGGATGACGTCGCTGCCGTAAGAAGGTCCGAGCCAGAATTTGCCAGCCTTGGCGCCGTACAGTTCGACGCAGAATGACCCGGTGTTGTCGGTGTTCTGTCCGGACTGGCCATAGAAGTCGAGGAGTTCGTTCATGACTTCCGGCGCCTTGTCGATCGGGATCCACAGTTCCGTAAACTTGACCGGCATCAGTTTGTCATTCATCTGGTTGTCCATGCAGAGCCCGCTCCACCAGTAGTCACGGAACTGCTGCGGCCCGGTCGCGGGATCGTCGACCGGCACGAATATCGATAGCAGCGCCGGCAGGATCATCGGATAGAACTGCGAAGAGATCAGATCGGCGAACAACCGCGACTCCGGCGAGTTGTTGAACGTATCGGTGAACCAGTCCGGCCAGTTGCCGATTGCGCTGTAGATCATGTCCGCCGCTACCGAAGCCGGGATATTGGAACCGAAGATCGCCGGCACCTCCTGGTACGGCTTGGGCTGGAAACCGCTGACCGGCGGAATCTGTTTCGCCTGCCAGACCACCATCTTCTGCACGGACTCCTGGGGCCACCAGATCAGGCGGGTATACTCGGTCTTCTGCATCCACGACTTGAGATCGTTGGGCCCGGAACCGAACAGGTCGATCGCGCAGTTGTCCACGGTCGAGATCGTTTCGGTACCCTCGATGTTGAAGGTGTCGACGCACCGAAAGGTGGCCGACACGATGAAGCCAAACAGCCCGAGTGCGATTCCGGCGGCATGGAAACCGTCGGGATCCGCGTCATCCACCGAGAAGGTCCGGAGCTGCGGCGGGTTCTCGGCCGTCAGGATCGAGAGGCTGACCAGCATGTCGTCGAAGGAATAGATCAGGGAACCGCCGGAGGACCCCGTCGACAGGAAGCCACCCACCGTCTGGTGCGTGATCCCGCCCATCTCGGGAATCGCCCAACCGTGCTGGAACAGTTGGTAGAAGAGGCTGTTTTCGAGCGTCGACCGTCCGGTCGGGTCGTAGGGATCCAGCCCCAGGTGGCAGCCGCCACCCACGGTGACCTGCTGCTTGGCGTCGTCGAACGAGACCGAATCGAAATACGACATCAGCACGTAAAGACAGGCGTCCGTCGCCTCACTGTCCGGGATCAGCGGGAATGAATGCCCCGAACCCCGCAGGCTGATGGGCCTGCCCGTCGAACGCGCGCTCTCGATCAAGGTCGACAGATCGTCAGTCGTCTTGGGCAGGTAGTACAAGACGCCGTTGACTGGAAGTGCTTCGATGCTGGACAGGGAAGTCATGACCGGATTGGACCTCAATCAAGCTGCAGGGCCGCAAAATTGCGACAGTCACTGTATGCGACCCTAACCGCCGGCTCAACCGGATTGTTCTTGAGGCGGAGCAATCCCGGTGCATATCCGTATCGCATCGAGCCGGAGTGATCGTGTCGCCGACCGAGTTCTGTGCGCTCCCTGAATGTCGGCATGCGACCGGCTCCGCGCCATTGTCACAAAGATGACAAAAGCACTGCCATCTGTCGAAAAAACGACAAAGTCAGCATGGGACGCAGGCCTGCCGCAAAAACATTTCCAACTTTGAGACAATCACTTACGTTGATGGCACGGTTATTTCCTGAATTTGAGGGAGAGAGCGATTGAGCGGGACATGCGCGGCCGAGGCGCAAGCGGTTGTCCTCGCAACGAGGGGCCGCGCCCGCGAGTTGGGGTCCCGTCGCCATCCAGCACATAGCCGATATTGACGAGGTAATGCCATGCCACAACAAACGACTGACGTGAAACCGGCCGATGTCGCGACACTCGATCATTCGTCGCCGCCAACGAAGGGGGAACGTACCGACCGCGCCGAGCGAACCGTCCTCGTCGTCACCGCACCACCGAGGCCCGGCAAGATGAGCTGGAGCATCGCGCCACTGTAAGGGCATTACCCCTTCAAGACGACCGGTAGAAAGGCCGGCCTCGACGGGCGTTGGGTAGAGGCTCCGCCCGCCCTCGAACCCGCACGGCCGCTCAGGAGCGACAGAACCGCAAACGGCAGCCTGCTCCGCATTGAAAGGGATGGGTTTCCGTGGCTTCGGAGGCGGTCGAGTCGGGCCTCAGCCCGACCACCATATATCGCCCATGGCCTTCGCTTCGTAACTGAAGGACGGCGATGCGGCCAAGGTAACGTGCCAACCGAATCCCGTATTCGTGGCGTTTGCGCCGGTGACCGCCTACCTATCGCGTAAACCCACGGACGGGCATGTCAGCCTGGGCTTACCCCGCCCTGCGGCCCGGGCCTTCCGAAGAACCGCCGACGCAGTCGCACCCCCCGCCTGAAAATCCTGGTCCCAGGCAAACGCAGCCTTACGCCTTGACACCAGGAAAACCCCGACGCACCATGCGGTTGCAATAGGCTTAAGCCTATTCGCCGTCCTGATTTCCCGACGCACGGGGGCTCCGAGAACCACCATGGCGGCTCGGACGGGAGAGCCAAGGACACTGGTCTCACTTCACTGGAGTCTGGCCGGGATGCCTCTCGCCGTCATGTCCCCAGCCGACTCGTCATCAGTTCCTGGAGGAACGGGTATGCGTCAACCCTTCATGCTTCGTCGAGTTTCCCTTGCCCTCGTTGGCACACCTCTGCTGGCGGTTACCATGGCCGCGCAGGCGGGCAACGTCACCTTCCGAAAGGTGTACGACGTCAGACAAACCCCGCCCGGAATCACGCTGGGGCCCAGTCAATTGATGGCGATGCCCGGAGGTGTAGAGAACGCCCCGGCATTTGACGGTCGTTATGTTGTCTTCCCGCTGACGGTGGCGGGTGCGGCGCCCCTCTCGAGCCACTTATGGTCATACGACACGCAGACCGGAACCCTGGCGCGATTGGTCGATGACACCGTTCCCTATCCCGGGACCGGCAGCGCCTTGATAGGGTACGCGACCGGCTATGGTTTCGCGCCGTTCAATGTCGATGCGGGACGCGTCGCCTTCAGCGGCAGGACGATCACGCCGTTGGGCGAACTCTACGGCTTTCTCGGCAAAGCCGCTCACGATCCGGCGGCGCCGACGATCCTGGTCGACACGAACACCGCCGTTCCGGATGCTCAGGGCTACACCGGCAACTTTCACCGTTTCACCTTTGGCGCCGCGGTCGTCATCGCCCAGGACAATGGTCTGCTGATATTCAATCAGGACACGGCTATCGGCGATGGCGGAAGTTATCGCGTTCGCAACACGGGTGGCACCGTGTTCGAGATTGCGGACGACCGGCTACTCGGCGGGACTAGCACACTCTTTAACCCGGAATGCTGTCAGCTGTCGGACTACAACAATCGCAGAATGGTCTCGGACACGAGCAACGGCTTCGGCACCGGACCTATTGTTTCCATACGGGATACCGGCGCGGAACTGGAGGTGATCGTATCGGCCGAACGCGGCGACAAGGTGCCGAGCGATCCCGCGCAACGGGTCTTTGACAACTTTCGACTCCAGGCACCGCAGATCGAGAACCGGAGCGTCGTGTTCATGGGTGCTGCAACGCCGATCTCTGTCGGGGGAACGCGGGATCTGGCTGGAATCTACAGCTTCATCTACAACGCCGGCTTGCCCCGCGCGCCCGGCACACCGGACACCCTGCCCCCCTACGCGCCGGGACGAGTCATCCGTTTGGTCGACTCGAACATGGCAGTTCCCGGCGGCACGGGCAAATTCACGCGCGACGACCCCCTACAGGGCACCCTGGCGGGCGGCGGCTTCAGCTTTTCCGGCACCAGTGTCTTCTTCCTGGGGAAGGACGAGGCCGGCAAACAAGGCCTGTACCACGTTTCGTCCCGGGGCGGCGCGATCAAAAAAATCGTCGCGAATGGCGACACCCTACCAGATGGACGCATCGTCGCAGGTCCCAATGGCAGTCTGAGCGACCACTTGTCGTTACAGATCGATAGCGCGGAGAGCGACGCGGTCGCGGTCAAGCTGACCGTGAAGAACGGTGGCGCCGGCAGCACGCCGTTCAACGCGGTGTACATTCTGGGAAGCGAGGGCGTGCCGGCAAGTCCGGTCATGTGCAACGGCCAGCGCGCGACGATCCTGGGCACGTCCGGAGACGACACGATATACGGCACGCCCGGTCGGGATGTCATCGCCGGCCTTAACGGCAATGACACGATTTTCGGCTTGGGCGGCAACGATGTCATCTGTGGCGGCGCAGGCAGTGACACGGTGAACGGCGGCCCCGGCCAGGATACCTGCGCGGCGGGCGACACGAACACCAGTTGCGAGGTCACGCCCTAGTTCAATCCCTGCTCGGCAGCGAGCCGTCAGCCGCGGCGGCTCGCCTTCCGTGACGCGCAGCGACATCGTCTCGCTCGCCGGTTCCGTTCGCGATCCCTGGCCACCAACACGCCAGCCCTGCGCTCAGCCCGGGCGGTCCAGCGCCGCCTGCAGCACCCGCGCCAGATGCACACTCTCCCGGCCCGCACCATCGTGAATCTGATGGCGGCAACTGGTGCCGTTGGCCACCACCAGCGCATCGTATTCCGCCTGCCGCACCGCCGGCAGTAGCGACAGCTCGCCCATACGCATCGAGACGGCGTAGTGCTCCGCTTCCAGGCCGAACGCGCCGGCCATCCCACAACAACTCGACTCGATCAATTCGAATTCCAGGCCGGGGATCAGGCCCAGTACCTTGCGCATCGATTTCATCGCCCCGAAGGCTTTCTGGTGGCAGTGGCCGTGAACCAGTGCGCGCCGGGCCGGCAAGGGCCGCAGCGACAGTTCGAGCCGCTTGGCGTCGTGCTCCTTGGCCAGGAACTCCTCCAGCAGCACCGCGGACTTCGCGACCTTGGCAGCCGCCGGTCCGAGCCCAAGCGCGAAATACTCGTCGCGCAACATCAACAGGCAGGAGGGTTCCAAGCCGATGATTGGGAGTCCACGCTCGGCGTAATCAACGAGCGCAGCGATCATTCGCTCCGCCTCGGCGCGCGCCTGCGCCACCAGCCCGTTCGACAGATAGGTGCGACCACAACATAACGGGCCCTGCCCCTCCGTCGAACGAGCCATATGGATCCGGTACCCCGCGGCTAGCAACACGTCCACGGCCGCCTGCGCGTTGTCCGGCTCGAAATGGTTCGAAAACGTGTCGACGAGCAGCACCACTTCGCGCCCCTGCGGCATCCCTAGCGGTTCGCGTGACTGTCCGTCGAGGAAGCTGCTCGAGCGGCCCTCCGGCAGCGAACGCTGCGTCGCAATCCCGAGCCAGCGCTCACCCAGGCGGGCCAGTATCGGCAGACGGTTGCGCAACCGGATGAGCCAGTTGAACCGCCCCAACCACGGCGCCAGGCGCGGCAGACTGGCCAGCAAGCGCTCACGCAGCGGCGGCCCGACCAGTTGACCCCAGCGCTGGGCAAGCGACTCGACGCGCAGCAGGGCCATGTCCACGCCGTTCGGACATTCACGCTTGCAGCCCTTGCAGCCTACGCACAGGTCCATCGCCGCTGCCAACTCGGGGCCGATGAACGGCTTCGGCCCGTATTCCCCGTTTAGCGCCGCCTTCAGCGTCGCCGCGCGATGCTGGGTCGAATGCGCCGGATCGTCCGTCACCCGGAAACTCGGGCACATGACCCCATTGCCGGTGCGCTGGCACTGCCGGTTACCGATACAGACGGCGGCCGCCTTGCCGAACGCACCGCCAGCCGACGGCGTGGCGGCAAAGGCGTCGCCCAGTCCATAGCTGTCGTAGGGCGACCAGTCGAGTTGGGTATCCATCATTCCTGCGTCCGCGGTCTGGATCGGGAGGCGACTGGGGCCCGTCGCGCGGCTTGGTGACGCGATCGCTGCCGCAACCGATGCGCCGGTATCCCGACAACACCTCCCGCCGCGACGAGCCGGGATCGGGTCAGCGTGGCTGCAGCGCAGATCCGATTCTTGGTGCAGCAAATCGGGTGCCAGGAAGTGGTCATTCCTAAGCCACTGAATTTGCCGCCAACTCGTCGCACGAGCCGAGCAACGGAAAGCCTCCGCCCTGTCGCAACCCTGACAAAAAGCTCCAAGTCCCGGACTTTCGTCGGTGTGGCAAGGCCCGCTTTGTCAGCTTTGCGACAGGGACGAAACGATCGCACGGCCGGTACAACATCATGATAATCAGACACCTGTAACACACAACGGGGATGGCGGACATCTTGCTTGCTCCGACAGGTAACACCCGTTGCCCGATCGACGGCGAGCACGAGCGGACTGGTGGCACAAGCGCCATCGGTCATTTTCGGCGAGACGATTGGGCCCTCGCACCGTTTCGGTGAAATGCAGCGAATCGGCATTCCGGCACGACCCTGCGCCGAACCGGACGAATGCAGCGAGCAACCCGTCGGAGACACCGAACCATGACCAACCGGATGCCACCGCAGACCATGCAACGCAAGACTCCGACCCAACCCGGCATCACAGCGCCCCGGTGGACCGCTGCGGCAACGCCGCTGGCGCCACCGCTAAAGCTTTTCGCACAGTGGGCAGAAGACGTCACCTGCGTCTTCGAGCGCGATCCGGCCGCGCGGAACCGCTTCGAAGTCGTGACGACCTATCCCGGGGTCCATGCCATCCTGCTGCACCGTCTGAATCATCGGCTTTGGCGTCGCGGCTTCCGCTATGCCGCGCGCTGGCTGGCCTTTTTTTCACGCTGCTGCACCAATGTCGACATCCATCCGGGTGCGCGGATCGGGCGCCGCTTCTTCATCGATCATGGTGCGGGCGTGGTGATTGGGGAAACGGCGGTCATCGGCGACGACGTGACGCTCTACCATGGCGTGACGCTGGGCGGCACCAGCTGGAGCAAGGGCCGGCGCCACCCCCGGCTCGGCAATGGTGTGCTGGTCGGCGCCGGCGCGAAAATCCTGGGCCCGATTGCGCTCGGGGACAATGTCCGTGTCGGCGCCAACTCGGTGGTCGTCAAAAGCGTGCCGGCCAACAAGACCGTCGTTGGCATTCCGGGGCGCGTGGTGCAATCCCGGGAAGGCGTCGCGATGAACCCGAGCGGGGTCCATCTGGACCACGACCGGATCCCCGATGTGATCAACCAGACGCTGGCAGAACTACTGGACCGGATCGCGGTGCTCGAGGGCCGTCTGGAAGCGGCCCAGCCCGCCGACATCCGGGATGCCGGGGCCCCGATCCCGAAACTGGAAGCCGTCGAGACCTGCGCCTGCGCCACCCCGCACAGGCAATCCAAACCCGGATTCCAATAGGCTCACCGGACACTACATCCGGGGCATCCCGCGGGGTCCCAGGCCGGCATCGCGCCGGCCGGGTATCACAGACCGCCACGCCTCACATCCCCATCGCACCGCAGCGGAGCGCCAAATCCTGGCACCCGAGTTGCTTGATATCTTCTACAGACGAACGTCAACAGCACCAAGAGGGAACGGCTGCTCCCGGATCGGCACCCACTCGTGCCCCTGCTGCCACCCACTTTGCGGAGTTACCTGTGTTGGCCAAAAGCGAATCGCAAGCAGCTGAAACTGCTGATACTTTACAGCTCATCACGATCTACGAGATCAGCAAGATCCTGGGCTCGTCCCTGGATCTGTGCAAGGGTATGCGGGATGTCCTGAACCTGCTGTCGTCGCACATGCACATGTGCCGCTGCATGATCGCCTTGGTGCAGGACAGCGGCGACGTGCATATCATTGGGGCAAGCGGACTGAGCCAGGACCAGATCGATCGCGGCCGGTTCCGCAAAGGCGAGGGCATCATCGGCCAGATCATCAAGACCGGCCTGCCCATCGTCATTCCGAACGTTGCCGACGAGCCCCAATTCCTGAATCGCACCGGCTCGCGCGAACTGGCTAACGGCGATGTAATCGCCTACGTCGGCATCCCCATCAAGATCGCTGACGAAACCATCGGTGTGGTCAGCGTAGATCGCGACATGAGCGCCTATCGCGGCTCGCTGCAGGACGATGTCCGGCTGCTGAAGATGGTCGCGAACCTGATCAGTCACACGCTGCGGCTGCACCGGCATGTCGCGACAGAGCGTGAGCAGTTGATGCACGAGCAGCATCGCCTGCAAAAGGAAGTTCGCCCCGTACAGGGGCTGGTGAACGTCATCGGCAACAGTCGCCCGATGCAGGACGTGTTCGGCGACGTGGAGCGGGCCGCGTCCGTGCACTCGACCGTACTGCTGCGCGGCGAAAGCGGCACCGGCAAGGAAATCATCGCCAACGCCATCCACCAACTGAGCCCGCGACGCAACGGCCCGTTCGTCCGAGTCAACTGCGGTGCCCTGTCCGAGACGCTGCTCGAGTCGGAATTGTTCGGGCATGAGAAGGGCGCCTTCACCGGTGCGACCACCGAACGCAAGGGCCGCTTCGAGTTGGCCCACGGCGGAACGTTGTTTCTCGACGAGATCGGCGAGATCTCGCCGGCCTTTCAAGTGAAGCTGTTGCGCGTACTGCAGGAGCGCGAATTCGAACGGGTAGGCGGCAACACGCCGATCCGGGTCGATGTGCGTCTGATTGCGGCCACGAACCGGAACCTCGAAGCGGCCGTGACGGAAGGCGACTTTCGTGCCGATCTCTATTTCCGCATCAATGTCATCTCGATCATCCTGCCGCCGCTCCGCGAGCGACGCGACGATATCGCGCCGCTGGTCGAGCACTTTCTGGAGCGCTTCAATCGCACCAATGGCCGTCAGGTCAGCCTGTCGCCCGAAGCGATGCAGATCATGACCGACTGCTACTGGCCGGGCAACGTGCGCGAGCTGGAGAACTGCGTCGAGCGGACGGCGGCCATGACCAAAGGCAAAACGATTCAGGACATCAACCTGCCCTGCCAACGCAACATGTGTCTGTCGATGGCCTTGCGGCCGGTCACTCAGATGGTCAGTCCGACCCCGAAACTGCCGGAGTCCGCCAGCGCGCCGCTGCCGGCGCGCGATGCGATCTCGCATCGGCATGGCGAAGAGGCGCCGCAGTTCGCCTCGACCCGCGAGAAGCTGATCTGGGCCATGGAGGAATGCGGCTGGGTGCAGGCCAAGGCGGCCCGCTTCCTCGGCATGACGACCCGGCAGATGAATTACGCGCTACAGAAATATAATATTGAGATCAAGCGGCTTTAACGCCGGTCCGACCTTACAGCGCCAGCTAAAGAGCGCTGCCGTCATTCAGTCCCTCTCGTCATGACCGCGGCGCGGCAGTGCCTGCCCGACATGCATTGCCGCACGGCACCAGGGCGAGCTGCGCTCCCCGGCTTTCTGGGCACGCCCTGCCGCTGCGAACAACCCATCCGTCGCATGCGGTCGGGACACGGCCCCTTCCCGCCACCTTTCCCTGAGATACGACGGCCGGCGAGGCTCCGGTTCGTTCGACACCTGCGCCGATCTTTCCGCCAGTACCGCGCATCGAGACCCGGAGAGCGACACGCCTCCCGCCCCTGTCGTCTTTCCGACAAAGTCCGACAAAGCGCAAAGGTTTTGTTCCCCTCCGAACAGCGCCCAATCCGCCTAGATCGAGCTTATCAGACTGTTTTGCTTGGCTACTTTCCCATGGTACGCCGTTTGCTTTGATCAGCCTGACACAAGTGCTACGCCCATCGGCTGCAGACCGCCCGTCTGAACGGCGGCCAGCGAGACCGATAAACGGCAGCGCGCAGGCCCATGCCGAACCAACGAACCTGGGAGTAAACGATGCAAGCAGTTCACAACGAAGCCGCAGCGGCCGCCGGCGGCGTCGGCACGGTCGTACCGGACGAGATCATGCAGAAGGTTGCGGAGCACAAGGGCTGCGGAACCTCAGGCGGTTCGGGCAAGGCGAGTTGCGGGTCCAGCGCGGGCGAAAACGACCTGCCGGCGGAAATCTGGGACAAGGTCAAGAACCACCCCTGCTACAGCGAAGAAGCGCATCACCATTATGCGCGGATGCACGTTGCCGTCGCGCCGGCCTGCAATATCCAGTGCAACTACTGCAATCGCAAATACGACTGCGCCAACGAGAGCCGGCCAGGCGTGGTCAGCGAAAAGCTGACCCCGGAACAGGCGGCCAAGAAAGTGCTGGCGGTCGCCTCGACGATCCCGCAGATGACGGTGCTGGGCATCGCCGGCCCCGGCGATCCGCTGGCGAACCCGGAAAAGACCTTCAAGACCTTCGAACTGATCGCGAAGACCGCGCCCGACATCAAGCTTTGCGTGTCCACCAACGGCCTGTCGCTGCCCGATCACGTCGATCGTCTGTCGCAGTACAACATCGACCATGTGACGATCACGATCAACATGATCGATCCCGAGATCGGCGCCAAGATCTATCCGTGGATCTACTACAACAAGAAGCGCTACACGGGCGTCGAGGCCGCGAAGATCCTGACCGACCGACAGCTGCAGGGGCTGGAGATGCTGACCGCGCGCGGTATCCTGTCGAAGATCAACTCCGTGATGATTCCGGGCATCAACGACCAGCATCTGGTCGAGGTGAACAGGGCGGTCAAATCCCGCGGCGCCTTCCTGCACAACATCATGCCGCTGATCTCGGCGCCCGAGCACGGCACGGTATTCGGCCTGACCGGCCAGCGCGGCCCGACGGCCCAGGAGCTGAAGGCACTGCAGGATCAGTGCGAAGAAGGCCAGATGAACATGATGCGGCACTGCCGCCAGTGCCGGGCCGACGCGGTCGGTCTGCTGGGCGAAGATCGCAGCGCCGAGTTCACGACCGAGAAAATCGAGGCGATGGAAGTCACCTACGACCTCGAAACCCGCAAGGCCTATCAGGCCGCGGTGGAACAGGAACGGCAGGCGGTCGTCGCGGCCAAGAAAGAGGAAATGCAGAGCCTCGCCGGCGCGCAATCCGACATCAAGATGCTGATCGCGGTCGCGACCAAGGGTGGCGGCAAGGTCAACGAACACTTCGGTCATGCAACCGAGTTCCAGATCTACGAGCTCAGCACGACCGGCGCGAAGTTCGTCGGACACCGCCGCGTGGACCTGTACTGTCAGGGCGGCTACGGTGAGGAGGACGCGCTGCAGACCGTGATCCGGGCCATCAATGACTGCCATGCGGTGTTCGTCGCGAAGATCGGCGGCTGTCCGAAGGGCGATCTGAAGGCCGCTGGCATCGACCCGGTCGACCAGTACGCCAACGAATTCATCGAGCAATCGGCCATCGCCTACTTCAAGGACTACCTGGACAAGGTGACGGCTGGCGAGATCGAACACGTGGAGCGCGGGGATGCGCAAATCCGCCAGGGGGCGCTGATCGCCGCCTAGGTGCAGCGGCTTCCGCTGATCTGGTACCCGCCCGTCCCGGGCCGGCCACGACGGCCCGGGACTGATCCACCGCGTTGAGGAGCTGACCATGGCTTACAAGATCGTTGAGGAAAACTGTACCGGCTGCTGCGCATGCGAGCCGGAATGCCCCAATCAAGCCATCTCGGAAACCAAGAACGGGCTCTTCATCATCGAACCCGCGAAATGTACCGAGTGCCTCGGCCACTACGACGAGCCGCAATGCGTCGCCGTGTGCCCGATCGATCTCACCTGCATCATCGACGACGACTACCCGCGTTACGAAGCGGCATAGGTAAAACATCATGGATCTAACGATTACACCCAGTGCAGAGAAATTCATTCAGCGCATGGTGCGCTTCGGCGGAGCCGGGCCCGAGGCCGGCTTTCGGCTCTCGGTGAGCCCCGGCGGCTGCTCCGGGCTGGCGTCCGAGTTCAGCGTCGAGCCCGCGCCCCTGGCCGGCGACGCCGTGGTCGTAATCCAGGGCGTCAAGCTATTCCTGCCGGCAGAAAGCCGCTTGCTCCTGCAGGGTGTGATCATGGATTTCAAGGACACGCCGCTGCAGAGCGGACTGGTGTTCACAGATCCCAAGTCGACGGGCTGCGGCACCTGCAGCACCAGCGCGCCGGCCACCCCCCCGGGTGAGGTCTCGGTCGCACTCAGCGCCATTCCGGTCAAGAGCGCCTAGGCTCGGCCATGGTCGCGAGTGGCAACCGCATGACGGAACCGGGCCCGGCCCGGTGGACGGCGGACCATGAGCTGACCGAAGACGAGCGTGTCGCGGAATGCCTTGGCGCCGGCTTGCCGCCGGAAGCCGAGGCGCATCTGCGGCTGGCGGGGCAGAACTATCACTGCGACGAGGCGGCCCAGGCGCATCTGCAAGCCGCCTGGGACCTTGCCCCGGGGCATGCGGCCGTCTACATCGGTCGCTACCGGTACTTCTTCTACAAGAACCGGTTGCCGGAGGCGCTGGCGGTCTGCACGGAATGCCTCGCCAAGGCGGCGGTCGACAACGGGATGGCGCCGGACTGGCGGGAGGCAAAACCGACGGACGCCGATTTCAGCAGCTTCGGCGCCCTGCTGCCCCGCTTCTTTCTGTTCACGCTCAAGGGTTATGCCTACCTGCAGATGCGCCTCGGCGCGCTGGAGGAAGGACGCGTCGCGGCGGAAAAACTGCTGGAGCTCGACCCCACCGACAAGGTGGGAGCCAAGGTGCTGCTGACGGTATTGCAGAGGCAAATCGATGGCGACGACGACTGAAATCGAAGAAGCCCGCGACTGGCAAGGCGAACTGCTGGACTGTGCCGCCTGTGAGCACGGTTCCGGCAAGTCCAATGCGCGCTGCCAGCTCGGCCATGCCTGCGTACATGACCGTTATGCGCGCCGGATCGACCGGTTCTTTCGCTGGAACCCGTATCTGGCAAAGGACTACTTCGAGCATCCGTATTTCGAGACGCGCGCCGTCGCGGCCAAGCACGCCGAATTGTTCTATCTCCCGCGGTTGATCGACGACCCGGACGAGACCGTCCGGCAAAGCGTCGCCCAGCGGCTGCCGCTGCACTCCCGGCACTTCCGGGGTCTGCTCGGCGACCCGCACCGCGAGGTCAGGGTCCGGGTTGCCGAACGCGCGGAACCCAAAGACCTCGTCACGCTGATGGACGATCCCGATTATTTCGTGCGCCAGATCGTGGCCCGGCGCCTGCCCTCTGCGCTGCTGGTCCGCATGGTCCGTGACCGGGATCCCCAGGTGCGGAAGGTCGTGGCCGAGCGCGTGGCCACAGAATGGCTGCCGACCATGGCGGGCGACGCCGACCTCGCGGTCCGTCTGGCCGCTGTCTCCCGCATGAGCCCCGGTCAACTGAAACTGATGATCCGGGATCCGGACTGGCGGGTGCGCTACGAGGTCGCCAGTCGGCTCGATCCGACCGAACTCGAACCACTGCGCGCCGACCCGGACCGCGAGGTGCGGGAACTGGTGGAGCAGCGTCTGGCCGATTACTGGCACCGAACCGAATTACCGAAGGCCTGCCAACAAGGGTGAGGATGTAACGATGGGTGATATCAGTCGCGACAGCGATAGCAACGAGTTGAACGATCCACCGCGCTTCAACTTCGGCGAGAAGGTGAAATCGAAAAAGGTGATCCGCAACGATGGCACGTTCACCGGCGCGGAAATCGGCGAGGTGCTCGTCAAGAAAGGGGATGTCGGCTACATCAAGAGCATCAACACCTTTCTGCAGCAGTTTTACATCTACGCCGTGGACTTCCCGGACCACGGCTACGCCGTCGGCATGAAGGGCCGCGAGATCGAGTCGCTCGACAACCCGCCGCCGCCCAAAGCCGTGGCCGGAACGGAGCAGCACGCATGATCGAACCACGCACCGCGATTTACCAATGGGGACAGAAGGTCTATGCCGAGGCCGATCTGTTCAACGACGGCAGCTATCCGGACCACCCGCCGGATGCGCTGCTGGTGGCAGCCGGCACCGAGGGCGAGATCGTGCAGGTCGGGCATCACGAGGAAGCCAACCTGCCCATCTACCTGGTGGAATTCCCCGGCGGCTATGTGATCGGCTGCTTCGAGGAGGAAATCCACGCCGAACAGCAGGCGGGGACGATTGCCGGGATCCTTTGAACCCAGGTTCCGCGGCGCGGCAATGGCCACTCCGAAGAGCGCAGCGCAGGGACTCCGGTAATCCAAGGCCCTGACGGAGAACATCGAGCGTATGAATGCCAACGTGGCGAAGGCGAACGTGACCAGCCTGCAACGGCACCCGAACGAGGTGGATCGCCGGCGCATCGAACGCGCGCTCGAAAGCCGCAAGCGCTATCGCTACGTGACGCCGGAAGTGCAGCCGGACGTCAATGGCTATCTGATCCAGAGTTCGTGCTGCTCCAGGAATGTCGACCCCGATGGCGGCGTGATCGACATCGCCCGGATCGAATACCGCGCGGAGCGCGGCTGCTGGTGGCTGTACCACAAGGACCACCAGATCGATCACTGGATCATGCACGGGGAATACGCAACGCTGCCCCAGGTCATCGAACTGCTGAACCAAGATCCGAACCGGCGCTTCTGGCAATGAACGACCCGCTGATTTATCTCGACAACAACGCGACCACCGCGGTCGCCCCGGAATGCATCGAGACTATGCTGCGCTGCCTCCGGGATTGCTACGGCAACCCGTCCAGCAAGCACGGGTCGGGTGAAACGGCCAAGGTCGAAACCATCCGCGCGCGCGGTCAACTGGCGGCGCTGCTGGGTGCCTCGCCGCCCGAGATCGTGTTCACCGGCAGCGGCACGGAAGCCACGCACCAGGCGATCCTTGGTGCGCTGGCGCTACGCCCCGACAAACGGCGCATCGTCACCAGCCAGGTCGAGCATCCGAGCACGCTGCTGCTGCTCAAGCATCTGGAACAGGAAGGCGTCGAAGTCGTTTACCTGCCGGTCGACGGAGAAGGCCGACTGGACCTCGACGCGGTCGATCAGGCGATGACGGCCGACACCGCCCTCGTCACGCTGATGTGGGCCAACAACGAAACCGGCGTGGTGTTCCCGATCGCGGAAACCGCGGCACTGGCGGCCGCGAAAGGCGTGCTGTTCCACACCGACGCGGTACAGGCCGTCGGCAAGACGCCGATCGACCTGCGCGCCTTGCCCGTCGACTTCCTGTCGCTGTCGGGCCACAAGCTGCACGCCCCCAAGGGCATCGGTGCGCTGTTCGTGCGAAAAGGCCACAAGATTCCGCCGCTGCTATTCGGACATCAGGAGCGCGGCCGGCGCGGCAGCACCGAGAACGTGCCCGCGATCGCGGCCCTGGGCACCGCGGCCGAATTGGCAGCCACCGGTCTGGACGGCTACGCGGCGCAGGTCGCCGCACTGCGCGAACGTCTGGAGAGCGGGCTTCTGGCCCAGTTGCCGGGCGCCTCCATCAACGGCGCCGGGGCCACTCGTCTGGCCGGCACGACCAGCCTGAATCTGGGCGGCCCGGAAGCCGAATTCGTGCTCGACAAGCTCGACCGCGCCGGAATCCACGCCTCGGCGGGGGCCGCCTGCAGCGCGACCGGCACCGAGCCGTCCCATGTCCTGTTGGCCATGGGACTGAAACCGCAGGACGCGCTGTCGACGATCCGCTTTTCGCTCAGCCGGTTCACCACGCCCCGGGAAATCGATCACGTCATCCGGATCCTACCGGCGCTGACGCCGGCTCAACCCGCCGCTGCCGCCTGAGCCCGATCCGCAACCGCCTCTTTTCAATCAGCCAGGAACCCGTATGAAGGTCATGATCCGCAGAGACAACGCCGGCGTCCTTTCAGCCTACGTCCCGAAGAAGGATCTCGAGGAACCCATCGTGTCGCAGGAGAAACCGGACCTGTGGGGCGGCATGGTGACCCTGGCCAACGGTTGGCAACTCGCGCTACCCGAAATGGCGGAAGGCACGACCCTGCCGATCACCGTCGAGGCCCGCAAGGTGAGCGACTAGACGTGGCGCTGCCCGCGGATGCACTCGAACGGATCCGGTCCGTCCTGGAGGCCGAAGGCACCACGGCGGAACGGCTCGCGAACCTGCGGCAGGCCTTGCCGGGCGTGTCGCTGACGCGCTGCGATGCCAGCGACGTGGACACCGAAACGCCCGCGCTGCAAACGGCCGGGTTCGATGTGTTCTTCATCGACACCTCGGAGCACTGCCCCCGGATCACAGCGGATCCCGCAACCGCCAGCGGCCTGATCGTGGCCGAAAAGCGCTAGGAACCCGACATGAGCGATCAACCGAGTATTCTGCTTTCCGACCCGGACATCAGCCTGGCCGAGCTCGAAGCGGTCGAGAATGTCCTGAAGTCGCCCCGTCTGTCCGCAGGGCCGACGGTCGAGGCCTTCGAAGCGGCCTTTGCCGAATACCTCGGTCGGCGGCACGCCGTCGCCGTCGGCAGCGCCACGCTGGGGTTGTTGGCAACCTTGCGGGCCTATGGCATCGGCCCCGGCGACGAAGTCATCGCCCCACCGTTCGGCTTTCGCGAGACGGTGCACGCCATCACGCTGGCGGGTGCCAAACCGGTCTTTGCCGACATCGATTATTGGTCGTGCACCCTCGCCCCCGAAAAGGCGGCGGCCGCGATCACGGACAAGACGCGGGCGATCGTGGCCTGCAACGTCAACGGCCACCCCGCGATGTGGGCGCCGCTGCGCGAACTGGCCGACCGACACGGCCTGCTGCTGCTGGAGGATTCCAGCGAGGCCATCGGCTCACGTTATCAGGGTCGGCTGGTGGGCTCCTTCGGCGATTGCGCGATCTTCGACTTGAGCCAGCCCGGACCGCTGACGGCCGGCGAAGGCGGCATGGTCGTCACGGACGACTCGGCGCTGGCGTCCAAGCTGCGGTCCTGCCGCGGGCGGCGCAGCGACGAGCGGCATTCCATCATCGCCGGCGGTTTCCCGCCCTATCGAGCCGAAATGGGGGAAATGAACGCCGCGCTGGGTCTGACGCAACTGCAGCGGCTGGATGACATCCTCGATCGCCGCCAGGGCGTCGCCGACTACTACGACCGGCACATGCTGTCGTTCGAAGGCATCAAGCCGGCCTACATGGCCCCTGAAGTCGACGAAATCCATTGGACCGTCTACCTGATCCACCTGGGAACCCGTTTCTCGAAGTCCAGCCGCGACGCCATCGTGCAGGACCTGTCCACCGAGCGGATCGAAGCGGCGGCGTTCTGCTACCCGCTCCACACCCAGAGCCACTACGGCACGCTGGGCTACCGCAAGGGCGATTTCTTCGTCACCGAGAAGCTGGCCGACCGTGCGATTGCGCTGCCGTTCCATGGCCATCTGACCGAAGACCAGATCGGCTTCATCGTGAAGACCGCGAAAGATGCCTCGGTCAATGTGGGGGCCGGCGCGGCGATCTACTGACGAGAACCGGGCATGTCGGGGTTCCTGCGTAGCAGCACCAGGCGCAACGGGAAGGTCAGCGTGACCGTGCTGCCGCTGGGGAAGACCTTCGAGTTGGCCAGCGGCTCACGGTTGCTGGACGCGGTCAAGCTCGCCGGGGACATCGTCACCCGGCATTGCGGCGGACGGGCGCGTTGCGGGGTCTGCCACGTCACGGTGCTGCAGGGAGGACGCGGCTTGTCGAAGGTCCGCAAGGGCGAGAGCGATCGGCTCGCCCTGATCGGCGGAAATACCTTGCGCTCCCGGTTGTCGTGCCAGGCCTTGCTGGGCCACCACCGGGTCACGATCGAATGGGTCAATCACTGAATTTGTTGGGAGTTACCATGACAGCCACTGAAACGGTCTCGAAGGAGACCACCACCGTTGAATGCGTCGTGCACGTCCGTTTCAACAACGACGGCACAGTGATGGAAATTGGCGAGTGCCCCGAGGCGCTCACCCCCAACGCCTGGTTCAAGCTCTTGAGCCGCAAGACGCTGAACTGCTATCAGGCACTGGCCGGCGGCCGCGGCCTCTTCCGGCTGCCCCGCACCGAGGTGGATACGCTGAAAGCGGCGGCGATTGCGGAGCAAGCGTCATGAGCACCCCGTTACCGCCCGCCATTCGCGAAGGGCTCGCGGCCGGACGCATCATTCCGTACCTCGGGCCCGGCGTGCTGACGCTGGACGGCAGTTCGAGCGTGCCCGATGCGCCCGAAACGCTGGTCGAACTGCTGACGGCCAAGGTCACCGTCCCGCACAAGATCCGCAAGAACCTGACGGCGGCCGGCCAGTACATCGAGAACTTCAAGCATCGCAAAACGCTCGTCAGCCTGCTGAACGATGCGTTTGCCGCGACAGCGGAACCGACCTCGCTGCACCGCTTTCTCGCAGGACTGCCGCTGCCGTTGATCGTCGATGCGTGGTACGACCGCGGCATGGCGGACGCGCTGGCCGGGCGCGCCGATTTCGGACAGATCCAGGGCGTCAGCCGCTCCGAGCATTTCCAGGACTGGGTGCACTACTTCGCCGCGGACGGATCGCGCGTGGAGCCAACCGAAGCCAGCCGCTGGGCCACGGTGCTGTACAAGCCTTTGGGTTCGATCGCGCCGGCCAGCAATTTCATCCTGTCGGATTCGGATTACGTGGAAGTGCTGACGGAAATCGACATCCAGACCCCGATCCCCGAGCGCGTGCAGGAACTGCGCGTCGGCCGCAGCTTCCTGTTCCTCGGTTGCCGCTTCCGCACCCAGCTGGAGCGCACCTACGCACGCCAGATCATGAAGCGGTCGTCGGAACATCATTGGGCCGTGCTGCCGGACGAGTTGACCCGGAACGAGGCGCGCTTTCTGGAGGAACAGGGCATCGAGCGGATTACCCTGCCGCTCCCCGAGTTCAGCACGCTGCTCGTGACCAATACCGCGTCGATGCCGGTTGCGGCCGTCGCATGACGCACACAAGGCCGGTGAGATAAGCCATGGACCGTACCGAACGTCTCGCAACCGCTTTGAAACAGGCCTTTGAACCGACGCGGCTGTCCATCGACGACGACAGCCACGCCCACGCCGGACACCGTCACGCGGGCGGCGGCCATTTCACCGTGGCGATCGCTTCCGCCCGCTTCGAGGGTAAAAGCCTGGTCGAGCGACACCGGATGGTTTACGGCGCAGTGGCCGACATGATGCCCGCTGAAATCCATGCGCTCAGCATCAAGGCCATCGCGCCCTCCGAGGAGCAGGTCTGAAACCGGCGTGGCAACCGCTCCCGATCTCGCCGGCGCCGCGCGACCGGGGCAGCTGACGGAGCCCGAGCGTGCACTGGGTGCGGTACCACTGATCCCGCGCTACGCAAGACTCGGCGACCCGTTCCACGTGCCGGTTGCGGCTACGCCGCTGCGCGAACCGCATCTGGCCCACTTCAATTCCCGACTGGCCGACGAGCTGGGACTGCCGGTCAAGGCCGGTCCCGAACTGACTGCGGTGCTGGCAGGCGACCGTCCCTGGCCGGGCTATTCCGCGTCGGCATCGGTGTATGCCGGCCACCAGTTCGGTCACTGGGTCCCGCAACTCGGCGACGGCCGCGCGCTGCTGATCGCCGAGTTGCATACCCCCGGTGGAGAACGCCGGGAACTCCAGCTGAAGGGTTCCGGCGTCACGCCCTATTCCCGCGGTCTCGATGGCCGTGCCGCTCTGCGCTCGTCGATCCGCGAGTACCTGTGCTCCGAGGCCATGCACGCGCTCGGCGTGCCCACGACCCGCTGCCTGAGCCTTATCGCTTCAGCCGAACCGGTGCAACGTGAAACATCGGAAACTGCCGCCGTGGTCTGCCGCGTTGCGCCCAGTTTCGTCCGTTTCGGACAGTTCGAATATTTCTCCTACCTCGCGCAGTCCGAGCCGTTGTCCCGGCTGGCCGATCACGTCATCGAGGAGCACTACCCGCACCTTCAGGGACGCGCCGATCGCCACGCCCTGTGGCTCACCGCCGTGGTCGAACGAACCGCCGAGTTGATTGCGCAATGGCAGGCGCTGGGCTTTTGCCATGGCGTCATGAATACCGACAATTTCTCGGTCCTCGGTCTGACACTGGACTACGGACCCTTCGGCTTCATGGACCGGTTCCGCCAATATCACGTCTGCAACCACTCGGACTTCGACGGCCGCTATGCCTATGGCGCCCAGCCGGAAGTCGGTCAATGGAACTGCTCGCACCTGCTGCGCGCCTGCCTCCCGCTGCTATCCGCACAGCCGGAAGCCGCGCGAGAGACGGCCAACGGCATCCTTGAAGGCTACGCCCCCGCCTACCACCAAGCCATGCGCCGCCGTTGGGCCGACAAGCTCGGATTGCGGGAAGTGCGTGAGGGCGACACGGGACTGGTCAACGATTTGCTCGCGGTGATGCAGAGCGGTCGCAACGATTTCACGCGCACGTTCCGCCATCTCGCTGACATCCGCACGGATACCGATGGGCCCGCCCACGGCGTGCGCGAACACATGACCGACATCGAGTCCTTCGACGCCTGGATCGTCGACTATCGCCGGCGCCTGCGCGCCGAGCAGAACACCGATGATGCGCGCCGCGCCGAGGCCATGAATCGCGTCAATCCAAAGTACGTGCTGCGCAACCACCTGGCCCAGGCGGCGATCGAGAAAGCCGAGGCCGGCGACTATTCGGAAATCGCAGTCCTGTTCGAGTTGCTGCGCCGGCCCTACGCCGATCAGGCCGGAATGGAGGCCTACGCGGCTGAACCGCCGGTCGACCGGCGCGAT
The DNA here is from genome assembly GCF_054172105.1 of Methylolobus aquaticus. Classification (NCBI taxonomy): domain Bacteria; kingdom Pseudomonadati; phylum Pseudomonadota; class Gammaproteobacteria; order Methylococcales; family Methylococcaceae; genus Methylolobus; species Methylolobus aquaticus. The sequence continues at coordinate 26,789 of NZ_JBSYXP010000024.1, forward strand.
ATCGAGGTCAGTTGCTCGTCATGACGCAGCAACGCGGCTGAGTTCGATGCGAACCTGATTTTTCGGCTGCCCTGGAGCGAACGCGATGGCTTACGAGAATGTCTGCAAGCAAAGCTTGCTGGGGGAAGGCGAACTGGTGCCTTTAAAGCTCGGCGACAAGGAAATCGTCATCATGTGGCCCGATGGCGGTGAGCCCAAGGCTTACGACGCCCGCTGTCCGCACGAAGGGGTTTCGTTGGGCCGCGGCGATTTCAACGGCCGCATCCTGTACTGCATCGCCCACGGCTGGGTGTTCGATGGCCGCAACGGCCGCTGCCTGCAGCCCGAGGGCTGGCAGATGACCGAATACCCGATGCGTTTCGAAGGCGGCATGCTGCAGGTTGATCTGGGGGAGGACTGACCTGGCGTGCCAACGCCACGGCCGCATTCGGCATTGGTCACCCACTCAGCGCGGCGTCCAAGTCACACGCGGCAATCCCGGCAGCGAGTGCCACCTTCCCGAACCCGGTGCTGCCGTCCACTGCTCCGAACGGACCGCAGCCCTTCTCCGCACCCGCCGTGACCGGCGAGGGATGAAGGGCCGCGAGACGAAAACTCGATGGCTGGCCGGCGCGGTCCGGACGAGAACCGCCCGAACTGCCGCAGCGCGCGGGCTATTGCATCTGGAACAGCCCGCCCGCGCTCCAGTTCAAGTTACCGGGAGCGCTGCGGTTGGCACCACCCGAAACGCTGCTTCGATCGCCACTAGCATTGTTGATATAGCCGCCTGAGATGCTGCTATAGCTTCCGGTAGCTGTGTTGGTCGCGCCACCCGAGACGCTGCTTAATTGACCGCTGGCGCCGTTGCCCCACCCACCCGAGACGCTGCTCCGATCTCCGCTAGCGGTGTTCTGATGCCCGCCCGAGACGCTGCTGTAGCTGCCACTGGCGTTGTTGAAGGTTCCGCCCGAGACACTCGCATAGTTTCGGTTGATGGTATTTCCGAAGCCAGCCACCAGGCCCCCTGATGCCGAATAACTGCTCCTGTCTCCTGCCACGATGTTATGCGAACCGCTGCGATGTTGACTGGACCAGCTACCCCCGTTCGCAGTGCAGGTTGGTTCATCCAAATATTCGCCGTCGGAGCAGCGCAAGGGGCCCACGCCTTGGCTGTTGTAGCCCACGATCAGATTCCCGGTGCCATTTTTGGTGCCGGTAGAACCCAGACCATTGACGATCTGCAGGTTCGCGCCGCTGATCTGCACCGTTGGATACGCATCGCCCGTGCTCGGATCGGCCGTTTCCGTCAGGTTGAAATAGGCCAGCAGATTCTGCTGCGCCGTGACCTTCGTTTGCAGCGCGGTGTTGGCTGTCCGGAGCACTGCCACCTGCCGCCGCAACCTTAAGGTGGTTGTTTCCAGCGAGGCAACCTTGGCCGACAGCGCGTTGATCGTGGCCATGACGTCCGCTGCCAGCTTGGCCTCGGTGACCGCGCCGTTGGCGATCTTGGCCGAGTCGACCACATTGTTCGCGAGATCGGCCCGATTTACGCAACCCGTGCATACCACGTCGTCGGCGGTCAAGGCATAGGCTGCGTGGCTGCCGAACAGCCCGAGTGCGGCCAGCACGGCGAGGCGGATCGTCGTGCGCGGGTTCAGGTGGCAGGTATTCGAATTCATCGCTGTGGCTCCTTCAGATTCCGTATTCGGGTGGGTGTCGTCCGCGGAACGCCTTGCGTCCCTGCTGCCAAATTCGTGGGAGAAATCATGCCAAGAGCGAAATTTCATTGTAAGTCAGTAACCTGATGCCGCGCGTCGCGAATACCAAGGGGACCGAGGTGTTGGTCTGAACGAACAGCTTCCGTAGTCCAATAGACCTAACTGACTGAATATAATTAGAAACATAGATGTTCGCTCGGACCAACACCGGAGACCGTGAATAGTTCACAGACGAGCGAGACCGCACTGCGGCACGAAACGGGATCGGGCGGGCCGTGACGCTGAACTCGGCGGGACTGATCGCTTAGGAATGTCTGCGAGTCGTTCGGACGAACACAACAGAACGATGGAATGGGTGTCGCTCAGCAGACACGGCACTCGTCAGCGTGGCGCGTCGGGAACGGGGGGCATGACAGCCTAACCCAATCGGGTCTTCAAGGATGGCGGTAGCACATGGCTGTCGGTATCGGCAACCCGCCCGGCGACCATTATGGTCGCCGGGCTGGCGGCGAAAGCGCAGGCCGCGAGCGTGGGATACGGCCCAATGTTTGGGTCGATCCGCCCCAGTCGCTAGGGGCTGACGGTGAAGCTCGCCGTAGTGGCGGTACCGCCCTGAGTGGTGATCCGGATTCCCCCCGAGACGGCGCCGGCGGGAACAGGCGCCGTAATCTGACTATCGCTGTTCACGACGAACCTGGATGGCTTATTGCCGGCGAACAGCACCGAAGTGGTCTGACTGAAGCCTGACCCCCTGATGACGACCGAACTCCCTACCGGGCCGCTGGCGGGCGTCCGCGACGTGATTCGGGGCAGCACCTGGAAAGGCCGGTCGCTCGCCAAATTGCTGACAAAGGGGTACAGCAAGTTTTCGACGGTAATGATGCCGGTCGCCGGTCCCGCGGGGACCGAAGCCGTGCGATAGGTATTGCTGAGGCCGCTAAAATTCGCTGACACACCGTTGAACTTGACTGCTGTGGCGTTTGTGAAGTTGCCAAGCAGACCGATCGAACTACCTACCGGCGCCGCGTTCGGGATCGCTTTGACGAACGGGGTGGCGCCGATACTCAGACTGTAAATCACGCCCGCGTTGTTGTTCCCGCCGCCGAACGTCGTGCCGTAGAGCATGCCGTTCGTATGCTGTACCAGAGTTCCCGCGCCATACCAACCTCCCACCTCAGCCGGGAAGTAATGGACGGAATTGCCAGAAACATCGCCGTCGGAAAACACAACAATATCGTTGCCACATCCCACATAGATTTGGCCGTCGGTTGCTGGGATCGGCGTGGAGTCACAACGGGAGACACCAAGCGGTAAATCGGCGACGTTCACGCTACCGGTCGGCGTGATGCGCGCTAGAGACCTGCTCTCTCCGTCGTAGGTGTGAACCAGCGCATAGAAGTTGCCGTCCCCGGCCTGCATCATCCCCCTGAAAAATTGCCAAGCTGGGGCCGCCCCGAACCAGGTCAGGGTGCCGCCGGGTGTCAACCTGAACAGGCGTGAGATCACGCCTCCCGAGATGTCCACGCCGAGGGTGGAACCATAGAAGTTGCCATCCTTGCCAATCAGCAAGGGTGAGCTCGGTCCGCCGAGACCAATCGTCGCGATGACGGAAAAGACACCGCTCGTCGTGACACGGTAGACCACCCCTTCATTGCCTGCAGGACTCCAGTTGATCATGGCGACGCCGTAAAGGGCGCCATCCCGTCCCTGGACCGGAGGCCCGAAGGGAGATTGTGGGCCAGTCGCGCCAAACGCATGCAGTACGGTTACGCTGCCATTTGGTGTCATCCTGTATACCGTACCCCGGTCCGCGGGACCGCCACTGCCGGCGGCGCCGTAGAAATTGCCGTCCCGCCCCAGAGTCAGGCCCTGGGAATACCGTCCTTCGACCGCGCCATTGAAGTCATGGAGTTTCGTGAACGCCCCACCCGTGGAGATCCGGAAGGCGGTTCCCGCGTTGCCGGCGCCGCCTTCTCTACGCGTTCCATAAAGCCGGCCATCTCGCCCTTGGACGAGACCGTCCCAGGAGTGGCCCTTACCCTCCGCGGTGGTCAGCTGGCGCAGTTCGGTGTACACGGCAGCCCCGCCGGCGGCGCTCCAGGAGAGTGCGCAGGCGGCCAGCAGGCCGAGTCCGAGGTTCCGCCGGATTGTATTACGCGCGTTCGCGGGGCAGGCTTTTAAGTTCATCACTGTGGCTCCTCCAGGTTTCTTATACAGGTGGTTGTCGTTCGCGGAACGCACTGCGCGTCCCGGTTGCCAAATACATCTGAGAAACCATGCCAAGAGAAAAAATGTTTTTTAACTCAGTAACCTGATGCCGCGCACCTCGAGTTCCGAGCGGACGGAGGTGTTGGTCCGAACGAACACCTCCCGCAGGAATAAAGAGATAAACGACTGAATAGAAAGAGAAACACAGGTGTTCGCTAACACCAACACCGGAAACCGTGAATAGTTCACACACGCAGGAGTCCGCGTTCAACGTGAAGGAGTCGCGCAGCGACAACGGTGCGTCTCTACCTCCGGGCGAGGATGAGAGAGGGAAAGCGGTCATGGCACGCGGGCCATGGCGGTCACACCGGAAACGGGATCGAGAGGCCCAGGGCCGCGGCATCCCTGAAGAGGAATCGATGCCGGCAAGCTCGATCGAAGCGGAGCGGTGCGGCTAGTCGCCGCTTTCCTTGAAATCGCCGGGTTCGAGTTCGTGGCGACGCAGCAAGGTGTAGAAATCGCTGCGGTTGCGCTTGGCGAGTCGGGCGGCATGGGTGACATTGCCGCGGGTGACTTTCAGTAACCGAATCAGATAGTCGCGTTCGAAAGTCTTCCGTGCCTCTTCGAGGGAACTGATCGCGGAGGCGTGGCCTTGCAGTGCTCTTTGTACCAGGGCAGCCGGAACGATCTCGCTGCTCGCAAGTGCCACGACCTTCTCGATGACATTGAGCAGTTGACGCACGTTGCCGGGCCAGGGACAGCCGAGCAGCAATTCCATCGCATCCGGTGCGTAACCGTTTACCCTCTTCCCATACTTCCCGGCCAGTCGGTTGGTGAAATGCCGGATCAACAGCGGAATGTCGTCAACCCGCTCGCTCAGCGGCGGCAAGGCGAGATTGACGACGTTTAGGCGGTAGTAGAGATCCTGCCGGAACCGTCCCGCGGCGATTTCCTGCTCCAGATCGCGGTGCGTGGCGGAGACGACACGGACGTCGATGGGCATCGCCTGCAGCGCGCCGACGGGACGCACCGCCCGTTCCTGCAGGACGCGCAGCAGCTTGACCTGCAGCGCCGCGGGCATGTCGCCGATCTCGTCGAGGAAGAGCGTGCCGCCGTTGGCGGCAGCGAACAAGCCCTTGTGATCGCGCGCAGCCCCGGTGAAAGCGCCCTTGACGTGACCGAACAACTCCGATTCGAGCAGGTTTTCCGGGATCGCGCCGCAATTGATCGCGACGAACGGCTGCGACGAACGCGGGCTGGCGTGGTGAATCGCCTGAGCCAAGAGTTCCTTGCCGCTACCCGAGGGGCCATTGATCAGCACGCTGGCATCCTGCGCTGCCACCATGCGCGCCTCGGCGAGCACTGCCTCCATCGCGGCATTGCGTGTGATGATCGCGCTCGACCAATCGAAGGCCGGCGCCGCTCCACCGCCTTGTCCCAGCGCCCGTGTGATTTCCGCCAGCAGATTCGCGGCTTCGAATGGCTTGGTCAGATAGCCGAAGACCCCTCGCCGCAAGGCTTCGACCGCGTGGGACACCGAACCATGCGCCGTTAGGATGATGACCGGCAGCGTCGGATGGCTGCGCTGAACCGATTCGAATAGCGCCACCCCATCCATGCCGCCCATCTGCATGTCGGTGATGACCAGATGCGGCTGGCAGGTTGCCAACTTCGCTAGGGCCTCCTCGCCACTGGCGGCCTCTATGACGTTGAAGCCCTCAATGTCCAGTCGCATCGACAGCAACTGCAGCAGCGCCGGGTCATCGTCGACGGCGAGGATCAGCGGCCGTGCCTTCATGCGGGCACTCCCACCTCGGGGAGCAACGCGCGAATTGTTGCCAACAGTTCGGTTTGGTGAAACGGCTTCGTCATGAATGCCGCGGCGCCGAGTTCCAGGCAGCGCTCGCGATCGCTCGGCACCGCGCTGGCGGTCAAAAAGACGAGCGGCACCCCCGCCGTCAGGGGATTCTGCTTCAATACTTTCAGGACCTCGCAACCGTTCATCTCGGGCATTAGCAAGTCGCACAGCACGAGATCGGGGATACGCACACCAAGCTCTGCGAGCGCCAGCCGTCCGTTTTCCGCGACCGATACGTCATAGCCCTCCAGTTCCAGTAACTGACTGATCAATACCCGCAAGGCCGGGTCGTTCTCAATGATGAGTACGTTATTCACCCGATTCTCCTTCAATCGAGATCCGGACTCGGAAGACCGACCCCCGGCCCAGTTCACTCTGAAAACTGATATCTCCTCCGTGCAGTTCGACGCATTGACGGACGATGGCAAGTCCTAGCCCGGTCCCCTGGATGTTGTTGACGTTGCGGGCACGGTGAAACGTGCTGAAAAGGTCGCGCTGATCTTCAGGCGGAATGCCGAGGCCCTGGTCAGTCACCTCGAACACCAGATGATTCCCGTCACGCTCGGCGGTAAGCGTCACCTGTGAATCCCTGGGGGAAAACTTGATCGCATTGCTGACGAGATTCGTCAGGATCTGACGCAGCAACTGCGGGTCTACGCAATCGGTACGGGTATCGCCAAGCGGCGAGTACGCGATGCGGTGGTTGATGCCGATCCCGGTGCGGATCTCGTGCAGCAAACCCTCGCAAAAGCCGTCGATCACCATGGCCGACGGCTTGAATGCGAGGTGCCCCGTGTCGGCCTTGCCGATGAACAACACCTCTTCCAGCAAGCTGGTCATGTTGGCGACCGCGGTCTTGATCATGCCGTAGAGCTTCGCGGTCTTCTCGGACCCAAGCCGCTCGCCATAAGCTTCGAGCATCTCGGTCGATGAGAGTATTGCCGTCATAGGCGTGCGAAACTCATGGGACGTCATCGCCACGAAGCGCGATTTCATTTCGTTTAGCTCCTGCTCGCGAGCCAAGGCCTGGCGAAGTTCGGTGATGTCTTGTATGACACCCACCATGCTGCCGGGCGCATCATCGTTCCCGGCCACGAACTCGCCATAGATGTGCAGCCAGTGCTCGATGCCGTCCGGCCCGCGCACTCGGAAATCCTGATGCCCCGATGCATGGTCACGGCGGCAACGCTCGATGAGCGACGAAAACTGTCCGCGGTCCTCGGGATGTAGTCTGCTCAGCACCCCGGGCAAAGTCAGCCGAGCCACCGGACTCGACGGGAGCAGGGTCGGCAGTTCCGGTGACCCGGTGAACACGCCCGAGTCGAGATCGAGTTCGTAATAACTGATGCCGGCCACGGTCTGCGAAAACTGGAGCTGCCGATTGGCCCGCGACAGTTCCGCCGACAGGACCCGCAGGGACCTCGCCTCGCTACTAAGCCGCTGATTCAGCGCATCGAGCTCATTCTTTAGGCGTTCGTTCCGTCGGGCGAGACGCAGCGGGACATAGACGAACAGAGGACCGATCAGAAGTCCCGTCAGCGCGCCGATCAGCAGGTCGACGGGCAGTACCGCGCCCTTCAACCACAGATCGAAGGCCGCCACCACCCCCGCCGCGGACAGCATGAGCAGCGTTCCCAGGATGGCCAGAAACGCGATGGGACGAAGCCGTTGTGAAGGCGACAGATCCAAAATCCCCAATAGGCGTCCGACACGGCTTTCACCGCTTCTCTGTGCCTCACGACCCATTCCTGCAATCCCCGCAACGCGCTGCCCGCAGCGGCATTGGCTTGCCGTCGATCTCATCGCGAAACTCCCTGCCGCGATTGCTGTGGCGAACAACCCCTCGTAATCGCGCGCGGTGCGGTGAAAGCGCCACTGATGTGCCCGAACGGCTCCGATACGAGCAGGTTTTCCGGCACAGCGCCGCACTTGATCGCAAGAATCAGAGGGCGCGGTGTCATTCCCGAGCGCCCGCTTCGGCGAGCAAGCCGCGAATCGTAGCCAGGAGTTCGGCCTGTTGGAAGGGTTTGGTCATGAACGCTGCGGCGCCCAGTTCCAGGCATCTTTCACGCTCGCTGGGGGCGGCGCTGGCGGTCAAAAAGACCAGCGGCACGTGTGCCGTGCGCCGGTCCCCCTTCAATGCTTCCAGCACCTGGCAGCCATTGATCTCAGGCATGACCAGATCGCAGACGACAAGGTCGGTGGCTTGCACTTCGAGCGCCTCAAGCGCAATCCGACCATTCTCCGCCGTGGCTACGTTGAAGCCCGCCAACTCCAGCAACTGGCTGATAAGCAGTCGCAAAGCCGGGTCGTTCTCAACCACAAGGATGTTCGTCATGCGGCGTTCACTGTGACGGAATCAGGACCTGAAAGCGGGTCCCGCGACCCAATTCGCTGCTGAAGCTGATTTCGCCGCCATGGAGGTCCACGCATTTACGGACGATGGCAAGCCCCAAGCCGGTACCCTGAATGTTGTTGACGTTGCTGGCGCGGTGAAACGTGCAGAAAAGCTTGGCTTGGTCTTCGGGCGGAATGCCCAGGCCCTGGTCGGTCACTTCGAAATGCAGGCGGTCTGGCTGTCGATTGCAGCTAAGGGTTACGGTGGAACACTCCGGGGAGAACTTGATGCCGTTGCTCAGCAGGTTCGTCAAGATCTGTCGCAGCAACCGGGCGTCGACCTGAGCAGGCAGCGGACGGCCCGGACCGATGTAGACGACGTGATGCGCTCGCCCGACCCCGGTACGGATCTCCCGCAACAACTCCTCGCAGAAGGCATCGACATCGGTATCGGTGGGGTTGAACTCCAGATGTCCGGTATCCGATTTCCCAATAAACAGCACTTCGTCAAGCAAACTGGTCATGTTGCAGACGGCTGTCTTGATCATGTCATAAAGCTTTGCGGTCTTTTCGGAACCCAGCCGCTCGCCGTAGGTTTCGAGCATCTCGGTCGACGACAGGATTGCCGTCAGGGGCGTCCGAAACTCATGTGAAGTCATCGAGACGAAACGTGATTTCAACTCGTTAAGTTCCTGCTCGCGCGCTAGCGCCTGCCGCACGTCGGCCTCGGCCTGGGCACGGCTCGCAGCCTCGAGCGTCAGTGCGACCAGATTGCCGATCGACAGCGCGAAGTCAACCTCCTCCGCGGTCCAGTGGCGGGCGGGACCGATGTGTTCATGACAGACCACGGCCACGACGCGTCCGTCCAGCCAAACTGGCACGTCGAGCATCGACGTGATGCCAAGAGGCTCGAGATAATCCCGGCGAAATTCGACCGTGTGTGGGTCCGTCCAGGCGTCATGGGCCACGATTGGCCGGTTGGACATCAGTCCCGCATAGTACTGGGGGAAACTGTTCATGCCGAAGGTGCCCAGCGCCGACTCCGGCACCGTATCGCGGGAGGCGGCGTCAAAGATCATCCCAATCCGCAGGACAACCTCACCCGCCTGCTGATCGAAGCGGCCGAACACGAGTCGTCCCAATCCGAGCGCATTGGCTGCGGCCTCAAGAATCGTTCGCAGCGAGCCGGAGAAATCGGCCTTGTCCATTCGCGCCAGATCATAGAGCGTGGTGCGGAAACGAACAGCCTGGTCCTTCTGAGCGGCCGCCGCCCACTCGACCTGTTTTCGCTCGGTAATGTCACGGAGAAAGGCGCTGAACAAGTAGGTTCCGCCCCAAGGCACCGGCCAGACGGACAGTTCAACCGGGAACTCTTCCCCTGAGCGATTCAGCGCCGAGAGCTCGATGGTGCGGTTGAGAACATCGCCCTTTCCGGTGGCAAGGAATCGCTGCATGCCAGCTTCATGGGCCTCGCGGTAACGGTGCGGAATGATGACATCGGATAAGCGGAGTCCGATCACCTCCGCGTGCGCCCAGCCGAACATGTGTTCGGCAGCTTGGTTCCATTCTTGGATCAGGCCGCTCTGATCGATCGTCACCACCGCTTCGGCGGAAGACTCGATCATCATTCGCATGCGCTCGGTGCGTTCTGCAATCCGGTGCTCCAGGTCTCGGTTGATCCGCTGCAGTTCGCCCTGGTCCGTGGGACCGGAGTAGTCGCCCGTGGCCTCGATCAGAATCCAAGCGACCTTGCCTACGGCACCCAGAACCGGTTTCAGCGCAAGATCGACGCGCAGGGAGCGCTGACCGTCGTGCGTGTCGGTAAACAGGTGCACCTGCTCGCCGCGGGCCGCGCGCGCCACTGCGTCCTGTACCTCGCGCTGCGCCGCCGGCTGCTTATGCCACCAGGGTCCCAACCACAAAGGCCTGCCGATTGCCGCGCCGCGCCCGACGGGCAAACCTGAAAAAGCCGCACGATTGACGGTCGCCAAAGTACCATCCGGGTACAGCACGCCAGCGAGAACGAATAGCGACTGGGAAACGCTGGAGGGCGCTTGCGAGCGTTCGCGTGAACCGTCCATGTCGAGGGCGCTCCTTAACCTTGCGAGCGTCAGTACGGGCTAAGCCGATCCAAGGCTGCCGGCAGTAGCACTGCCAGGCATTGAGGTCGCACAGCGAGTTGCGACATGGCTCGATGACCTCGGTTGGTCCGCGTCAGGCTTCGTGGGAGGGATTCGCCGAGCATCAGGACATACTCAGTACCATTGAGGCTTAGGCTGAACATCTTAAGGGATAAACCGACACTGATCGACCATTGCGTTCCCACGTACGCACCGGGTCGACCATATCGTCGATTCCGGTCACTCCACCACGCGCACCGGTATGCCGGCATGTTCGCGAACGGCTCGGGCCACCGAACCCAGCAACAGCGTTGCAATAACGCCATGCCCGCGGGCGCCCATGACGATCTCGTCGCAACCCTTTTCCTTCGCATACTGAACGATGATGTCGGTCGGCTCGCCCACGCTGATGTGAACGGCGTAGGGAATGCCGGCATCGTCCAACTTCTTGCGCGCTGCCGCCAGGGCTTTCAGCCCCGCTTCGCGATGATAGCCACTGATCTGCTCATGATCGAGAAACCGGCCCACATCACCGATCAGGGGGTGCTGGACGTTCAGCAGATGGAGTTCGGGAGCATGACTCCCGGACATTCCACCGATCAGGTCATCGATGGCGCGGAGCGCATGTTCCGAGCCGTCCACCGGAACCAGGATCTTTTTCTTCATGGCTTGCTCCTTCGGCTCAGCGGCCGGTCCTGGATTGCTCGCCCTCGGCGAGATCGACCAATTCGCGCGGCCGAAGCTTCTTCCTGCGCCCCGCCAGCCACAGCCCGCCGACGATGACCAGGATGGCAGCGACGAGCGGAATCAGGTCGGCCAGCCAGAAGACCTCCGTCGCCTCGAACCAGGGCTCGAGCGCCGGGTCGGTCACCAGCATCTCACCGGCAACGAATCCGAGCAGCGCGGCGCCAAGTTCGATCACGATCGGGACCCGGTCCATCAAGCGCAACACCAGGGTGCTGCCGAAGATCACCAGCGGGATGCTGATGGCCAGTCCGATGATCAGCAAGGTCATATCGCCCTTGGCCGCCGCAGCGACGGCGATCACGTTGTCGAGGCTCATCAACAGGTCGGCCAGCAGGATCGTCCGGATGGCGGCGAACAAATGGTCGCGAGGACTGATTTCGTTAGTGCCATCCTCCGCGGGGAGCATCAGCTGCAGGGCGATCCAGAACAGCAGGCCACTACCGATCAGCTTCAGATAGGGCTGACGCAGCAATTCCAGTGCGACCAGGGTCAGCACGATGCGCATCACTACCGCGGCCCCCGAACCCCAGATCACGGCCAGCTTGCGCTGGGCGTCCGGCAGGGATCGGGCGGCCAGGGCGATCACCACGGCGTTATCGCCGGACAGAACGATATTGACCAGGATGATCTGGCCGAGCCCGATCCAGAAATTCAGATCGGCGGCTACGTCGGGCATCTGCTTATTCTCCGATCGCGAAATTCAGGAGGGCGGATCTCTCTATGCCGGCCTCGAGATCTGTCCTCGGGCCGGTCGGGCGAGCCATTCTAGCCCGGATGTCGGGTCCGGGTGGGAAAGTCAGAAGGATTAGGCCCCCGGATCGATTTCGGATGGCCCACATACAAAACGGTCGGTATAAAGTCGTGCATGACCTTCCCTCCACGTCGATAGTGGCGCATCTTCCGCAGGCGTAAAATGCGCGACTAAACCCACAGACCCCGGGAATCCTCAGATATGGGCAACACCGTCACGTTTGGTGCCGTCGGCGACATTGCATTCGCCATGGGCGTCAGCCAGGGAATCGCAACCAGCGGCGTACAGTGGCCCTTCGAGCGCATGGCGCCGATCCTCTCCCGCGCCGATCTGCTCTTCGGCAATATGGAAACGGTGCTCGCGCCGCCGGATTATCCGGAGAATGAAATAGACCGCAAGGCGCTGATCGCAAGCTTCCCTGGGCCCGACTGCGCCCGCGCCCTCAAGCACGCAGGCTTCGATTTCCTGAATCTCGCTGCCAATCACGTGCTCGATGCGGGCGTGGTGGGGATGGAGTACACGCGACAAACCCTGGAAGATGCGGGGCTGGTCACGGCGGGTGTCGGACGGACACAGAGCGAAGCGCGACGGCCCGCGCTGGTCGAGGTGGACGGCATCCGCTTTGGTTTCCTGTGCTACGGGGAGGATTCCAACTACTCGCTGGGAACGCGCGGCCCGTGCTACGCCTACTACACGCTGGACGCCGTGCTCGAGGACGTGGCCATGCTGCGTGATTCGGTTGACATCGTCGTGGTGTCCGTTCACGCCGACATTGAGTTCATGCCGACGCCCAGCGTGCCGCGCCTCGAGCAGTTTCGGCGCATCGCCCGCAGCGGAGCGAACATCATCCTGGGTCACCACCCGCATGTGCCGCAGGGTTGCGAAATCGTGGACGGCTGCCTGGTGGCCTACTCGTTAGGGAACTTTATCTTTCCCGTCTACAGCCTGCCTTACATGAAGCGGCACCGGGCTGATTCCGCCTATTCTTTCGTGCTGCTCGCCGAGGTCGCCAAGGACGGCGTGCGTTCCTTCGAACGCATTCCCTTCGAAATTATGCCTCCACCGGAAGAACGCCCGCATCCGGCCGAGGGAGCCGCTCGCGACCGCATGCTCCGCCGATTCGCCGAGCTCGACGGCTACCTCCAGGACGATGATTTTCTGCGGAGAACGTGGTCGGACTTCGCGAAACGGCATTTCGAGAGCTATCTCCGGCTGGCCGTCGAACCCGTGCAACCCTCGCGCTGGCAGTCTTTCGGACGCCGCGTCGCGCGCCGACTCGGCCTCGACATCACTCCGGACATCGATCTGATCGTCGAGGAACTGGTGGGCCGCCTGTATTTCACGGCCGAAAACCGCAACTGTCTGGAGGAGGTTCTGCGTCTGGCCCGCGTCGCCTGGGAAGAGCGACTCAACGAGCCGCCCGACCCGCTGCACCGGCCTCAGCACCGCCTCCGCTTGAAATAGCGGGTTGCGAGGACGGACTCGGGCCGACCCGCCCGTCATTCCGGCAAGGCCACTCCTCACTCCCGCCGCCGGCCAGCACGCAATTCACGCAAGCCCAATGGTCATTCCCGCGCAAGCGGGAATCCACAGCACACGCGACGGTGCGACCGCATCATCGGCGTCGCTACCCGTCCCGGTTCGCCAACGCCGTGTTCTGCGCCTTGCGCATGCGTTCCGCCAAGCCCTTCGGGCTCGTCTCGTAAGCCAGGCGGTTGGCTTCCAGCGCCGCCAGCGCCGCCGTCGCTTCCGCCGCCGTCAGTGCCAAGCGGCCGGCCATGTGGGTGGCGTCCGGCGCCGCTTGCAGGATGTTGGCCCGGTTGGGATGTTCCGCGACCGGCACCAGATGGTCCGCTTCAGTTTTTCCGTCCAGACAGATGGCCTGGTCGATGACTTCGACCTTGCGGCCGTCCTGGGTCGTCTTGATGTAGGTGCTCATGGCTGCTCTCGTGGTGGCTGAAAGAACGGGCATGCCCGGGAGGTCTAGTGCCGGGTCGGGGAAAACGGCTTCTCGAGCGCCGGCACGGCAGCCCGCTCCCGTTCGTCGCCACCCGGTGAGGCGACAGTCCCCGTGCCGGCGCTCGTTACGGGCGGCGAGACGGCCCGCCTGGCTGGCGGTGAAGGGCTCTCGGCGACATGGACGAACGCATGTGCCTTGATCAGGCAGTAGACGTTATCCCCCTCCCGGAGATCCATTTGCTTCAGCGCCCGCAGCGACACGCCGGCCAGCAGCGTCGTGCCGCAGTCGATCTGCACCACGACGTGGTCCGGCGCACAGATGATCGCGCCGATGCGCCCCTTGATCTGGTTCTGGATGGAGATGCCGTCCAGATAATTCTTGGAGAGGGCGATGGCGCTCGAACTGACCGAGACGAGCGCGGACTCGTTCAGCGGCAGGTGCGGAGCGATCGGCAATACCAACTCGGCACCATAGTAATAGGCCGTGGTACAAGCGGTGTCGGCCTCGTGGCCGAGGATCGTGACTGGAAGGACGTTGTCGACCCCCTGCAGCGCCGAGCCCGCCAACAGGATCCGGTCGGCGATGATCTCGTGCACGTCGCCGACGCCGAGCACACGTCCATTGGCCATCAGGACCATCTGATCCGTCAGCTGCAGCACCCCTCCCAGCGTGGGGCTGACATACATGACCGCAACGCCCAGATCGTCCCGCACCCGTTTCAAGAACGGCAGGATGCGCGACACGCCCATACCGTCCCGTACTTGCGAATGATCGTCGAGCAACAGCAGCCGGGGCGAACTCATCAGCGCATGCGCCAGTGCGACACGCTGCTTCTCGCCCGGCGAAAGCTGATGGGAGTGGCAGTCCAGCACCTTGTCCAGCTCCATCAGTTCGACGACGTCGCGCAAGCGGATGCCGTCACTCCGAAACGGTGCCTGGCCATAGGCCACCTGCAGGTGTGTCTTGACCGGATAGCGGGGATAGACGGTCGGATCAGGCGTGACCAGGCCCACCCGGCGCCGCCTGGGCGGGACGCGTATGCCCCGGCCGCTATCGAACAGCGTCTCCCCTTCGAGCTTGATCCAGCCGCGCTGCGGATTCACGGTGCCGGCGATCATGCCGAGCAGGGTGCTCTTGCCCGACCCCGGAGGACCGAAACAGGCCGTGACGGGGCTATCGACGGCAAGCGCGGCCGCCAGATCGAAGCGGTCCAGACTCAGTTTGACGTCCAGCTCAAGCATGAGTCCTGCCCCGTTCCTTGGCGTCGGTGACCCGCCCCGCCCCGATCCATTGCGTCGGCCGAACCGCACCGGGCGCGTTCGCCGACCCGATCCGTGACGAACTGCCGAGGCCGAGCCTCGGTGAGCCGCGGCCGCCCGCAAAGGAAGGAACGCCAGGGCGTCGTGGCAAGCCCTGAAGGTCGGACGCCGATCCCAAGGAGCGCGCCATCAGGCCGCGGTCGCGATGTGATCGACCGCAGGAGCCCGGCGGCCGATCTGCGCGTCGACGCCGAAGGCGAACTCGCGCCAGGCCGCGGCCAAGTCCCGCGCAATCGTTTCGAGGTATTCCGGGGAAACGACGTGCTCATCAGGGAAGTTGGACAGCGCACAGGACGTGCGGTTGAAGGCCAGAACCTGATCCAGCAGCGCCTTGTTGAAGCCCACGAAAGGCGACAGCAGCTGGTACGTCAGTTCGGAGTTGGCTTCCTGATCCGGCTCGAAGGGCAAATCCTCAATGACCGCCAGGGCCTCGCTGTAGATCTGCTCCATCGTGCCCAGCACGGCGCGTTGGGTGATCTGCTCCCTGAGTTGACTGGCCAGCTTCTGGTTCAGGTGACGGCGATACCGCTCGAACGCGTCGCTGCGCCGCGTGTTTACCCAGGTCCGGAAGCTCGACAGGCTCGCCGCGTTGGGCGCATCGCCAAGAATCAGGTCGGCGCGGGTGACGGGTATGGATTGGATCAGCGTGCGCTGGATACGCGCGGCCGCCTCCAGTGCACCTTCCAGGTAACCGCCGCCGTAGCTGGCCGTTTCCGACCCGCCGAACAGCAGCTTGCCACCCCACTGGGCCCGCCGCAAAGCGGGATGTCCGTATTCGGGATGGTCGTCGGGCGGAGTCCGGTCCCGCATGCTGCAGGTATAGGGTTCGTCCGCCCAATCCTGGATGTGTTGCTCGCCCGAGTCCGCGTCGGGCCCGAAGACCTGGACCAGCTGGCTGGCGATCAGCATGGGCATGCCGCCGCGGAAGGCCGCCCGCTGCTCCGCGGACAGTGCGAAGAAGGCCCCGAGGGCGGCCTTGTCGCCGCTCGCGTCGCAGGCGTCGTAGATTTCGCCGAGGACCACATGCTCGTGGTGGACGAAGGCGTTGCCGGACTGGCCGGCGGCGCGCCAGAAGGCGCGGTCGTAGCCGATCACCGCCTTGGCCTGATCGGCCATCCAGGTGTAGGTTTCGCGCATCGCTTCCCGCAGCTGGCCATCGAGAAGAGGCTCGAAGCGTACTCGCTCCTCGACCAGGCGCGGCGGCATCGCCAGCACCACCCGCCGCGCGAGAATCTCGGTGACTTCGCTGCCGCAGCGGAAGTTCAGCACGACGTGATCACCCCGGTCGACCACACCGGTCAGGACGTGGTCGAAATGCAACGCGGTCGCGGGGAGATCCCGGCTCAGGGCTGCCACCAACGCACCCATGCCACCCTCGATGCGCCGGGCGCCGCCATGCAGGTCCGGCCTCGCGAGCGCCTCCGCCGGCTTGTCATGATCGGTGAGGTTCAGGACTTCGCCGGTGTCATGCTGCGGAAAGCTCTGCAAGCCGAGGTCCTCGACCAGGCGCGCGATACGCGGCTGGGTATCCGGCCAGAACCAGGATGGCCCGAGGTCGAGTGCCATGCCGGCCACGCCGCCATCCACGGAAAGTATGCGGCCGCCCAGCCGGCCGCGCGCCTCGAAAACGGCGAACGTGCTTCCTTGGGCGCGCAAATGATGGGCCAGCTTCAATCCGCACAGACCCGCGCCTACGATCGCCGTTTCAAGCATGACTGGGTTCTCCCGGGAGTGATTACCCAGAACACGCAGCAAGCTTTGCGCCATTACCGGATAGCACCCGGCATCTTTGCTTTTTCTCGGGAGAAACTGCTTTTGGTTCAATACCCTGCGATCTCAGGCCGAACGGCAGGCGGGTCGTTTGCGGCCGCTGAACTCTTGGCGCATTTACGACATTTCGAAGGGGTGCAGTCCAGGGATTGTCGGCTTCGTAACGTGCCGCGTTTTTCGCGCTCGGCCAAAGGAAATGGCCCGAGGACGCGACGGGCCAACTGGGGGTGCGAGGACCGCGGGCCTCGACGAACCCGCCCCGAATCGGAGGCGGGAGCGTCAGCGGCAGAAGACGCGTTTCGGGAAACCGGTCGCGACTAGGCGCCGGTCAGCGCAGGTGTGATCTCCTCGAGCCAGGCGTCGAGGCGCTCGTCAGTCTGGTCGCTCTGATTTTCGTGGTCGATCACCAGGCCGACGAACTGGTCGTCGACGATGGAATTCGACTTTTCGAAGGTGTAACCGTCGGTCGGCCAGAAACCGACCACCTTGGCGCCCGCGTCGATGACCGTGTCGTACAGGAAGATCATCGCGTCGACGAACTCATGGCCATAACCTTCCTGATCGCCGAGCCCGAACAGCGCGACGACCTTGCCACTCATGTCCTGTCCGGCCAGCTTCGGCAGGAATTCTTCCCAGCTTTCGTCGCTGGCACCGGCGGACAAGCCCGGCAATTCGCCATCACCGAGCGTCGGCGTGCCGAGGATCAGCGCATCGTATTTGAGCAGGTCATCGACACTGGCTTTCTTGACATCCACGGGCGCATCGGCCGCATCGCCGAGCTTCTTGGCGATGGATTTCGCGACACGGCGCGTGTTGCCGGTATCCGAACCGAAGAATATGCCTATCTTACCCATACCTATCTCCTCTCAAAAAAGCTTACGTAAACTGTCTATCACGTTGCCGCATTGACCGCTTCCGACGCCATAACCCCGGTGTTGGACGATCAGCGCACTCGCGCCGGGCCGGGGGAAACCCGGCAGCCGCGCCGGCTCATGCCGATGCGCACTGCGGCTCGTCACCCTCGAAAATCAGATAGGGCGCCACCTCGCCATCGACGACGCGCTGGTCGACGACGACCTTGCTGATACCTTCCATCGACGGAATCTCGTACATCGTGTCGAGTAGGGCCTGCTCGATGATCGTCCGCAGACCTCGCGCCCCGGTTTTGCGTTCCAATGCCCTTTCAGCGATGCGCTGCAGCGCGCCCGGCAGAAAGTCCAGATCGCAGCCCTCCAGTTCGAACAGCTTCCGGTACTGCTTGGTCAGCGCGTTCCTGGGTTCGGTCAGGATCCGCACCAGCGCCGGCTGGTCGAGTTCCTCCAGCGTTGCGACGACCGGCAGGCGCCCGACGAATTCCGGTATCAAGCCGTAACGAATGAGGTCTTCCGCCTCGGTCCCGGCCAGAATTTCTCCGACGTTGCGGCGGTCATCGCGGCTTTTCACTTCGGCCGAGAAGCCGATGCCGCCCCGCTCGGAACGCTGGCGGATGGTCTTCTCCAGACCGGCGAAAGCGCCACCGCAGATGAACAGGATGTTCGCCGTATTGACCTGGATGAGTTCCTGCTGCGGATGTTTGCGCCCGCCCTGTGGCGGCACCGACGCGACGGTGCCTTCGATCAGCTTGAGCAGCGCCTGCTGCACGCCCTCGCCGGAAACGTCGCGGGTGATGGAAGGGCTGTCCGACTTGCGCGCGATCTTGTCGATCTCGTCGATGTAGACGATGCTCGTCTCGGCCTTCTTGATATCGTAATCGCAGTTCAGCAGGATCTTCTGGATGATGCTTTCGACGTCGTCGCCAACGTAACCGGCTTCGGTCAGCGTCGTGGCATCGGCAATCGTGAACGGCACGTCCAGCACGCGCGCCAGGGTTTCGGCCAGCAGTGTCTTGCCCGAGCCGGTCGGGCCGATCAGCAGGATGTTGCTCTTGGCCAGCTGCACGTCATCGCTGTCGGCCTGCAGATGCACCCGCTTGTAGTGGTTGTACACGGCAACCGCCAGGATCCGTTTCGCACGGTCCTGCCGAATGACGTACTCGTCCAGTACCTCCTTGATCTCGACCGGCTTCGGCAACTCCTGCATCGCTTCCGAAGCCTTCTGCTCCGAATCCTGGCGAATGATGTCGTTGCACAGTTCCACGCATTCGTCGCAGACGAACACCGCGGGCCCGGCAATCAGTTTATGGACCTGATGTTCGCTCTTTCCGCAAAAGGAGCAGTACAGCGACTTTCCGCCCGGTTCCTGCCCCGCTTTCTCATCACCCATCGCGTTGCCCCTCATCTGCCACATTAAGTACAGGTCGTTCTGCCGGCATGGCGCTCATCCGGCCGACAACGCTTCCCGGTTCATCAGTACCTTGTCGATCAGACCGTAGGCCGCGGCCTCTGCGCCGCTCATGAAGTTGTCGCGATCCGTGTCCGCCCTGACCTTGTCGATGGGCTGTCGCGTGTGCCGGGCCAGGATCGTGTTCAGGCGCTCGCGGAGATCGAGGATCTCGCGCGCGTGGATCTCGATATCGCTGGCCTGTCCCCGGAACCCGCCCAGCGGCTGATGAATCATGATTCGGGAGTGCGGCAGACTGTAGCGCTTGTTCTCGGCGCCACCCGCGAGCAGCAGGGCGCCCATGCTGGCCGCCTGCCCGATGCAGAGCGTGCTGACATCGGGTTTGATGAACTGCATGGTGTCGTAAATCGCGAGTCCAGCCGTCACGAGCCCGCCCGGGGAATTGATGTACAGATGAATGTCCTTGTCCGGATTTTCCGACTCCAGAAACAGCAACTGCGCGATCACCAGGTTGGCCATGTGGTCCTCGACCGGACCGACCAGAAAAATCACCCTTTCCTTCAACAGCCGTGAATAAATGTCGAACGAGCGCTCGCCGCGCGGCGTCTGTTCGACGACGACCGGCACCAGGACATTCGCGACCGGCTCGTTTCGGCCTGGAGCGGGACGCTGGATCAAGCTGCTCATCGGTTCAAGGGCGGTGGTCAGTGCTGTATGGCAGTCGCCGGGCTACGCGACGGTGTCGAACTGGGGCGCGAATTCCTGATAGCGGTGCATCAGGCCCAGGGCTTTCGCCACCGGCAGGCAGGTCAGCGACCCCTGCCAGGTGTTCACCGCGCGCGCCAGCCGGGCATCGTCCGCCAGGAAATCCAGTCCCTTGTCGGCGAGCGCCGTGACGTAGGGCAAGGTGGCCGTGGTCAGTGCGATCGTCGAGGTGCGCGGATAGGCGCCGGGCATGTTCGTCACGCAGTAGTGGATCACGCCGTGGCGGACGTAAACCGGATCAGAATGGGAGGTCGGCCGCGACGTCTCGATGCAACCGCCCTGATCAATGCTGACGTCGACCACGACCGCACCGGGAAGCATCGAGCGGATCATGGCCTCGGTGATCACCGAGTCGGCCTTGGCACCCTTCGTCAGCACGGCGCCGATCACCAGATCGGCATCGGCCACGCGCGCCGCGATGCGGCCGGGATCCGAAATGAAGAAGTGGATGTCGTCCGCGATCTCGCGACGCATCTGCAGACCCTTCTTGGTATCCAGGCCTGCCACCGTGACGTGGGCACCCAGGCCTCGGGCGGTGCGTGCGGCGTGCATGCCGACCACGCCGTCCCCGACGATCAGCACCTGGCCATGCCGGACGCCCAGCACTTCGCCCAACTGGACGCCCCGTCCGCCATGGTGCTGGGCCAGGTATTGCGCTCCGACCGTGACCGCCATGTTGCCGGCCACGGCGCTCATCGGCGCCAGCAGCGGCAGACGCCCGGCAGCATCCTCCAAGGTTTCGTAGGCGATCCCGGTGGTACCGGCCGCCAGCAACGCCTCGGTCAGGGTCGGCGTGACGCCGGCCAGATGAAGGTAGGTGAACAGCAACTGGTCGCGCAGATAGCCATATTCGGCCTCCATCGGTTCCTTGACCTTCACGACCAGCTCGGCGGCCCAGGCCTCATCCACGGTTCCGATCGATGCACCGGCCGCACGATACTCGTCGTCCGCGAAGCCGGATCCCAGGCCGGCGCCCTGCTGCACCAACACCTGGTGCCCCCGCCCGACGAGCGCGCGAGCCCCGTCCGGCGTCAAGGCAACCCGCCCTTCGCGATCCTTGATTTCTTGCGGTATGCCGATCCTCATTAGTGGAGTCCCCGCGGCGGCGCAAGACTGAAGACGCTGATCGGCGCTTCGAACGGAATGCCGTCGTCGGCCATCAATTGATAGCTGCCCTGCATGCAGCCGACCGGTGTCTCGATGGTCGCGGCGCTGGTGTACTTGAAGGCCTGGCCCGGCATCAGATGCGGATGCTCCCCGACGACCCCTTCGCCGACGACCTCGACGGCCTTGCCGTTGCCGTCGGTGATGACCCAGCGCCGACCCAGCAGCTTGGCGGGCACGGTGCCGGTGTTCTGCATGGTCACCGTGTAGGCGAAGGTGTAGCGGTTCGCTTCCGGCTGCGATTCCGATCCCAGATAGACCGTTTCTACTTCCACCGTCCATTCATGCGACTTTCGCCTCATTGGCAGGTTTCCGGACACGCGTCAGCCCTCCATCGGCAGGCAACCCGGTTCCGCACTGCCAGTTGAGACGGTGAGTCGTGGCCCTTCCGCGCTCTGCAAACGTATATCGCCCTGCTCGAGCTGTTCGATGACGACGACGGCCAGCATGGCCGCCTTTTCAGACCCGGCGGGGGCGGCGGCCAGCACCATGCCGATACTCTCCGAGGTGCCCGGGCCATAGAGCTTCATGCCCGGTGACGGAGCCGGATCGGCGGCGACCGTGGCCAGGACCATGCGGCGTTTGAGCTGCCCGCGGTAGTGCAGGCGCGCGACGACCTCCTGGCCCGGGTAACAGCCCTTCTTGAAGGACAAGCCGCCAAGCGCTTCGAGATCCACCATTTGCGGGATGAACTCGCCGCTGGTTTCCGGCAGCAGCAGCGGTATCCCGGCGAGAATGTCGAGCAACGACCAGCCGGCATCGTCGATCGGCGGAGCGCCCGGAAAACGCCCGGAGCACAGGGAGCCGAGCGCTCCCGCCGGACCGATCGCCAGCCAGCGCGGCTGCGGGCCCGGACCGAGCGCGACGACGGTGCATCCATCCAGATCGAAAGTGCTGCCTCGCGCGGCCGTGGTGTCGATCCCGGCGCTATGCAACGCGGCGGCCACGCCCGTACCGGACAGGCCGACGCGCGCCAGCGTATCGCTCGCATCGCTGATGGTCGCCTTGGTCCGCAGCAGAAACTGCTTCAGGCGGCTCACGGTCGTGGACAGCAAGGCCATCGGCAGCAGCAGGTAGTAGCCGTCGCCGCGCATGAACAGCCAGAAGGTCGCCAGCATGCGCCCTTTGCCGTCGCACCAGCTCGTGAACTGCCCCTGCGTGGGCGAGACCAGTCGCACATCGCCGGTGAACAGGCTGCCGAGGAACTGTCCGGCTTCGGGGCCTTCGACCGCGATCAGGCCGAAGTGGGATAGATCGGCGCGCACGTCGTCGACCAGCGCGGCAGTAATCGCGGGCATTGAAGCGGCCTCGCACGCCAACATGTCTAGCGCTGTGTCGGCTGCCATGCACCCTCCTCCTCCGGCCCGAAACACACCGCGTATTCACTACAATCCGCGCAACTCGGCGAGCGGCAGACGAAGGCGCCGTTCCGCTCGCAAAGCTGCTTGTAGAAGAACTTCTTCCAGCGCATGCCGCCGGTATTGCGGGCGTACAAATCAGGGAAATGCGTCGCCAGCAGATCGGACAGGGCTTGCCGGCTGGGCAGGCCCAGGTCCTGCCAAAGATGGTCCTCGCCCATGCTGCAGGCCGTGACCGCATAAGCCAGCCAGCGGCTTTCGCGCCGGTCGTCGCGGCGGTAGCTCAGCAGCAGCGCGGCCAGATCCTCGAACTCGTCGAAGCCGCGGCTGACCTTCGCATCCACCAGCGCAGCGCGCGCGGCAGACGGCAGATAGGCACTGCGCGCCCCGGGAAAATACGCATCGAGCAGGGCACCGAATTCCGCTAGATCCAAACCGAAGCCATCCATGCCGGGCAGGCGGGACGAACTCCGTGCCATCTCGATCGCCGAGGCGAACGCGAGGGTCATGGGATCTCCCGGGTCCCGGGCATGCCTCAATAACGGGTCGTAGGTGAGATATTCGTTCGTTGCCAACAAGTGCGCGACTCCCCTGCGAACGTGAATGGACGGATCCGGCCCCGACGGCTCAAGCGGCGGCGGCCCCGTGCGTGTAGCACTGCTTCGGACAGATCTTCGAGCAGGCCTCGCAGCCGACGCAGTTCTCGACGTGAGCGATCGACATCACCTTCTTGTCGTACTCGTCATCGTCGTCATCGTCTCCGCTGAGGTGCACGACCTGACCGTCCTCGTCGATGCCGACCAGTTCCAGCACCTCGCGGCCGCAGACCTTGTAGCAGCGTCCACAGCCGATGCATTTCTCCTGGTCGATGGCGTCGACGAACTGCGGGACCCAGACTTTCCCGCCGGGCAGCACTACACTGAACTCGCTCATCTTCGTTCGCTCCTAGGCGTTGGCCTTGCGAAATTCATCCAATAACCGGTACGCCTCGAAGGTCTTCTGAGCCAGCTCCGGGATCTTTTCCCACCCGGTAGGCAAGTCCTCGGCCAGATCGTGCAGATCCATCTTGAGGGCCGTCGCCTGGGCATTCAGCTTTTTCAGTTTGACCTTGAGGTCCTCTACTTCCGACATACCTAACCTCGCTGCGCTACTGTCTTGTCGCCAGGGGCCTACTACAGGCCGCCCTGAGTGAAATCCAGGATTGACCAGAGCAGCACGTAAATCATCAGTGCCACGATCGCCCGCGGGGCGAAGATTTCAACTATTCGTTCTTTCATATCTGCAATTACCCACTAAAGGCCCGTCCTTCAGCCGTAATTCGCTACATCCGGGTAGGTTTCGATCATCGTCAAGCCGGCCGCGACGGCTTTTTCGCCTTCTTCGGCCAGTTTCTCCATCGTCGGGAAGCCGAAGCGGTGCACGTCCCGCAGCTGCTTGTTCAGCACCACCAGGCGACCGGCGAGCAGGATCTGTCGGCCGAAGCCTTCATGCGACATCTTCATCATCGGCGACACCATGACGCCGCTGGCGCGTTCGATACACAGGCCGATCGCGTTGTAATACAGTTCCATCCGCCACAGCGTCTCGGGGTCCGGGTCGCCGATGATCGGGATGGTCCTGCGCTTTTCCTTGTCGAGAATGTAGGGCTCGAGCAAGTCCTCGTCGCTCTTGCGCTCCCAGGTGCCGTGGGTGTCCTGGGCCCGCCACTGCTTGACCAGTTCCTTGATGAACACGGAGTCCATCGGCGACGTTTCCGCAGGGGTTTGTAGGGCAGCCGCTTCAGGCATGTTCCACCTCGTCTTCCTCATCAAAATCGAATGTTCGTTCCTCGCCCTTCGAGTCCTTGGCCAGGACCTTGCGCAGCCAGGGGGGCGGCGTACCCTTCAGGACCTGCTGCAATTTCTCCAGCAGATCGGTGATCGGCTCGGGTTGCGGCACCTTCATCGGATGGATCCCGAGCGCCACCACACGGGCCGCCCCGGAGCCGCCGATGGCGGCGACGTAGAGAATCGCGCAGTCCTTGACGGCTTCCAGCTTGGGCGCGAGCTTGTCTTCGTTCCCGTCTTCCTGGAGGTCGCCCTCGAACTGGACGGCTTCCAGGAACTGGTAGCCGTCCGCCGACAATTCATAAATTGCGATGTTCTTGGCCCAGCCGAAGTGGGCGTCGACTCGCTGCAGGTCCTGCGTGGCAAAGGCGACTTTCATACTGCCTCCGAAAGGTTTTGTTTCGATCACCGGGTCGTTTGACTTAACCAGCCGCAAGCGCCGTCTCGCCAACATGCTCTGTATTCTCCGGAAGGGCCCACGTGTCGGGCTGCGGCTCATGTCCATCGGCCATGAACATGTTCGCAATCTCGAAAATCAGGTTGCGCGTGCCCCGATAGCCGACGATGGTCTGGTGCGCCGCGCCGAGCCGGTCGAACATCGGAATGCCGATGCGGTAGAACGGGATCGCCAGCCGTTCCGCCGCCTGCCGCCCGTGGGAATGGGTCATCAGCAGATCGCAGCCGCGCGCGCGGGCTTCGAGATCCTCCAGATCGCCGATCAATACTTCCGCTGCCGGGACTTTCTCCAGTAGCGGCGAGGCCGTCGTGGTGACCGCACCCACGACTTCCGAACCCATCTCGGTAATCCACTGGCTCAGTGTCCACAGCAGATCCGGCTCGGCGCCGATCGCGATCTTCTTGCCGCCGAAATGGAAATGGCCGTCGAGCATTGCGTCGACCAGCTGGCTGCGCTGGCGCTTGATCTTGTTCGGCACCTGCCGCCCGCTGAGTTCGGCCAGCAGCGCGATCAGCCGGTCGTTGACCTCGAGCCCCGTAAGTCGGTCGAACAGCGTGAACGGCACGCCGGTCCGCTGCTCCATTGCCTCGGCCGCCGGCCGCATCTGCTCGCCGATCGCGAGCGTGTGGCAGGCGCTCCCCATCGCGGCGATCTCGTCCAGCGAAATGCCGCCCAGTGTCGTCGGCGTGAAATCGTCGGGCACGTGCCCGTCCAGCGAACCGGACAGATCGGGCAGCACGACCGCTTCCAGGCCGAAGCCCTCCAGAATGTCGCGCAGTTCGTCGATGTCGCCGGGCGTCAGGTGCGCGCCGGGCAGCACATTGATCCGGTCGCGCTCCCGCGGTACATCGGCCGGGGTCTCGGTGACGAGCTGCTCGACCATGCGTGTGACCGTCTTGGCCCAGCCGTCCTGGAACGCGTCCTTGAAATCGGGCGTGGACACATACACCAGCGCGATGTGGTCGAGTTCCGGGTGCCGGTCACGGACCAGCTTGAGGTAGCCTTCGACGTCGTCGCCCTTGGTCTCGGTGACGCCGGTGGACGAGATGCCGATGATGGACGGCTTCTGCCGGTTCGCGATCGTGATGATGGCCTGTTCGACGTTCTCGAAGCCGCCCAGCACGGTCGCGACCTCGCTCATGGCCGTCGTCTGCAGCGGAATCGCCTCCTTGAAGTGGCGCACGAACAGCACCAGCCCGAACGAGGTGCAGCCCTGCGAGCCGTGAAACAGCGGCATGCAGTTCTTGACCCCCATGAAGGCGAGCGCGCTGCCGATCGGCTGGCTCATCTTCAACGGGTTGACCGTGCAGGACTTCTTCGAAGTGGTGACGGTAGCCATGCGCGTCGCCTCAGGCGGCCTGTTGCGACTGGGCCGCCGCGGCTACGGCCTCGGGATTCCAGTGGTCCTGGGTTTGCAGGATCTTGTCGAGCTTGCCGATGCAACTGCCGCAGCCGGTGCCGGCCTGGGTTTGCTCCGAAATGGCCTC
Source organism: Methylolobus aquaticus (assembly GCF_054172105.1). Classification (NCBI taxonomy): domain Bacteria; kingdom Pseudomonadati; phylum Pseudomonadota; class Gammaproteobacteria; order Methylococcales; family Methylococcaceae; genus Methylolobus; species Methylolobus aquaticus. The sequence goes on from NZ_JBSYXP010000024.1 coordinate 52,893, forward strand.
GACCGTAGTCAATGCCCCGGCCACGATGGCATCCTCGATGGTGCCGCGTGCCACACCCGCACATTGGCAGACGGTCGTCGCCCGACGCTTCTCGGCTTTCCGGGCCGGGTCCGCCGCCAACGCGGCCGCTTCAGCCGCGATGGCAGCGTCGGCCACCTCCTCCCAGGTTTGCTCTTCCCAGGGCGCACGCAGGCGCACCTGTTGCCAAACCGGATTCGAGAGCGCCTTGTCGATCTCCTTGACCAGCGCCACCATGCCGACATAACCCATATAGGCGTGGTGCCGTTCCTGATTGATATCCAGCCAGGGCATCTTGGCCTTCAGCGCGATGAACTGGGAGCGCCCACCCGACAGCATGATGTCGGCCTTCGCGTCCTTCAGCAGCTTGTACATTTCGCGCGGGCTCATGTCGTCGATCATGTGCGCGTCTTCGCCCATGATCTCCTTGATGCGCTCCTTGTCTTCCTTGGTCGATTTCTTGACGCTGGTGCCGACGACCTCGAGCCCGGCCTCCTGCAGCGCGGCCACGACGGACCAGGATTTCACGCCGCCGGTGATCAGCAGCACCTTCTTGCCGGCAAGCCGTTGCTTGTAATGCTCGATCCCGGCCCAGGCGCGCGCTTCCTCGCGGGCGATCAGGGCGTCGGTGCGATCCATCAACTCGGCCGGAGCACCGCGCTCGATCAGCAGCCGGGCGATTTCGCGCAGCGCTTCGCTGGTATCCTCGATGCCGTAGAAGGAACCCTCGAAGAACGGGATGTCGTAGCGCTCCTCCATCTTCCGGGCGATGTTGATCATCGACTTGGAACAGACCATCATCGCCGCCTTGGCGCGGTGGGACGAAGCCAGGTCGTGGTACTTCGCGTCACCCGAAATGCAGCACAGGATGCGGATGCCGAGTTCGTCGAGCAGCGGCTTCACCTGCCACAGTTCGCCGGACAGGTTGTATTCGCCGATGATGTTGATGTCGTACGGCGTCGTGTACTCGGGTTCCTCGGTGCCGATGACGTGGTCGAGGATGGCCTCGCCGGCCAGCTTGTTGCCGAGATTCTTGGGGCCGACGAAACCGGGCGAATTGATCGGGATGACCGGCTTGCCGAACTTCTTGCTGGCCGCCTTGCAGACCGCCTCGATGTCGTCGCCGATCATCGCCGGCACGCAGGTCTGGTAGACGAAGACCGCTGGCGGGTCGTATTTGTCGATGATCTCCTTGACGGACTTGTACAGGCGCTTCTCGCCGCCGAACACGACATCGGTTTCGTTGATGTCGGTCGTGAAGCTGGTGCGCCACAGATTGGAGCCGGACGACTTCGAGCCGCGGTTGTCCCAGGAGTTGCCCTCGCAGGCGATGGGGCCGTGCACCAGATGCGCGACGTCGGTCACTGGCTGCAAGGCGATCTTGGCGCCGTCGAAGGCACAGCCCCCGGCCGCTCCGCCGGGCTGAAGCTGTTTGGTGCAGCCCTTCTTGCGCTCCTTTTCCGACTTGCCCTGGTTCTTGCCGCAACCGGGCTCGTTGAAAACTTCCTGGACCTTGCTCGATAAGCTGCTCATTCGGCACCTCTGGAACTCTTGCGTCATTCCAAGCAGAGCTCGTGCCACTCTTCTTCATCGCTGTTTTAATTGGGCGTTTTCCCTTCCCACAGCCATTCCAACTGTGAGGTAATGAACAAATGGCGGGGCGAATGTCAGGAAGCGGACAAGGGGCGAAGCAAGACGCGAGAGGGATCAGCACAGCGTATTCGTTCGGAATCCGCCGGCTGCCGGAGCGGGCTGGGGCGCCGAGACACGCCGTAGATAACTCCGTGTAGCCTCGGCTGCGGGGTCCCTCCCGCAGACGGTCCCGCCGCCCCAGTCCCGCTCCTGGGCCTAGCAGATATCGTGCGCACGAAACGCCCGGTGCGGTGGTGTATTCCGGTTACCCCTACCGCGAAGATGCGCTTCAGCAGGCCCCTTTGGCCCTCTGGCGATGGCCCCGAGCCCGGCCCAGCAAACCTCAGCGCGACATGCTGTCAATCCCGATCGCAAAGTAATACCATCCGCCGGTAAAGTATTACTTTTCGCGAGAACACCATGAGCACCCTGCTGACCCGAAAGGGACAAGTCACCATTCCGAAGCGCATTCGCGACCTGCTCGGTTTGCGCGCCGGCAGCCCGGTCGTCTTCAAGGTGACCGAAGAGGGGCAAGTGCTGCTTGCGCCGGCCGAAGAAACCCAGCAGCCTCCAAGCCGCTTCGCAGCGTTGCGTGGTGTGGCCACCGTCAAGATGAGCACCGACGAGATCATGGCCCTGACGCGGGGTGAAGGCTGAAGTGATTCTGGTCGATACCAACGTCATCCTTGACGTCATCGAAGAAGACCCCATCTGGGCCGACTGGTCGCAAGCACAACTCGATCGCGCCGCGTTGAACGGCACCCTTCTCCTGAACCCGGTCATTTACGCCGAACTTTCGGTCGCATTCCGCCGTATCGAAGAGTTGGAAGCCATGTTGGAGCAATCCGGATTGATCGTCGACGCGATCCCCAGAGAAGCCCTGTTCCTGGCCGGCAAGGCCTTCCTGCAATACCGCCGCCAGAAAGGCACCAAGCAGGGCGTGCTGCCGGATTTCTTCATAGGCGCCCATGCGGTAGTCCTGGGCATCCCCCTGCTGACCCGTGACAAGGGCCGCTTCGCGCGTTACTTCCCAAGACTGTCGCTGATCGCACCCGATTGAGTTCGTGCAGTACCTGAAGCTCGAAAAACCGTCTCTGGGATAGGCAGGAACGGAGCCCCATTCACGCCAACAGTCACGACCAATGCAAACACACTGCAATACAGCATAAGGAACCCGCTGCGACATGCCCCTGAAGAAATCCGAACTGTATTCCTCCCTTTGGAAATCCTGCGATGAACTCCGCGGCGGCATGGACGCCAGCCAGTATAAGGACTATGTGCTGGTGCTGTTGTTCGTCAAATATGTCTCCGACAAGTACGAGAACGATCCGGACGCGTTGATCGAGATCCCGTTCGGCGGCAGCTTCGCCGACATGGTGAAGGCCAAGGGCGACAAGGAGATCGGCGACCGGATGAACAAGATCGTCGGTCGTCTCGCGGATGCCAACGACAACCTGAAAGGCGCGATCAACGTCGCCGACTTCAACGACGAAAACAAACTCGGCCGCGGCAAGGAGATGGTCGACCGGCTGACCAAGCTGGTCGCGATCTTCGAGGGTCTCGACTTCGGCCAGAACCGCGCCGAGGGCGACGACCTGCTGGGCGATGCCTACGAATACCTGATGCGGCACTTCGCGACCGAGTCGGGCAAGAGCAAGGGCCAGTTCTATACCCCGGCGGAAGTTTCGCGCGTGATGGCGATGGTGATCGGCCTCGACCAGGCCCATTCGCCAAAGCAGAGCATCCACGACCCGACCTGCGGTTCCGGCTCGCTGCTGCTGAAGGCGCATGACGAGGCCAAGGGCCGCACCGGACTCGACCTCGCGCTGTACGGCCAGGAGATGGACAACGCCACCTCCGCGCTGGCCCGCATGAACATGGTGCTGCACGACTGCCCGACGGCCGAGATCTGGCAGGGCAACACGCTGGCCGCGCCGCATTTCAAGAACCCGCTCGGCGGGCTGCAGACCTTCGATTACGTGGTCGCCAATTTCCCGTTCTCGAACAAGAACTGGACCAGCGGTCTGCATCCCGAAAACGACCTGTACAACCGCTTCGAGTACGGCATCCCGCCGGCCAAGAACGGCGACTTCGCGTTCCTGCTGCACATCCTGACGGTGTTGAAATCGACCGGCAAGGGCGCGGTGATTCATCCGCACGGCGTACTGTTCCGGGGCGGCGCCGAAGCCGCGATCCGGCGGAACATCGTCCGTCAGGGGTTCATCCTCGGCATCATCGGCCTGCCGCCGAACCTGTTCTACGGCACCGGTATCCCGGCCTGCGTGCTGGTGTTGGACAAGGAGGGCGCGGTCGGGCGCAAGGGCCTGTTCATGGTCGATGCCAGCAAGGGCTACCGGAAGGATGGCAACAAGAACCGGCTGCGGGCGCAGGATATCCACAAGATCGTCGACACCTTCAACCGGCAGCAGGAGATCCCGAAATACTCCCGGCTGGTACCGTTGGCCGAGATCGAGGCCAACGACTACAACCTGAACCTGCCGCGTTACATCGACAGCAGCGAACCGGAAGACCTGCAGGACATCGAGGCGCATCTGAAGGGCGGCATCCCGAACCGCGACCTTGACGGCCTCGCGGCTTTCTGGGACGTGATGCCGTCGCTGCGGGCCGAGTTGTTTTCGCCTCTCGTGCCGGAGGACGGCTCCGAGGTGCGAGCCGGCTACAGCGCGCTGACCGTCGAGGCCAGCCAGATCAAGGCTGCGATCTTCGAGCATCCTGAGTTCGCCGCCTTCAAGCAGCGCGTCGCGGCGCTGTTCGAGGACTGGAAGAGCGCTCATGCGCCGCTGCTGCGGGATTTGAAGCAGGGTGACCGGCCCAAGACGCTGATCGACACGCTGTCGGAAAGACTGCTCGATGCCTTCCGCCCGGCGCCGCTGCTCGACCCCTATGACATCTACCAGCACCTGATGGATTATTGGGACGAAACGCTCTACGACGATGCGTGGATGATCGCGCTCGACGGCTGGCGCGCGATGACCAATGGCTCGACCGGCGCGGCCAAGCCGAACACCGACCTGATTCCGACTGCACTGGTCGTCGCCCGGTACTTCGCCGATGAACAGGCGGCGATAGAGCAACTGGAGACCGAGCGCGATGCGATCAGCCAGCAGATCGAGGAACTGGCCGAAGAACACGGCGGCGAGGACGGGTTGCTGGAGGACGCGAAGAACGACAAAGGAAAGCTGACCGCGAAGAGCGTCAAGGACCGGCTGCGGGACATCAAGGGTAAGCCGGAGGCTGATGAGGCACTCGCCGTGCTGGAGCGGTATCTGGCGCTGGCCGACCAGGAGTCCGCAGCGAGCAAACAGGTCAAGGATGCGCAGAAGGCCCTCGATGCCAAGGTTGCCAAACGTTACTCGACGCTGACCGAAGCGGAGATCAAGACGCTGGTCGTCGACGACAAATGGCTCGCGACGCTGGAGGCCGCCGTACACGGCGAGATCGACCGCGTCAGCCAGGCCTTGACCGGGCGCATCAAGCAACTGGCCGAGCGCTACGCGACCTCGCTGCCACAACTGGCCGACGAGGTCGAAACCTTGTCCGCCCGCGTCGAGGAGCATCTGAAGAAGATGGGGTTCGCATGGACGTGAAGCCGGGTTATAAGCAGACCGCGGTGGGGGTGATTCCGGAGGATTGGGAAGTCAGAAAGCTCTCTGGTAGGAAGTGTCAGAAATTCTGTGTGTGAGGGGTTTAGGAAAAAGTCTTGTGATCAGGGGATGAAGCGCTCTTCGTAGAG
>NZ_JBSYXP010000025.1:0-45758 GCF_054172105.1 Methylolobus aquaticus
GGCGCCACGGTCGGGATGCCGCGTGAGAAAGTCCGTCAACTGCAGAATGCGGCGCTGAAGCAACTGAAGCGGCTGGCACAGGAACAGGGCTATGACGCCGAGGTGCTGTTTCACTGAACTGACAAGTTATTCCGTCAGGCTGTGACGCCCCATCACGGCCCTCCAGCACGGCGTCCGAGCGACTACCAGGGCTTTCAGTGGCCGTCGTACCCGAGTGGATCACGACCCGCTGAGTGAAATCGAGGGATCGATGGCCTGCCCCCGTGAGCGCAGCAGGGGCGCGGCCGACAGTCGCATCAAGCACAGGGAACGACAGTTCACTCCCGGGTGGCCTGCGTCAACGCATAGTCCCTTCGCGGCCACCGTCCATCCCGGACATTGCTCCAGTCATCGCCAGCGACGCGACGGCGTCGAACAGCAGGACGTTCATTGCCGGGTCGCCAGCCAGGACGGACGAGAAGCCGACATGAAGCGTTCGAACATGTCTAGGGGTCCTCTTTCCCAGGGCTAGTCCGTACTTTCCAACCACACGACTCGCATCCTCCGCTTGCAACCCTCGCTTGATCGAAGGACTATTCCGCGAACTCTGCCGATATCCGCGTTGGCCGGGGCACGACCACTTGCCTGGAGCGGCGGCAATCAGTGTGGCAGCAGTGGAATGTGGGGAGGTCCTGCCGATGCATGCCGAATTTTCGGACGACGAAAGCGCTGCGCACCTTTTGGTCGGACGAGCGCGCACGGCTCAGGCGCAGATCGAGGCCTATCGCCAGGACGAGGTCGACGCGCTGACGACGGCCGTTGCGTGGTCGGTTGTGCGTCCCGATCGCGCCGAAGCGCTGGCGCAGCTCGCCGTCGAAGAGGGCGGCTTCGGCAACTTCGCCGACAAAGTCGTCAAGATCCGCAACCGCATCATCGGAACGCTGGCGGACATGGCGGGGCTGCGAACCGTTGGCGTGGTCGAGGAGATCCCTGAGCGGGGGCTGGTAAAAATCGCCAAGCCCGTCGGCGTCGTCGCGGCGCTGATCCCGACGACCGGGCCTGATGCGACGCCCCCGCTGAAGGCGTTGCTCGCGCTGAAGGGTCGGAATGCCATCATCGTCGCGGCCCATCCGCGCACCCAGCGCACCACTGAACTGGCAGTGCGCTATATGCGCGAGGCCTGCGAGCAGGTCGGCGCCCCGGCAGATCTGATACAAGTGATCGCGCCACCCTCGCTCGGAAAGACCCAGGCACTGATGCGCCACGCCGACCTGATCGTCGCGACCGGCGGAGAGGCCATGGTCAAGGCCGCCTACAGTTCGGGGACGCCGGCCTACGGCGTCGGTGTAGGCAATGCGGTGCACGTGGTCGATGAAACCGCGGACCTCGATGACGCCGCGAAGATGATCGCCGCAGCCAAGACCTTCGACTATGCGACCAGCTGCCTGGCCGACAACGCCCTCGTCGTCGAAGCCTCGATCTACGACGACTTGCTGACCCGGCTCGGCGCCCTGGGCGGGTACCTGTGCGGGGCAGACGAGAAGGCCGCGCTGGGTCGCTTGATGTGGCCCGACCCCGGTGCGCACGTTCCCGCCCTGGCCGTGATCGCGAAGTCCGCGCCGGAAATCGCCCGGCTGGCCGGCATCACGGTGCCCGACAGCACACGTTTCCTGATCGTCGAAGAGGAGGGCACGGGTCCGGGTTACCCCTTCTCCGGCGAAAAGCTGTGCGTCGTGCTCGCGGTCTATCGCTACCAGGGTGCGATAGACCGGGCCGTGGAACGGGTGAACGCGATCACCGACTACCAGGGGCGCGGACATACCTGCGGTATCCATACCCGGTCGGACGAACATGTCGACGCGCTGGCGTTCGGTACCCGGACCGCACGCGTGATGGTCAACCAGAGCCTCAACGAAGGCGCCGGGAGCGCCCGCAACGGCTTGCCCTACACGCTGAGCCTCAGCTGCGGCACCTGGGGCCGCAATATCACGACCGAGAACGTCAACGCCCGTCATTTCGTCAACCTGACCTGGGTGTCGCGCCCGATAAAGCCGCGTCCGATCAGCGAGGATGCCTTGTTCCGGTCCCACTGGGAACGCTACGGGCGATAGGCGAGCCAATGGCAGCAGGCACCGCCGGATATGACTATGTGATCGTTGGTGCCGGTTCGGCCGGGTGCGTGTTGGCGAACCGCCTGTCGGCCGATCCGGCCTGCCGGGTGCTGCTGCTCGAAGCCGGCGGCGAGGACGATGCGCCTGCGATCCGCATTCCCGCGCTGTATCCACAGCTGCAGGACGGCCCCGCCGATTGGTCCGACCGGACAGTGCCGCAGCCGCATCTGAACGGACGCCGGATCTTCATGCCGCAAGGGCGGGTGCTCGGCGGCTCGAGCAGCATCAACTACATGATCTACATCCGGGGACATCGCGCCGATTACGACGCCTGGTCCGCGGACGGAAACCCGGGCTGGAGCTATCGCGAGGTCCTGCCCTATTTCATCCGATCCGAGTCCAACCGCGCGTTCGCCGGCCCTTTTCACGGCGTGGACGGGCCGCTGGTCGTCGAGAGCCACCCTGCCGGAAATCCGTTGGTGGAACGCTATCTCGCCGCGGCGCAGGAGATCGGCATTCCGTACAACCCGGATTTCAACGGGCAGAGCCAGGAAGGCTGCGGTCCCTTGCAGGCGACTTATGATCGACGTTCCCGCTGCAGTGCCGCCAATGCTTACCTGCATCCCGCACGGACACGGCCGAATCTGACGGTCCTGACGCACGCGTATGCCACCGGACTCCGCTTCGCGGGGAGTCGCGTGACGGGGGTCGATTTCCTGCACCGCGGCACGGCGGAAAGCGCGGTGGCCACGCACTGCGTCATTCTCTCCGCGGGTGCGATCCGCTCACCCCAATTGCTGCTGCTTTCAGGCATCGGTCCCGAGGAGGAACTGCGGGCAGCAGACATCCCGGTTCGTCTGCACCTGCCCGGTGTCGGCTGGAACCTGCAGGATCATCTGCACACGCGCGTTCGTTGCGAAATCACGCAGCCCTTGAGCTTTTCCGCGCTCGGGGCCGATGCGCGTGCAGCAGCCCTGCGTGCCTACGAGACCGACCTTACCGGCCCGGCCGGTTCCAACGCACTGGAAGCGGGCGCGTTTGTCAGGAGCCACCCGGACGAGGCCGTCCCCGGCCTGCAGCTATTCTTCCTGATGAGCCTGTCCCCGGATTACCCGGAGGCAGGCTATGTCCGGCGCCATGGCGTGTCGCTGACCTCCTATGTCAACCGGCCGGTCAGCCGCGGTCGCGTCACGCTGGCTTCCGCCGACCCGCTGGACCGTCCGGTCATCGACCCCAACTATCTGGATGGCCCTGAGGATCTGAGGTGTGCGATTGCCGGTGTTCGCTGGAACCTGGAAATCCTCTACGCGAGCGCCTTCGATGATATCCGCGGCAGGGAGATTGCCCCTGGGGTCTATACGCGCAGCGACCGGGACCTCGAAGATTTCGTCCGCAGGGCGGCCTCGACGACCTGGCACCCCGCCGGAACCTGCAAGATGGGCCGCGGCGATCGCGCCGTCGTCGATCCGGAACTCCGCGTGCGCGGTATCGACGGCCTACGCGTCGTCGACGCGTCCATCATGCCGACCCTCGTCGGCGGCAACACCAATGCGCCGACCATCATGATTGCCGAGAAGGCGGCCGATCTGATCCTGCAACGACATCACCGTGATGTGTGACCACCGCGTCGATGACTCGGCGCTTGCCCCTAACCGGAAAAATCCACTTGTCAACCGAGAACAAATACGGATTGTCAACTGAGAGTGGAGGGCGTATTTTCTCGATTCGGCCCATCGATGGCTTGACATGTGGCCGGAAGTGCCGGGAAGCACCAAAAGAAGACGGATCTACCGAACAAGACGCATCGGGCCCTAGAGGCTGGGGAGGGGAGCATGAAGATTCGCGGCCAGGAGATCACGATACCGACTAGCATGGTTGGCAACTATCCGAACCCGCGCTGGTGGGACGCCGAGTTCGCGCGCGCTTTCACCGGCGACCAGGAACCGCCGGACGCGCTGGTGCGCGAAGCGCTGGAAGATGCCGTCGGCGCGATCGCGCGCGACCAGGAGAACGCCGGCCTGGACATCATCGCCGATGGCCGGGTCCACGGCGACAACTACGCCGATCAAGCCCTTTACTACTACCTTCGCCGCCTGGGCTACAACCTGAAGGGCGGTCATCTCGGTTTTCCGATTTACAGTCGTCTGCACGCAGGAACGCTCGACCAGGCGATTCGCCGGCACGGCGGCATCATGGTGGAACAGGCGCGCGCATTGAAGCGGGCTACCCGCAAGCCGATCAAGGTGCAGTACACGGGGGTTCAGGTGCTGGCCCAGTGCACCAATGACCTGCATTACAAATCCTCGCGCGAACGCGCGATGGCCCTCGCGGCGGCCATCAACGAGGACCTTCGCGAGATCGATCGGCTCGGCGTCGATTTCATACAGCTCGACGAATTCACCTGGCCGTACGGATTTGAGGATTGGGCGATCGAGGCGTTCAACCGCGCGGTCGAAGGCGTATCGAACGCCCAGATCATCGTCCACGTGTGTTGGGGCAACTGGGGTGGAACGCCGGCATATCTTCCGGACGATACCGCGCAGTCGGGCGAGATCTTCGATCTGACCAAACGCCGCGGTAAGGAGCCATCCGCAACGGCATCGGTCGTGCCGAAAGCCTATCAGGCCAAGATCGACGTGCTGAACCTGGAAAGCTGCGGTCGGCGCGGCGACGACATGAGCGGCCTCGACGTGCTGCGGGCCCATCCCTTGCCGCCGAATGTCAATTTCTGGGCCGGTGTGATCGATGTGAAAAGCACCATTACCGAGACCGCCGAGCAGGTCGCCGAGCGCATCCGTCGCCTGCTGGACGTGATCCCGGCGGACCGGCTCGGCGTCACGACCGACTGCGGCCTGATCCTGCTGCAACGCTATATCGCCATCGACAAGCTGCACGCTCTGGTTCAGGGGACCGAACTCGTGCGAGCGGAACTAGCCAAGAAAGCGGCGGCCTGACGGGTCATCTAACACGCCGCCTTTAGCGAGGTCGCCCCGGTGCCGGTCTACCGGCTGGAATGCCCCGATTGTGGCCACACCTTCTCCGGCATGGTGCTGTCCGGCACCCGGGAGCCGGAGGAGTGGGTCTGCTCGGCCTGCGGCGGGAACCGCGCCCGGCCCCTACGCGATACGCCGCCGGTCCCGCATCCGCTGGAGTCCGCGCTGGGGGGCGGATGCCCCTGTTGCGGCGCTCCAGTGCACGACCCGAACAAGGCTTGAAGCCTGGACGTTGCCGGGGTAACCGAAGTGGTCGATGTCAGCGAGGCGCATTGGTCGACGAAACGCTGGGCGGAAGCCATCGAGGCCCGACTTATGGCCGGCACCGGGGGCGATCCGTTGTTCAACATCCGGCATGGCGATACCCGTGAGTTTGACGCGATCTTCCTGGGCGGCGGCGCCGGAGGCCGCTTCGGCGCCGCTTACCTGCGTGCCATGGGCGGGCGACCACTGATCATCGACCGCTGGCCGTTCCTCGGCGGTTCGTGTCCGCACCATGCCTGTGTCCCGCACCACGTCTTCTCGGACGTCGCCGCGCAGCTGATGCTGGAGCGCACCTTTTCCGGAAAGCTGTGGTTCCAGGATTTGCGGGGCAAGACCGTCTCGATGCTGGACATCGTCGAGATGTTCCGGCGCGGGCGCACCGGCCCCCATGCCTTCATGAATTACCAGAGCGCGGAACAGTTGGAGCTGGAATTCGTGCTCGGCCAGCCCGGCCGCCTGGTGGATGCCCGCAGCGTCGCGGTCGGTGAGCAGGTCTACCGCGCCCGCAACCTCGTGCTGGCCACCGGCGCGCGAGCTCGGCCGCTGCCGGGTGTCGGTGATGGACTCGGCGGCGTGTTCAACTACGCGACGCTGGTCGACGCGCTCGACTACGAACCCGGCCCGGTGGCCGTCGTCGTCGGCAGCGGCAAAACTGCGATCGAGTACGCGTGCTTCTTCAACGCAACCGGGCGTAAGACCTTCGTCGTGTCACGGCAGCCGCCGCTGACCTTGTTGCCCGATGGTGAAACGCGCCGGTTCCTGATCGCGCGCATGGAAGACCAGGGCATCGAATTCGTGAACCCTGCGGAGGTGATGTCGTGCGAGGACGATGCGAGCGGTCGCATCCGCGCAGTGACGCTTTCCGGGTCGCACGGGCCCCGGCGCATCGCGACCGATTTCCTGTTTCTCGGGCTGGGGGAGCGACCCAATTCCGAGGAGGCTCACGCGGTGCTCGGCGTCGACCTCGACGACGACGGTTCGGTACGGGTCGATGAGCGGATGCAGACCTCGGTGCCGGGCGTTTACGCAGTCGGCGACCTGGTCGGCCGGCCGATGGAGATGTTCAAGGCGCGCAAGGGCGGGACCTGCGCGGCGCGCAACATCATGGGGGAGGACGCGCGCTACCAGCCGCGCGACTATCCGGATTTCCTGCATACCCACTACGAGGTCTGCTGGCTGGGGCTCGGCGAAGAGCAGGCGCGCGAGCGTTACCGCAACATCGTCGTGTTGAAACTGCCGCCGGACAACCCCGACGGGCACACGGTCGCCCTGCCCGCGGGTGATCGCGTGATGCTGTACGCGTTGATGAAGCCGGAGCTGTCCGGCTTCCAGAAACTCGTGATCGACGGCGATTCGCGGCGCATTCTGGGCGCCTTCCACGTCGGCTATGGCGCGAAGGACGGATTCCAGTATCTGGCGCCGATGGTCCGGAACGGGTTAACGGTGGACGAACTCGGGGAGATGGATGAGCTGTTCCTGAATCCGTCCTATTTCATCCAGTTGTGCCGCTTGCGCGCCGGCAGCCGGATCTTGCGCAGCCTGTGACGACGGTGACCGGGCGACTGGCCGGCAAGCACGCCGTGATTACCGGGGCCGCCGCGGGTCTCGGCTTCGCGATGGCGCAGTTGTTCGGTCGGCAGGGTGCGCGCGTCGCGTTGATCGACTGCGCCGGGGACAAACTCGCTCAGGCATCGGACGCACTCCGCGCCGAGGGTATCGATGCGGACGCCTATCATGCCGATGTGGCGCATACGGAGGCCGTCGAGCAAGCCTTCGCGGCGATCCGCGGCCGCTTTGGTGGCGTGATCCACGTGCTGGTCAACAACGCGGGGATCGCCGAATTCGCCGGCGTCGAAGAGACCGAGCCCGAACTCTGGCATCGGACCCTCGCAGTCAATGTGACCGGCACCTATCTGTGCGCGCGTACCGCGCTGCCGGCGATGCGCCGTGAAGGCGGTTCGGTCGTGAACATCGCCTCGATCGCCGGCGTGATCGGTATTCCGCGGATGGCGGCCTATTGCGCCTCGAAGGGCGCGGTCATCGCGCTGACCCGGCAAATGGCAGTCGATTACACCGGGCTCGGCATCCGCGTGAACTGCCTATGCCCCGGCCGCGTCGCCGGGACCGACCTCGACCGCGCGATCATGGCACGCGACTCGGACGAGGACACCCGCGACAAGATCGCGAAGTACCCGATCGGCCGCTTCGGCCGGCCGGAGGAGATTGCCCAGGCCGCTTTGTTCCTCGCGTCCGACGAGGCGAGCTTCGTGTCGGGGACGGCCTTCTGCGTCGACGGTGCGATGACCGCCCTATGAACGCCGTGGTCTACACACAAGCCGACAAACGGACGGATCTGGAGACTCTGATCGGACACATTCGCCCCGGCGACTGTCTGGCGATCGGCGGCGGGCTGTCGTCCCGTGAGCCAATGGCGGCGCTGCGGGCATTGATCCGGGCGGGTACCGGCGATCTGGAACTGATCGGCTCGGCCCACGGTATCGACGTGGATCTGCTGTGCGGAGCCGGGCTGGTTGCCGCCAGCGCCGAATCCTATGTCGGCTTCGAGCAGGATTTCGGTATGGCGCCGAACTACCGCCGTGCCTGCGAGTCGGGGACGGTCGCGATCAGGGACTCGTGCTGCTACACGCTGGTTCAGCAATTGCGCGCCGCGATCGCCGGCCTGCCGTTCCTGCCGATCCGCTCGGTCAAGGGCAGCGGGTTTCTCGACCTGCACCCGGAGTTCAAGACGCTGGAATGTCCCTACACCGGCGAGGATCTGATCCTCGTTCCGGCCCTGCGCCCGGACGTCGCGATCCTTCACGCGCACTACGGCGACGCGCACGGCAACCTCCACATCGCGGGGCCCCCGGTGGCCGATCGGCTGTTCGCGCGGGCGGCAAGGAAGGTGATCGCGACGGTGGAGCAGATCTTGTCGACCGAGGAACTCCGGCGCCTCGGCGTGACGGTCCCGTATTTTTACGTGACCGCCGTCGTCGAGGTCGCCTACGGCGCGCATCCCACGGCCTGTTACCCGTTCTATGGCTACGACCGCCCACATACGGTGCACTACCACGCGTGCGCCAGTGCGGGTGCCGAACGTTTCGAAGCCGAGTATCTGCAGCGTTTCGTCTACGGATGTCCCGATCATGCCGCCTACCTGGAGGCGATCGGCGGGAGCGCCACCCTTGAGCGTCTGGCCTCCTGGAAGGATGGACCCGACGCGTGGATGAAACTCTATGCATGAGCCTAGAGGTGATCGCTGCAGTCTGGGCGAAGCGCTGATCTATCGGATCGCCCGCACGATCGAGGACGGCATCCTGGCCTTTCACGGCTTCGGTTCTCCCCTCGTGCAACTCGCGCTGCACGTGGCCAAACGTACGCATGCACCCAACCTCGTGCTCGTTGCGGGCGCTACCTACGCGGTCAACCCGATGCCGCCCTTTCTGGCACCGACCAGCAATGATTGGGTCATGGATCGCGGCGCCGAATGCCAGCTCGACATCGAGGAACTGTTCGATCTGGCGGCGGCCGGTCGTCTGGGGCGGATGTTCCTGTCGGGACTGCAGATCGACCGCTGGGGCAACCTGAACACGACCCGACTGGGCGTAGACGAATTGAAACTGAAACTCCCTGGCGGGGGCGGCGGCTGCAATCTGGCCTGTGACGCCCGGCACCTGACACTGTGGACCGTGGCGCACCGCGCGGTGTCGGACGGCCGTGGCCCGCGACGTTTCCGTTTGGTCGAGCGCTGCGATTTCATCACCAGCCCCGGACATCGGGCTGGAGACGGCCGCACCCGGCAAGTGCAGGGACTGATCGGCGACGGCCCGGACTGGTTGATCACCGAACTCGGCGTGTTCGACTTCGACGCCTCCGGACACCTGCGGCTCCGTGAGGTCTTTCCGGATGCCGACGCGGAGTTGGTGCAGGCGAACACCGGATTCGAACTCCCGATCAGCGAGCCTGTGGCAACCACCCCGCTGCCGCCCGCGCAGGTCTGCGCGCTGATCCGCAGCCTTGATCCGCTGCGGATTCACGAGCGGGAGCTGCGGCCTGAGGACCGGTCGCGGACTTTTTCAGGTCCCGATTGCCGCCCGGAGAGACACGCATGAACGGCGCGGTGCTGGAGGTCGGCGGTCTCAGGACGACAAAGAACTTCGTGCCTCTGCCGTACCGGCGGGTCAGCTTCCAGCCTTATGCCGGCCCGATGACCATGGATGCGATCGAACGCCATCTGATGGAACGCGAGGTGTACCGGCGGACCGACGTCGTGGTGCTGCACGACCCGGGCTCGCGCTACGCCGTCGCGGCGATTCGGCGCGACGGCGCGGAGGATCTGTTCAACCGCGTCGTGGCCGTCGAGGTACTGGCGCTGCCGGACTCGGCCGTGTTCGCCCACGCACCGCAGATCGATCCCGCCAACCGCTCGGCGCTGGCGCGGCTGGCCCGGGAGCTCGGCGTTGGACCCGATGGCACCCTGATCGTTCAGGGGGCCTTCGATCACATCAACCTGATTCACCATCCCGACCCCCTGGTGGTCCGCGTCGTCGAGGTCTCGCCGCCGGCCCCGCCCAAACTGCTGGCCATGGCCGAGCAGGTGCTGAGCTACGCGGATCTGCCTGCGATCTGTCTGGAACTGGAACGCATCGAACTGCCGGCGCTGTGCCAGGGCAGCGCACCGGAGGCCTTTCTGGTTCCCTGTCGCTCCGGCGGTCTCGACGACCTTGGCGCTCCGGTCTACTTCCTCGACGAGCGGCCGCCCGAGCGGAAAGCCTGGACCCTGATCGGTTGCGAGCGCAGCCTGCAGTTCCATCGCCATTACTACGGCGACGAGCCGCCCCGGATCGAGATGTGTCCGCGCAAACTCGCCACGTTCTCCACGCAGCCGACCCTGGTGAAGTGCTGTCTGCTGGAGTTCGATCTCGAGCAACAGGGGAAGACGGTCATCGTACCCTGGGGATCGGACCTCCCGATGATCGAACGTGCCCTCTCCCTGCTCGCAATGGAGTCGCGCGATGACTGAGCTGGCCTGGGACGCCATCGTCGGTGGTCTGATTCGTGACCGGACCCGCAAGCCCCGCGACCGGGGACTCACCATGGTCATCGACACCGGTGTCGGAGAACGCCGTCTGCTGGATACCCTGGAGCAGGCCGCCGCCTTCATCGACCACTGGAAGTTCGCGTTCGGCACCTCGGTATTCCTGCCGCGCCCCTTGCTGCAACGGAAGCTGGGATTGCTGGCCGATCACGGCATCCTGAGCTTTCCGGGCGGAACGCTGCTCGAAGTCGCCCTGGTCGAACACCATTGCCACGACTACATGAAGCACGCGAAGGACCTGGGATTCAGTGCCATCGAGATCTCCGATGGCACGATTCCGATGCCGGCGGTGCGGCGCAGGAACATCATCGCCTGTGCGCGTG
Organism: Methylolobus aquaticus; assembly: GCF_054172105.1. NCBI lineage: Bacteria > Pseudomonadati > Pseudomonadota > Gammaproteobacteria > Methylococcales > Methylococcaceae > Methylolobus > Methylolobus aquaticus. Next base: position 10,769 of record NZ_JBSYXP010000025.1, read on the forward strand.
ATGCCGGGCTCGTTCCGATCACCGAGGTCGGCAAGAAGGACCCGCGCGCGCAGCCGTCCGCCGAACAGATGGCCGAGCAGGCGCTGACCGACCTCGAGCACGGCGCCGAGTGGGTCGTCATGGAGGCGCGAGAGTCGGGGCGGGCCGTCGGCATCTATGATGAGCACGGACAGGTAATCGACGACACGCTGACCACGCTTTGCGCGCTGCTGGGCGATGCGACTCGCCGCCTGATCTGGGAAGCACCCTTGGCGGCGCAGCAGACCGTCCTGATTCGGCGCTTCGGCACCAACGTCGGGCTGGGGAACATCCCGGCCGATCAGATCCTGGCAGTCGAGTGTCTGCGATGCCGCCTGCGCTTCGATACCCTGCACTGGGTCACCGACGAGTTGCTGCGCACCGGTGCCTGGGATCCGGCGCGGATCGAGCCGAAACAGGACGAAACACCGGTGAAGCTGAATGTCCATAGATCCTGACTACGACCCTGCCGTTGGTGTCGCGAGCCAGGTGCTCGAGGTCGGCTCGCGCCTCGCCGAGGGGCCGTCGGCGCGCTTGGTCGACACGGTATTCCGGCGGGAACTCGCCGATCAGGCCGGGCTGTTTGCAGCCCTCGGTCTGACCGACCTGGCGCATACGCTGGCGATGATCGAGGTCGGCGTGATTCCCGCCGCGGAGGGCAGCGAGTTGCTCGGCGCCCTGCTGAAGCTCCAAACCCAGCCGGAGGACTTCCACGCCGACCCGATTCGCGGGGATCTCTATACCAACCGCGAAGCCTGGCTTGCGGTCAGGACATCGGCGGCCGGCTGGCTGGGCATAGGCCGGGCCCGGCGCGAGGCGACCACGACCGCGTTCCTGATGACACTTCGCGCGGGATTGCTGGATCTCGCCGATGCATCAACCCGATTGGGCCATACGCTGACTACCCGAGCATCGGAGTGGCGCGAGGCCTTGATGCCGGATTACACGTATTTGCAGGCGGCGCAGCCGACGACATTCGGCCACTATCTGGCCGGCTTCGCGGAACCGCTCCTGCGTGACGGCGACCGGCTTCGCGGCGTCTATGCGCGGGTGAACCGATCGCCCGCGGGGTGCGGCAGTACCAACGGGTCGAGACTGCCCCAATCGCGCGAACGCCAGGCAGAGCTGCTCGGCTTCGACGGGCTCGTGGGGCATGCCCGCGATGCGATGTGGCAGGCCGATCTCCCGATCGAAACCGCGGGTCTGATGACGACGATCCTGATCAATCTGGACCGTCTGGCGGAGGATCTCCAGATCTTCGCCACCCGCGAGTTCGGGCTGGTCGAACTCGATGACCGCCACGCGCGGGCCAGCAAGATCATGCCCCAGAAGAGGAACCCGTTCGCGCTGACGCACGTTCGCGGCACGGCCAACGCGATGATCGGGACCCTGGCGGCGACCGCCGCGGCTGCCCGCACGCCCTCCGGCCAGCCGGACAACCGCCTGGGCCTGTACGGCGCGATCCCGCGCGCGGTCTCCGACACCTGCGAGGCGGTGCTTCTGCTCGACGAAGTGGTTGCCGAGCTGCGCTTCGACGCCCCGCGCGGCCTCGAGTTATTGGCGGGCTGCGATGCCGCGGCGACGGATCTCGCGGAGGTGCTGGTGACGGAATGCAGTCTGGATTTTCGCCAGGCGCATCGGCTGGTCGGCACTCTGGTGCGACAGACCGCCGGGCTGCGGCCGCTGTCCGCGCTGAGCGTGAACGAGCTGTCCGCCTGTTCGATCGAAGTGCTCGGCTTCCGGGTCGAGCTGACGCCTGCCGCGCTGGTCCGCGCGCTGGATCCTAAAGCGTCCGTCCACGCGCGCATCGGGCCCGGCGGCGCCGCTCCGCCTGCACTGGATGCGGTGCTCGCCGACCAGCGTGCGGGGTTCTCCGAGATTCGGGCATGGACGGCCGAGCAACAGGAGCGACAACGGGCGTCCGAGGAATCCCTGCTGCAGAGGTGCCGGGAGCGATGCCCGACATGAGCGTGCACATCATGGATTCGGCCATCTTCGGCAATTCCTGGGCGACCCCGGAGATGCGTGCGTTGTTCGAGGAACCCTCGGTCGTGGCCGGCTGGATCGAGGTGCTCACCGCACTCGCGGCGACCGAGGCCGAGTACGGCCTGATCCCCCAGCGCGCGGCCGACGCTCTATGCGAAGCCTGCCCGCGGATCGCGCTCGACGATCCCTTTTTCGCCGAAGTCCGGCGCGGTTTCGAGCAGACCAATCACTCTCTGCTGGGCTTGATTCATGCGCTGCAACGCCGCTGTCCCGGTGACAGCGGCGAATGGCTCTGCTACGGCGCAACCGTGCAGGACATCACCGACACACACAACGCCCGCGTGCTCAAGCGAGCCCATGGCCTGATGCGAGAGCGCCTGGACGGGCTCGTCGGTGTGCTCGCGGGGCTCGCCGCACGCCATCGAACGACCCCGCAGTGCGGCCGAACGCACGGCCAGCCGGGGCTGCCGATCACATTCGGCTACAAGGTTGCCGGCTGGCTCGACGAGCTCCTGCGCCATCGGCAACGGATCGTGGAGATCTCACCCCGCCTCGCCGTCGGGCAGCTCGCCGGCGGCGTCGGCAGCCTGTCTTCCTTCGGTCCGCAGGGACTTGCGGTGCAACGGCGTTTCCTGGAACGCCTGGAACTCGCCGTGCCCGCCATTTCGTGGACTGCTTCGCGCGACCGCCTGGCCGAGTGGCTGAACCTGCTGACCTTGCTGTCCGCGCTCGGAGACCGTATCGGGCACGAAATCTACAATTTGCAGAGACCCGAGATCGGTGAACTGCGTGAAGCCAGCGCGGCAGGCGTCGTCGGCAGCATCACGATGCCGCAAAAACGCAATCCCGAAATCAGCGAGCACCTCGGCACCCTGGCCCGGCAAGTGCGCCATGCCGCCGCGCAGATGGGCGAGAATCTGGTACACGATCACGAACGCGATGGCCGCGCCTGGAAGGCGGAATGGGCCATTGTGCCAGTGGCGTGTCTCGCCGCCGACAAGGCTTTGGCCTTGCTGCATGATGCGTTGATGCACCTGGAAGTCGACGAATCCCGCATGCTGCACAACCTGGAGGCAACGCAGGGGGCCGTGCACGCCGAACGCGTCATGCTCGCGCTGGCGCCGCGGCTCGGCAAGCAATCCGCCCATGCCCTGATTCACCGCCTCGCGTCGGAGGCCGCCAGCCGGGGCGTCCCGTTCCGGGATGCCTTTGCGGACTCCGAGGAGATTCGCGCGCAACTGGGCGACGAGGCGTTTCGAACCCTGCTGACTGCACGCACCGACACCGGCCACTGTGCCGAAATGGTCGATCGGGTTCTGCGAAGTATCGGGCCAGAGGCGAACCAATGACCCCGGCTGCTCAAGGCGCGGCCGGGGTTGACGCAACGGCCTGGAGTGCGCTGGAGCAGATCCCGCGCGTCGGGCTTGCGGAATTTCCGACCCCACTGCTTCCGATGAAGCGCCTCGGCGCGGCGCTCGGTGGACTCGACATCTGGTTCAAGCGCGACGATCTGATCAGCTTCGGGCTCGGCGGGAACAAGGTTCGCGGCCTGGAATTCCTCCTGGGCGACGCGCTGGCGCGGGGAGCCGATACGCTCGTGACCGGCGCTGGGTGCCAGTCCAACCACGTGCGAGCCACGGCCGCAGCCGCCGCGCATGGCGGCCTCCGGTGTATCGTCATCTATTGGGGCGATCCGCCCGCCGTCATCGATGGTAACTACCGCCTGACCCGGTTGTTGGGTGCAGAGGTCAGCTTTACGGGCGACTCCGACCGGGCATCGGTGGATCGCGGGATCGACGAGCAGTGCGCTCGCCTCCGCGCGACCGGCCGGCGACCCTATGCCATACCCCGCGGCGGAGCCTGTGCGCTGGGCACTCTGGGGCATGTCCTGGCAGCGCGCGAACTTCTCCTGCAATGCCAGATTCAAGGGATCGAACCGGACGCCATCCTGCTTGCGGCAGGCTCGGGCGGGACTCACGCCGGCTGGCTGGTCGGCAACGCCCTGCTCGGTTACCCCTGGGCACTCCAGAGCGTCGCCGTCAGCCGGGACGCCGAAGCCACCCGCGCGCAGATTCAGCGGTTGGCAGCGGAAGCCGCTTCGCGGATGGGAATATCCGCACGACTCGCCGCTGCGGCTCCTCCGATCGTGCATGCGGGGTTCCTCGGTGAGGGGTACGGTATCCCCAGCGCCGAGGGCACGGATGCGATCCGGCTGGTCGCACGCACCGAAGGGATCCTGCTGGACCCGACGTATACCGGCAAGGCAATGGCTGCCCTGATTGCTTTGCGGAAAGCCGGCCAGCTGCCCGTCCGCTCCGTGGTGTTCCTGCATACCGGGGGCGAGCCCGCCTTGTTCGCCGGCGATGGCACCTGGTTGCCCGACCGCGCCACTTCCAGTCCGGAACCCTCGTGCGTCTTGTAATCGTGGGCGGTGTTGCCGCGGGTACCAAGGCCGCCGCGCGGGCGCGCCGGGTCGATCCTGATCTCGCCATTACCCTGTTTCAGGACGAACCATGTGTTGCCTACAGCGGTTGCGGCCAGCCTTATGTGCTCGGTGGTGCGATAGCCGAGCCCGATGCATTGATCATCCGGCGTCCGGAAGACTTTGCGCGTGACCGCATCGATGCCCGGGTTCGTCACCGGGTGACCGAAATCGACCGTGCAGGCCATCGCGTTCATGTCCACGATCTTGAAAGCGACCAAAGGGAAACAGTGCCCTACGATCGGCTGATTTTGGCAACGGGTGCCCGCGCGATCGTTCCGAAGGTGCCCGGCATCGACCTGGCGGGCGTTACGGCTCTGCGCGGCATGGCGGCGATGCATCGCTTGCTGGCCTTACTGGATGAGGCAACGACGCGACAGGCGGTGGTCGTCGGCGGGGGATACGTCGGGCTCGAAGTTGTGGAAGCTCTGATGATGCGCGGGCTCGACGTCTGCCTGCTGGAACGCGCCGACTATTTCCCGCCGCGCGTGGATCCGGAAATTGCCCCGATGGTCCGCGGCCTGTTGGATCGGAAAGGGGTCAGGATCATCACTGGCGAGAGTCTGATTCGCATCAATGGGCGGGGCGATCGCGCGGAGTCAGTCCTCACCTCGGGCGGGAACACCCTGCCGGCACAACTCGTCGTGCTGGCCCTGGGCGTGCGGCCCGCAGTCGAACTGGCGGCCGCGTCGGGCATCCGAATCGGTCCGACCGGGGCCATTGCGGTGGATGAACGAATGGCAACCAGTGCGCCGGACGTCTTCGCCGCTGGAGACTGCGCCGAATCTCGGCACCGCGTCACGCAGAATGCGACCTGGCTACCGCTTGGAGACAACGCCAATCTCCAGGGGCGGGTAGCTGGCGAAAATGCGGCGGGGGGCGATGCGCGCTTTCCCGGTGTGTTCGGCACCAGTATCTTCAAGTGTTTCGAGCTTGCGGTTGGCGCGACGGGGCTCACCGAGGCTGATGCCCGCCTGGCGGGTTTCGATCCGATCACCGCGCTTATTCAGGCGCAAGACACCGCGCGCTACTATCCCGGGGCCAGACCGCTAGCGTTGAAGCTGGTTGCCGAAGCGGGATCCGGGCGCCTGCTCGGGGCCCAGGCAGCCGGCACCGGCCGGGTCGACAAACTCATCGACATCGCAGCAACCGCGTTGCTGGGCAATCTGACCTGCGACGATTTGCAGAATGCGGATTTCGCTTACGCGCCGCCGTTCAGCCCGGTGCTCTCGCCGATCATCGTGGCCTCCGCACTGCTCGCTAGGAAGACGCGTGATAGGACCTGACATCGGATCTGGCTGCGACGTCGAGGCGGCGGGGCCGGGCGGCCACCGGAACTGGCCGCTTCGAGCCGATCGGCAACGCTGGAAAGGCCCGATCAGGGCAGCGACTCACTTAGCGGGACTTCAGGTTCCACAAAACGTCTTCTGTACCACTTCATGGGGCTCGGGGGGCAGGCTGTAGGCGCGAGTCTCGGCGCCATCGTCCCAGGGGCGGCTGAGTACCCGCAACAGTGAGTCGAGTGGATCGAGATCGCCGCTCACGGCGGCATTCAGCGCGGCCTCGACCCGGTGGTTACGCGGGATCACGGCGGGATTCGCGCGGCGCATCGCGGCTGCCCGTGCTTGCGGATCGCCCGCTTCGCTGGCCAGGCGCGCACGCCAAAACCCGAGCCATGCGTTGAGGGGTGCGGCATCGGCGAGCGGGGCCGCATCCGGCCCGGCCGTTCCCGCCGCGGCGTCGCACAGGCTGCGGAAGGTGTTGGTGAAGTCGGCCGCGTTCTCCGACATCGCCAGCAACAGTCCGTCGATCAACTCGGGATCCTCGTCCCGTGCTTCGAAGAGACCGAGCTTGGCCCGGAATCCGGCAAGGTAAGCCTGTTCGAAGCGCGCGGAGTAGCCTTCGATCAGGTCCTGGGCCACCGCCAGGGACGTGTCCGGGTCCGGATCCAGCAACGGCAGCAGCGACTCGGCCAGACGGGCGAGGTTCCACTGCGCAATCCGGGGCTGATTGCCGTAGGCGTAGCGTCCGCGGTGGTCGATCGAACTGTAAACTCTGTTCGGGTGATAGGAATCCATGAAGGCGCAGGGGCCGTAGTCGATGGTCTCGCCGGCGATCGAGGTGTTGTCTGTATTCATCACGCCATGAATGAAGCCGACGCCGAGCCAACGGGCGACGAGTTCGGCCTGGCGTCCGATGACGGCCGACAGAAAGGTTCGGTAGGGCTGCTCCGTCGCATTCGCCTCCGGGTAGTGGCGAGCAATCACATAGTCGGCGAGCCGCCGCAGTCCGTCGACGTCATGGCGCGCATGGAAGTACTCGAAGGTGCCCACCCGCACGTGGCTGCGTGCGACCCGCGTCAGCACAGCTCCCGGCAGCGCGGTCTCGCGCACGACCTGCTCGCCGGTTGCGACGGCGGCAAGAGAACGCGTCGTCGGGATCCCGAGAGCGTGCATGGCCTCGCTGAGGATGTATTCCCGCAGCACCGGACCGAGCCAGGCCCGGCCGTCGCCGCCGCGCGAGAAGGGGGTGCGCCCGGAGCCCTTCAAATGAATGTCGAAGCGCTCGCCGGAGGGGGTCAGTATCTCCCCCAACAGAATCGCGCGGCCATCGCCGAGTTGTGGCACGAAATGCCCGAACTGATGGCCGGCGTAGGCCATGGCCAAGGGCGCCGCGCCCTCGGGCACGCGGTTGCCCGAGAGCACGGCCAGACCTTCGGGCGAACGCAGGGCATCCCGGTCCAGTCCGAGGCTCTCTGCGAGCGCCTCGTTGAGTTTGACGAGCCGTGGCTGCGCTACCGGAACCGGAGCCAGCCGTTCGAAGAATCGCTCGGGCAGTTGCGCGTAGGTGTTGTCGAAGGCGAAGGTCATGAAGGCTCCTGGGTAACGGGACTATGGATGGAATCAGGGCCAGACCCGCTCGGTTGGTGCAGCTTCCTGGCCTCGTTGGACCGCTTCTGTCCGCCAATTGCTCGATGAACGACACGACGGACGCGTCCGGCCAAGCCTGTCGGGGGCGAGCGCGTCGGTCCCAACCCCGGGGGGCGCCGCGCGCACAGGTCGGCTTCGGCCGCATGGATCAGGCGATAGCCTACCAGTTCATGCCAGTCTGGCATTCTGTCGAGCAGCGCCATGCACGACGGTGCCACCTCGGGCATGTTCGCCGTGACGGTTTGGTTCAACTCCACCGCCGGGGTTGGTGCCACACGCATCTGCATGGTCTGCCCGGATCGTCATTCGCGCGGTGCGCACGTGGGCAGGCCAGTTCGGTCCTCTCAATCCTGCTCGGCAGCGGTCTTCAGTTGGGCAAGACCGGCTTCGAAGTCCTTCCCGCACATTTTTTCCATGCTGTAGAACGTCGTCATCAGCTTGGAGGGGTAGGGCATCGGGCCGAACATCGCCCAGGTCACCTGCGTCGCTGCACCCCGCGCCTGCAGAGTGAATTCCACCGTGTTGTGGGCTTCGAACGGCTTGATGAAATCCAGTTTGATGACGATCCGGTTCGGCGGCGACGCCTCGATGATCTCCATGCGGCCGGTGCCGACGTTTTTGTTGCCCTCCCAGGCATAGGCCGCGCCCTTGCCGCTGTCGGTGCCGCTGAAACTGCGCCGCATGCCCGGATCCTTTGCTTCCCAGGGTGACCAACGGCTCCACGCGCGCAGAACGTTGATCCACGCAAAGACCTTCTCCGCTGGTGCCTGGATGACGATGCTGCGCTCGATACGGAAGGTGCCGGGCCGGGTCGCTGCGTATACGAGCAACGCGGCCACCAACACCGCGATGCCTATCAGTGTGTTCGCCAACATAATAACCCCTCGCTATTCGACGATGATCATCCACGAGACCCCGAAGCGATCGGCGACCATACCGAAGCGCGGCGAAAAGAACGTTTTGCCCAGCGGCATCTGCACATGCCCGCCTTCACTCAGCACTGCGAACAGACGGTCGGCCTCGGCCTCGTCGGCCGCATTGAGCACCAGCGAAAAGCCCTGAAAGTCGGGTTGCTGTGCAGATCGGTCGTCGGAGGCCATCAGCGTCGTGTCGCCGATACGGAGGCTGGCATGCATGACCTTGTTTTCCCAGCCGGGCGGCATCTGGCAGTCGGCCGTTGGCGGGTCCGGGTTTTCGCTGAAACGCATCAGCGCTTCCACTTCGGCTCCCAACGCCTCGCGGTAGAAGGCGAGCGCTTCGTCGCAGCGGCCATCGAAGAACAAATAGGTTCTGACATGCATGGGCTTTCCTCGCGGTTGGGTACGGTTGGTCATGACCGGCCGGCATTCGCCAGCGCGGCGGCTTGGCGGCGCAGGAGCGGTTCCTGCCCTCGCAACTCGGCGGTCAGTTTCGGCATAACCATTCACCCCCCCCTTTGCTGGGAAGTGGGAGCGGGCGGGGAGGTGTGAACCGTTACAGTTCCGGCAGGCACGGACATTTCACGGGGGCCTTCGTTGCGTTTTAGCGGTCGATCGCCGGGCCGTCGCTGGGACGGAGCTTATCCGACATCCCTGTCGATCCGGGAGGACAGAATGCCTGAACCCATACCGGATTTGTGCTCGCCGCAGGCTGCATGCGTTGCCTAAGCGGTCTGCTCGGCCGACATCGCCGTCTGGCGCTGAGCGTAACGGAGGCCGCCGCGCAGCGCTGCAGGCCGACACCGAGCCTGGAAAAGACAGCCCGAGCGGGAGCAAAGGGGCTGCCGGCTGTCTAAAGACCAGCGGAAGCAGCATAGAATCAATCTTGGTCGCCGGCGCTGGCCGGTAAGTCGGGAGTCCCTTGCGATGATGGGTGTATCTGAACAGCGCGTCCCGATATCCCCGCGGCGCGGCATCCGACGCACCAGCGAGTCGAGCGCGACCGCCATCCCCATGGCCTGGCACCGCCTCGTTCGGGGAGGCGCCAGGCGGCAAAAATGTTGCCCGGTCGCACGCATTGGTATGGAATTCCGCAGGCCCTGGTCGAGAACGAGGATGTGCTGAGAATGTGGCGAAGCGCTACCGTTATCGCGGGACCGACGAATGAACCGGGGCCAGCCCTTCGATCATGCCGGGACATGCCTGTGGCCGATGAAGTTCGTGTCGCGATTGCATCGGACGACGATGTTCTGACAGCCCGTCAGCAGGCGCGGACGCTGGCCGTTGCTCTGGGCTTCTGGTCCGTCGAACAGACCTTCATCGCGATCGCCGTGTCGGAACTGGCGCTCAACATACTGCAGTATGCCGGGCGCGGCGACATCGTGCTTGCCGAGGGAGAGCAGCGGGGCGCTCGCGGCATCATCATCGAGGCGCGCGATGAAGGACCGGGAATCGCCGATACCACGTTGGCCCTGCGCGAAGGCTATTCGACGAGCGGTCGAGCCGGTCTGGGCTTGCCGGGCGCCAAACGCCTGATGGACGAATTCGAACTTCGGTCGGAGCGCGGCAAGGGCACCACGGTGACGATGAAGAAATGGGTGAGGTGAAGCCGGATGTCACCTCGCGCGCTCCCGGCGGTTGACCCGCGCGCCGGTGTCGGCAACCTTTCCCACCCGGCGGGATGACAGGGCTGCAGTGCCGCGAACGTCAACCGGATTTGAGCACCGGCACGGGGCCAATGCCACGCTCTGACTGAGGTAACTCGGGAGGCGAGCATGACTGACGACAGTCCGTGGGTTTCGGCCGAACTGAGGCCCCGCTACCGAGCGGCCGTAGCAGACTACCTGTCGGGCGCGTCGGATGAAGCCCGGCTGCGGAGCTACGAACTCGGTTGCCAGTCCGTCATCGAGAAAGTGACGGCGCCGACCCTGGCGGCCGTGCATCAGCAAGTGGTGCATGAACTCTGCCGCGAGTCCGCCGCATCCCGGCTTCCAGACGAGGCACCGCCCACGCTTGACCACCGCCTCCAGCAGACCTCGATCCTGCTGGAGACCATTCTGTGCGGTTACGAAGAAGCGCTGAAGATTCGCAATGCCGCCTACGAAAGCGTCCTGGAGGACCACCGGGCGCTGTTGGAGGCGGATCGTGAAAAGGACCGCACGATTGCCGAGTTCCAGCGTGACAAGGTCGAAGTGCATCGGATGCGCGCCGAGTCGGAGCAGCAATCCGCTCGACAAGACGCCGAACTCACTGCAGCGCGCGCACGACTGCAAGCAGAGATCACGGAGCGACAGCTGACCGAGGTGGCCTTGCGCGAGAGTGAGGCGAGATTCCGCATCCTCTTCGAACGGGCGGGCCTCGGTATCGCGCTGCTCGACAAGCTTGGGCGCATCCGGGAGAGCAATCCCGCCCTGCAGCAGATGCTGGGGTACGACAGCGACGAACTGCATGGCAAGACCGTGTTCGATCTGACGGCGCCGGACGACATGGAAATCACCCGCCGCTGGTTCCAGGAACTGGCGGAAGGGCAGCGCAGCGAATACCGACTGGAGAAGCGATTCATCCAGAAAGCGGGGACCGCGGTCTGGGTGCGCAAGACCGTATCGGGTGTTTACGCACCCGCCGGCGAACTGCAGTTCGCGATCGGCCTGATCGAAAACGTGACCGAGCGCAAACTGGCCGAAAGAAATCTGTCGGAGAGCGAAGCCCGCTTCCGGCAGGTGGCCGAGATGACCGGCGAGTGGATCTGGGAGCAGGACGCGGAAGGGCGTTACCTCTACTCGAGCGCCGCGGTGCAGTCCATTCTGGGCTATAGCGCCGGCGAAGTTCTCGGGAAGTTCTATTACGACCTGTTCACCGAGGCGGATCGCCACCGCGTCGCGCCGGCCTTGTCATCCCTGCTTGCCAGCAAAGAGACCTTCCATCGGATCGTCAACCGCTATCAGCACCAGCAGGGACACGAGGTATTCACGGAGTCGACCGGGGCGCCGATCCTCGATGCCGAAGGCAATCTGGTGAAGTGGCGGGGGGTGGATCGTGACGTCACCGAACGCAAGCGGTTCGAAGATGCCTTGCGGTTGCGCGATCGGGCCATGGAGGCATCGAGTGTCGGCATCATCATCACCGACCCCCACCAGCGCGGCAACCCCATCATCTACGCGAACCCTGCCTTCATCGCGATGACGGGTCACGCGCGGGATGAGGTGATGGGGCGGAATCCGGGGTTCCTGCAGGGACCGGACACCGATCCCCAGGCGATCGAGCAGATCCGTCAGGCGCTGCGCGACGGGAGCGACTGTCACCTGACGCTGAAGAACTATCGCAAGGACGGCAGCGAGTTCTGGAACGAGTTGTTGATCTCGCCAGTCCGGGACGATCAGGGCAGGCTGACGCATTTCATCGGGACGCAGACCGACGTTACCGCGCTGCGGAGGCTGGAGGAGGAACGTCACGAGATGGAAATCGCCAAGCAGATCCAGTTGTCGTTGCTGCCCACCGCGCCCTTGTCCGGAAATGGGGTCATGGCAGCGGGGATGTGCCTGCCGGCGACCCATGTCGGCGGCGACTATTTCGACTACTTCAGTTCCGGCACAGCGGTCGATGTCGTGATCGCCGACGTGTCCGGGCACTCCGTGGCCGCGGCGATGATCATGGCGGAAGCGCGCACGACGCTGAAGCTGGAAACCCACCGGATGATGCGCGATATGACCGGACCAGCGCGGAGTGCGGCTGCCATCCTGTCCCATCTGAACGAACTGCTGTTCGCTGATCTGAACCGTTCGGATCGCTTCATCACGATGTTCTACGCCCAGTACGACTCGGCCACGCGCGAGTTGACCTACGCCAATGCCGGGCATAACTGTCCGTTGCTGTTGCGGCAGGGGAGCCGTGTCTGCACCGAACTCGATGCCGAGGGACTGATACTGGGAGTCCAGGAAAACCCGAATTTCGAGGAGCGCCGGCTCCGCCTGCAGTCGGGCGATACCCTGCTGTTCTACACGGACGGCATCACCGAGGCGCAGAGCAAGGGGGGAGAATTCTTCGGCACCGACCGCTTGCGCGCCGTTTTTGCGGAACAGACGGAAGCCGCGCCCCAGGATATCATCGATGCGGTCATCGCCCGTCTCCAGAGCTTCTGTGAGAGCAGGGCTTTCTCGGACGACGTGTCGATGGTGGTGCTGAAGCTGACCTGAGTGGCCGGGGGCCGGCCGCGAAAACCGCGGGTAGCGTGGGGAATCTATCGGCGCCCCACCGGGTCCAACGGGTGAATCACACAGCAGGTGCAACGTGAGCACATCAGACGAATTGCTCCGGGAGCCGATGCCTGTTCCGGTCGTCGAAGCCGGTGCGGAGCATGGCCCGCATGGGGAAGCCGAGCCAGCGCCCCTGTTTCGGCGCCTGCATGTCGTGTGGGTGCTGGCGGGTTACAGCGCGGTCTATCTGCTGGTGCGCGCCTATGAAGGCCGCTATGGCTGGTCGGCCGGGCTGGACGCCTTCGCTCCCGAGTTCGAGACCTACTGGATGAACTTCATGTACACCAACCTCGTGCTCGAAGTCACAGTAGGCGCCTTGCTGTGCGGATGGCTGTGGCGGACCCGGGATCGCAACCTGGAGCTGTACTGGGCGCGGTTCATCGCGACCGAGACGCAACTGGCGCGGCGCGGAGGCAGCGGCCTCAGGGAATTGCTGTGGAAAAGCCGGGACGCCGCGTTTGTGACCTTGGCGCCGCGCGAGGAACTGCGCCGCAACCTGACACATCTGCTGTGGCTGATGGCCTACGCCTGGGCCATCTACTGGGGGAACAGCTTTTTCACCGAACAGGACGGCACCTGGCACCAGACAGTCGTGCGCGACACGGACTTCACACCCAGCCATATCGTGGTGTTCTATTTGAGCTATCCGATCTACATCATCACCGGGTTCGGCGCTTTCCTGTATGCGCGGACGCGCCTGCCCTATTTTGCCAAGGGCTTGTCCGTGCCCTACCTGCTGGCGGTGATCGGTCCGTTTACGATCCTGCCCAACGTGGGGCTGAATGAATGGGGCCACACCTTCTGGTTCATGGAGGAAGTCTTCGTAGCGCCACTGCACTTCGGCTTCGTGGTGTTCGGCTGGTTCGCGCTCGCCATTTGCGGTGTACTGTCCCAGGTTTTTTCCAGCATCGCGTATCTGATCAAGGCCGATCTGTGCCCGGATCTCTGATCATCGATGCCGTTGGCGAGCCGAGACCAGGGTCTACGCGGGCGATCGACCCCAGAAGCTTGAGTACAGTGGACGCCGGGCTCGGGGGAGTGCATGCTGATGCAGGTCCGGTAGATTCAGGTTTGGCCCAGGCCAGTGGCCTGACCATTTAACAGCGGGGGCGGTCATGGGGATACCAGAGATCGAAGTCGACGTCGTCATCCCCGGCCAGACCCGCTATCTCGCGATGGTGGGGAATATCGGGGAACAGATCGCGAGCGCGATCGACCGCTACTCGGGCGACCGTGACCTGCTGGCTTACAGCTTGAATCTTGCTTTGACCGAAGCGGTGGTCAACGCCATCGAGCACGCCGACCCGAACGGACCTGAGCACAAGGTTCACGTCCACATTCGCCTGGCCGACGAGGATCTCAGGATGACCGTGTGCGACCAGGGTCATGGGTTCGATCTCGACACACTGCCGGCGCCAGATCTCGACGAGATGCTCGAACGCGGGCGCGGCCTGTTCCTGATCCGGAACCTGATGGATTCGGTTGCCTCTTACCGAACCCCGGACGGCCACGTGTTGGAGATGACGAAGAGCCTGGGGTGACGCTCCAGGCGAAAGGACAGTGTTTCTCAGGACAGAGTTTCTAAGGTGTCGGTCAGCGCGGCGCCGCCTTCACTTGCGGCAGGCATCGTGTGAGTGGGGCGGGGGGTTCCTCGGGCAGGACGGCAAGCACGGCGGCTGGCTCAGCAGCGAAGTCCTGCAGCGCGGCAACCCGCGGCTCGGGCAGGGCAATGCAGCCGGCGGTGCCGGTCGTGGGATTTTTCCAGACGTGAATGAAGATGCACGAACCGGCGCGTGTCGCGGCGCTCGTGGGGTATTGCACGACGAGCCCACGGCGATAGAGCGGGCCGCTGCGCATCATCTCGACGCTCACGCCGGGCCCGATGCTCTGGCGCGCGGTGATCGTGTTGTAGGCAGCCGAGCGAGGGTCGTCGACGCAGACCGTGTCGGGTTGGAGATGCAGGTAGTCCGGCAGCGGAGACGGAGCGAACCCGAATGGCGGTCCGAACGCGAAGATACCTGCCGGCGTTCGCTGGTCGCCTTCGCGCTTCACCGGATCGCGGCGGCGCTTAAAGTGCCTGAACGCCTGGGCCCAGGCCGCGCCCTTGGCTCCCAGCATGACCGGTTCTGGTGGTAGCAATGCGCGCCAGATGTCGTCAACGCCTTGCCGTTCGAATAGCCGCAAGGTCGCCGCGGGCGAGGACATCGTCGTGAAGGTGACCAGCGCGAGGCGCCGTGCGCCTTCCAGCAGGGCAGGGCAGGCGTCGGCCCGAACCGCGGGCGGCATCAACCCAGCGCCGCAGGCAGCCAGCACCAGGAACAGGCGCTTCACACTGTAACCCTGGCCCTCATTACAAGTCGTCCGCAATCACTTCCATCGCGATCAGTTGCTCCCGCAGCGCCATGTGGGCATGGAAGCCTTCGTCGGGGCTGTAGAGTGGGTCGCCGTAAAGCGCTGCGGTGGCCGCGTCGTCGGACATGTACACCCGGCACAGTTGCAGATCGGCCGCAATCGCTGCGACGCAGGCTTCGAACTCCGAGAACGGTTCGGCGTCGTAGACGCCGTCTCCGAGCAAGTAATCCGCTCGATACAGTGTCGTGTCCCAGCCATGGGCCTCGCCCAGCGTGAAGATCGCGGCCTGTTCGCTGCGCGCAGCGGCTGACTCCGGTGCGTGTCCTGCTGCCGCGAGCAGTTGCCGCGGCGTCGCCGTCCCGAAGATAAGCTTCTCTCCGGTATGTCGGGCGTGGACCTTGCGTGCCAGGTCTTCCTTGTCGAAGGCAAACCAGGCGCGGGGATTCCCCTGATGCGGAAACTCGACCACGTAGATCATCTGTATATCCTGTAGCGCAATGACGCCACGCCCGAAGTGCAAGGGGCCTGGGTCGATTAAACCAACAAGTGCCCGGGTTCGGCCCGCGGGCATCTCGACCCGCTCCTCACATGGCTGTCTCGGCCGTCCGCGTGGACTGTGAAGCCGCTGCTGGCCCTTCACGCGCTCAATCGAGCGAGGAAACTGGGTGCTGCCCAAGCGCTGATTCGGGCAAACTCCATTGCGATCACGTTAAACAGTTCCGGTGGAAATGATGCCGGAAAAATGTCCGCCAGGCCAACTAGAACCTCGAGGGTGCATCGGAACAAGCCTCCCGATATGTACTAAACATGGAGGCGTGGTGGCAACGCACCGATTCACCCGAGCCTGCCCGTGCGGGTATGTTAGCACGGATCTAAAGAGGTAAATTCCCATGAATGCGCTGTGGCATAGACGAATGTTTCGTAGCGTTTGCTTAAAGTCCTGCTGCCTGATTCTCGTGTCGGCTTTGCCCTTGTCTACCCTGGTGGAAGCTTCCGAGTACAAGGTATTTCACCAGTTCCCTAAAGGTTACGGCTTTACGCCGACAACAACTGGGATATTGGTTCAAGGTCAGGACGGTAATATTTATGGTACAACACCCAATGGTGGCCGGGATGACTGCGGAGTTGCTTTCAGCATTACGCCGCAAGGGCAATATGCCGAATTTGCAGGTTTCTGTGACAATCCCAATGCAGCATCTCTTGCTCATCCTTCCGGGGGTTTAATGCTAGGATCAGACGGCGCATTTTATGGCTTCAGCGGCGGGCAGTATCCGGCATACCTGTTCAAACTCAAGAGCTCACATCTTTATGTTGCAGGATATTTCAAGGATGAAGAAACCCTATCAACCGGGGCACCTGTCGAGGGAGTTGACGGCAGTCTGTATGGGTTGGCGACGGGATTTTCCAATGGCTACTACGATTATGTCTATGGGTTTACTCCCGGATCCGGCTTATATCTCGTGAAAAAACTTGGTGCAGCGGGTCATGATGCACAATCACCTTTACTTATTGGTTGGGATGGCAATCAATATGGACCAACCTACTATGGCGCCGCTCAGGAAGGTGGGGTTCACGGCCAGGGTCGGCTTTTCTCGATCACCATAGACGGTATGTATCAGCAGTTTAATGGCTTGTATGACTTCACGCACAAGCCGACATCTGGAAGATTGCCAAATGGTCCCTTGGTCCGCGGACTGGATGGCAATCTTTACGGCACTGCACAGGATGGTGGGAGTGCCGAACGCGGTGTCGTGTTCATGCTCGAGCCAGGAAACTCGGCACCAGTCAAGCGGATTTATAGTTTCAAGGGTACTGGAGACGGTTCTACCCCCTTTAGCGGAATGGTGCTTGGTAGCAACGGTGTCTTTTACGGCACTACGGCAAGTGGCGGTGATTCAAAGGCTTCATGCGGAACACTGTTCAGTCTGACACCGAATTCCCCGGCCGCGCCCACGGCATATACTTTTGCGGTCGAGCATGTCTTTCAAGGCGGTGCCGCAAACGATGGCTGCAACCCAAAGTCACCGCCGATGCTGCACACCAACGGGCGCATCTATGGTCTGATTGCCGGTCAGGACCAAGCGCTGATCTATAGCCTGGATGTCGGCGCCCCCCAAACGGTGACGGTACTGCCGCAGGCCGCCAAGATCGGTCAGAGTGTCACTATATTGGGTCAGGGACTTAACAGTACGACGGCCGTTGCATTTGGAGGGATCGCTGCGACGAGTTTCAAAGTGGTGTCCCGTACGCTGGTGAAGGCTACGGTGCCCGCCGGTGCGGCAACGGGTATCGTCACGGTGACCACGTCGAGGGGCACGGTTTCAAGCCCGACGAGCTTCCCGATCGTTCCATGACTATCCCTAGTACCCGTGCCCAGCCTTGGCCGCCGGTATTCAGGTGGCCAAGGCGAACCACAGACCTTCTGTTGGTGGATTGAAAAAGGTGTCCGGGTCATTACACGAACTAGCGTTTCGGTTCGGCCCGCCGACGTCGCGACCTGCTCCTCACGTTGCTGTCTCGGCCACTCGCCCGGTCAACGAACCCGTTGCTGGACCGTCAACCGGTCAAGCGAGTCGAAAAAAGCGCGCTGCCAAAGAGCTGGTTCCGGCGAACGCCATCGGCATCGCGTTAAACGCTTCCTGTCGAGATAATCCCGGAAAGCTCCCGCCGCTATAACCGATGCAGCCAGTAGGTCCGATTAGCTCAGCGTAATCGGATGAATGCATCGTTACCTCGGATCCTGGCATTGGTAGGACTACCGTGTCGGCTGGGCCTGAGCGGATTCACTTGAACGTAATTCTCATCCCGTTTGAAGTCCGAGAGGTCGCGAGAAAAGGCGTACAAAAGATTCCATTCCTAAATTCCTCGCTTCTTCTCAGGGAGCCGAAGATCAAAACGTTTCACCCGCTCGTGTGACGCTCTTGGAAGCGCGAATTTCGATCAAGCTCTAGCGAGTTTTTCAATTGGCACTTCTTGGCAGTAGCGCCCATACGCGGTGCAAATGATCGAGCAAAACCACCCTGCGTCGCTTTGAAAGGTGTAACGCCCGCGAATCCGACGCAGATGGGCTGCAAGAGATTCAGCGTAAAGAGTCAGGTTCCACCTGGGATGAACGCGCGTCGGTTGTTGGGTATCGGTGGCTTCTTTGCGGAGACATTGCATCCTTCCTCCAAGGCATGCGTCCGATTACGCTCCGCTAATCGGACCTACGCGGGTTTACGAGTTGCCGCTGGGTTCACTCTGCGGCCCTGCCCGTATTCAGGCGCAACGGTCCGCCTGATCCTGTTCGGTTGGGGAAGGGCTCGACATGTGTCTGTCCAAGCCGGCCGAAGTAGGTCACGTGACGGCCGGCCAGCCAGACCATGTAGCCGACGCAGCCGGCGGCGCGCGACCGCGCCAGGAATTCGGGAAACATCACCTCACCCTGTTGTGCAGCCTTGATCGCCGCCTGGATGGCGGCGGTGTCGAAGGCCTCAGCAATCGGCGTGGCTGGCGGCGCCAGCGCAATGGAGTGAGCGTCGCCGTTCGGCAGATAGTAAGTGGTGGCGTTGCCCCGATAGTCCGCGTAGTAGCTCTCGACGCCGGCGTCGGTCAACGCCTTTACGACGTCGCCGAACTGCGCCGTGCCGGCTTTGGAGGCGTGGGCGCAGTCTTCGATGATGGCTCGTGTCTGTTCGTTCATGGTGATCTCCTGTGGGTGGGGGAGGTCAGCGCACCGGCACTTTCCTCAGTCGGTGCAAGCGCACCATCTCTTCCAGCAGTTCCCGCAGCTCCGCTTGTTTGGCCTCCGGGAGATGGCCGAAGAATCTTGCGTCGTTGCGGTCTGCCAACTCGGCCAGCCGGGGCACGAGCTTGCGTCCGGCCCGGGTCAGCTTCACGTTGAGAACGCGGGCGTCCGACTCGCTGCCGCGTCGCATGACCAGCCCCTTCTGTTCGAGCCGGGCAATCACCTTGGAAACAGCGCCCTTCGTCATGCCCAGCGCCTCGGTCAGGCTGCGATGGTTGGTGTCGGCCGCATCGTAGAGCGTGCGCAACGCAACCCACTCGGTGACCGAGACGCCGCATTCCTCGACCGCCGCCTGGAACTCTTCCGAGACCCGGTTGGAGACGAAGCGCATCCAGAAGCCCAGGTGCGCTTCGAGCGGACTGACCTGTTTGATGGCTTGTTTCATTGGTTTCCCTGGAAACTTTTCGGGCAGTGTAGTTTCCTAAGAAACTAAAAGTCAAGGCGCGGGAGTAGGGGTAGCTGATAGGGGTGCGTCGTGCTCTTTCGGCCGGGGCACGAGGATCGAGGCGAGTGCGGCGGGGTGCGAGACGATGCCGCGGAGGTCGTTGGCGTGTCCGCTGGCGACCGGGACTGACAGGGCAGTGGATGCGCGCCAACGGTCGTGGCGGAGGCGTTCCGGGTTAGCCCGAGGTGCGGGAATGGCGGCGAATGATTTCGCGCCGCGTCGCCCTGACAGGCGCGACGCGGAGAACCCTCACGAGGCGGGGCTGATGTTCGTCGGCTGATGCCGGGGCGGCAAAAGAGCGCGTACATCCGGGGCGCATTTGCCGCATACCGTTCCCACCCGCAGGCAGCGCGAGACGTCCCGATGGGTGCACAGACCTTCGCGGACGGCTTCGCGGATCTGGGTTTCGGTGACGGCCTTGCAGATGCATACGTACATCGATCTCTCCGGGAGTGACGGTGACTCAATTACGAACAAGCACGAGGCGTGCCGCTGAAGCGCGGACTGGTAGGATTCCAAATGGGAATGGCTCTCAGACGCTTTCGGCACCGTCAAGTTCCCTGTCTCCTTTGTCACTTCGCGTGCACGCGCCCGGCTGTTTTGTAGCAAATGCGACAAGCCGCCCCGGCCGGTACCTGACCGGTGCGCCATCGGTGGATCCGGATCCGAGAACCAGAAGGTACTGTGGACGGCCGGCGGTCCACGGCCGCTGCTGCCCAGCCGAAGAGGTCTCGCGCGGCGGGGATTCCCTGGTCCGCAGCCGTCGCCCTGACGGGCGGCGG
Organism: Methylolobus aquaticus; assembly: GCF_054172105.1. Lineage (NCBI taxonomy): Bacteria > Pseudomonadati > Pseudomonadota > Gammaproteobacteria > Methylococcales > Methylococcaceae > Methylolobus > Methylolobus aquaticus. The sequence goes on from NZ_JBSYXP010000025.1 coordinate 30,721, forward strand.
TGCATGGCTCGCGGTCAGCCGGTCAGCGGCCTCGGCTCGGTACAAGGCTTGCCACCGGCATCGTGGTGCAGTCCCGGCGCGCTTTCTTCCGTTACGGGCCACTCTCTCACGTGCTTCCGGCCGTTCGCATAAGTGCGTCCCGACGCAACGATTCCGCGTCTTTCGTGAGGCCTCCGTGGCCGTTTTGTCGGAAAGCAGACAAAGCCCGCCGCCGAATCGGCTCGTAGAAATAATTTAAAGTCAGTTGCTTATGCGATTTCCAATGATGGCGCAGGTATTGCTTTGTCCTGTAGCAAGAACGCGCAATCCACAGCAGCTGGCGATGAACGATCGATCCCAGTGGCGAGCGAACCTCGGAGAGCATTTGATGAAGTTACCGGTTTATCTCGATTACTCCGCAACGACTCCCGTCGATCCTCGCGTTGCCGAGAAGATGATTCCCTTCCTGACGGAGAACTTCGGGAACCCGGCAAGCCGGTCCCACAGTTTCGGCTGGACGGCGGAAAAGGCCGTCGAGGAAGCCCGCGAAGAAGTCGCACGGCTGGTCAATGCCGATCCTCGGGAGATCATCTGGACCTCCGGTGCGACGGAGTCGAACAACCTGGCCATCAAGGGTGCGGCGCACTTCTATGAGACCAAGGGTCGGCACCTGATCACGCTGAAGACCGAACACAAGGCGGTGCTCGACACGATGCGCGAGCTCGAAGCCCAGGGCTTCGAGGTGACGTATCTGGACCCCAAACCGGACGGCCTGCTCGACTTTCAAGCCTTCCGCGAAGCCTTCCGTGCCGATACCTCGCTGGTGTCGATCATGCACGTCAACAACGAGATCGGTGTCATCCAGGATATCGCCGCGATCGGCGCCCTGTGCCGCGAGCGCGGCGTCATTTTCCACGTGGATGCGGCCCAGTCGACCGGCAAGGTCGCGATCGATCTGGCGAAGCTCCCGGTAGACCTGATGTCCTTCTCGGCCCACAAGACCTACGGCCCGAAAGGCATCGGCGCGCTGTATGTCCGCCGCAAGCCGCGCATCCGCCTGAAGGCGATGATGCACGGTGGTGGCCACGAGCGGGGCTTGCGCTCCGGCACGCTCGCCACGCACCAGATCGTCGGCATGGGCGAAGCGTTCCGGATCGCCCGCGAAGAGATGGCCGCGGAGTCCTCCCGCATTCGTGCGCTGCGCGACCGGCTGCTGGCCGGCATCGCGGACATCGAAGAGGTCTACATCAACGGCGATCTGGAGCAGCGCGTGCCGCACAACCTCAACGCGAGCTTCAACTACGTCGAGGGCGAGTCGCTGATGATGGCGATCAAGGACCTGGCCGTTTCCAGCGGCTCGGCCTGCACCTCGTCCAGTCTGGAGCCGTCGTATGTCCTCCGCGCGCTGGGGCGCAGCGACGAGCTGGCGCACAGTTCCATCCGCTTCAGCATCGGGCGCTACACCACGGAAGCCGATGTCGACTTCGCGATTTCACTGATTCACAAGGCTGTCGAGCGCCTCCGCGACATTTCCCCGCTGTGGGAAATGTACAAGGACGGCATCGATATCAGTTCGGTGCAATGGGCCGCTGCCGCTCACTAATCGGTCTTCTTCATCTGCAAAAACCTCAGGAGTCCCCGTCATGGCGTACAACGACAAGGTCATCGATCACTACGAAAACCCACGCAACGTCGGTTCCTTCGACAAGGAGGACGACGGTGTGGGCACCGGCGTCGTCGGCGCGCCCGCCTGCGGCGACGTCATGAAGCTGCAGATCAAGATCAACGACGAAGGCGTCATCGAGGATGCCAAATTCAAGACCTATGGCTGCGGTTCGGCCATTGCGTCCAGCTCGCTGGTGACCGAATGGGTCAAGGGCAAGACGGTGGAACAGGCGCTCGCGATCAAGAACACCGAGATCGCCGAGGCGCTGGCCCTCCCGCCCGTGAAGATCCATTGCTCGGTATTGGCCGAGGACGCGATCAAGGCCGCGGTATCCGACTACAAGGCCAAGAGCGGGACGGCCGAAGACGGTTACAAAGTCTGCCAGTCGGCAGCGTGAAGCACGGAGAACGATGAACATGGTCGCTACGAATGCAATGCAGGATCTGACCCCGGCGTCGCCGCCGTTGATCTTCACGAGTAACGCCGCCGGCAAGGTCAGCGAGCTGATTGCCGATGAGGGCAATCCCGACCTGAAACTGCGGGTCTACGTCTCCGGCGGCGGCTGTTCCGGCATGCAGTACGGGTTTTCCTTCGAAGAGGGCATCGCCGACGACGACACCACGGTCGAGACGGATGGCGTGACCCTGCTCGTCGATTCCGCCAGCCTGCAGTATCTGGCCGGCGCCGAGATCGATTACCAGGAAGGCCTCGAGGGTTCCCGTTTCGTGATCAAGAACCCGAATGCCTCGGCCTCCTGCAGTTGCGGCAGCTCGTTTTCGGTGGACGGCGGCGCATCCTGCGCCTCGACGCAGTAATCGCGAGGGGTATGCCATGTCGATTCACTTGACGGAAAAAGCGGCGAAGCAAATCCAGAAGCACCTGACCGCACGCGGTCACGGCCTGGGACTGCGGCTTGCGGTGAAGACGTCGGGCTGCTCGGGGCTGGCCTATGCGCTGGAGTTCGTCGACGAGTCGGCCCCCGAGGACCAGTGCTTCGAGAGCCACGGGGTCACGGTGCTGGTCGATCCCAAGAGCATGGCCTACCTGGACGGGACCGAGCTCGATTTCGTCCGCGAGGGAATGAACGAGGGCTTCAAGTTCAACAACCCCAACGTGACAGGACAGTGCGGTTGCGGTGAGAGCTTCAACGTCTAGATGAATCAGGTCATGAGTCCGGTCGGCGTCGACAATCATTTCGAGCTGTTGCAGATGCCGGTGCGCTTTCGACTGGACCTGGCCGAACTGGATCGTCATTACCTCGAGATGCAGACGCGGGTGCACCCCGACCGCTCGGCGAATCTGAGCGATGCGGAGCGACGCCTGCACCTGCAATGGGCGACGCTGACCAACGAGGCCTACCAGACCTTGAAACAGCCGCTCGCCAGGGCCCGGTATCTGCTGAAGATCCGCGGTGTCGACACGCAGGAAGAGGACAACACGGCGATGCCGACCGAATTCCTGCTGGAGCAGATCGACTGGCGGGAGGAGTTGCAGACGGCCGCCGGCGATCGGGACGCATGTGCGCTGGGCCGCCTCGTGACGCGCCTGAAGGTCGAGCGCAACACCTTGTTCGAGACGCTGGCGACGCTGCTCGATGACGATCACAAGCTGCCGGCGGCGGCCGCTCTGGTCCGCCAACTGGCTTTCCTGGACAAACTCGGCCGCGATATCAACGACGCACTGGCCGCACTGGAGGACTGATGCTGCTGCAAATCTCAGAGCCCGGGGCACCCTCGCCAAGTCAGCAGACGGTTCGGCGGCTGGCAATCGGCATCGACCTCGGCACGACGAATTCCCTGGTCGCGACCGTAGAAGACTCGGGCACGACGGTTCTGGCTGACGCCAAAGGCCGCAGCCTGCTGCCTTCGGTCGTCCGCTATCACAAGGACGGCGAGATCGAAGTGGGGCACGGGGCGAAGCTCTATCAGAGCGAGGACCCGGCCAATACCTTCGTTTCGGTCAAGCGTTACATGGGCCGTGGTTTGAGCGATGTGGCCGCGCGCGGGGAAGTTCCGTACCGCCTGGTCGACATGCCCGGCATGGTGCAGTTCGAGACCGTCGCGGGGCTGATCAGCCCGGTGCAGGTGTCCGCGGAAATCCTGAAGGCCCTGCGCGAGCGGGCCGAGCAGGCGCTGGGCGGCGAGATCGTCGGCGCGGTGATCACGGTTCCGGCCTATTTCGATGATGCCCAGCGGCAGGCGACGAAAGATGCCGCCGCGCTGGCGGGTCTGGAGGTGTTCCGGCTGTTGAACGAACCGACTGCCGCGGCGGTCGCCTACGGTCTGGATCAAGCGGCCGAGGGCACTTACGCGGTCTACGATCTGGGCGGCGGCACCTTCGACATCTCCATCCTGAAGCTCACGCGCGGCGTGTTCGAGGTGCTCGCGACCAACGGCGATCCGGCGCTGGGCGGCGACGATTTCGATCATGCCGTGTACGACTGGCTGTGCGAGCGCAATAGCTACACAGCGCTGTCGGCGATCGATACCCGGCGGCTGCTGAGCGCGGCCCGCGAGGCCAAGGAACTGCTGTCGAAGCTTGAGGAAGTCGACTTTCTCACGGAGATGTCGGACGGTTCCATCGCCAATATCGCCATCGATCGGGCGACATTCACCCGCCTGACGGAAGGTCTGGTCAAGCGCACCCTGAGCCCGGTGCGCAAGGCGCTGCGCGATGCCGATCTGACGGTCGAGGACGTCAAGGGCGTGGTGCTGGTCGGCGGCGCGACGCGCATGCCGGTCATCCAGGCGGCCGTGGCCGAGTTGTTCGGGCAGACGCCGCTGACCGACCTCGACCCGGACAAGGTCGTGGCGCTGGGCGCGGCGATGCAGGCCAATCTCCTGGCCGGCAACAAGACAGGCGACGACTGGCTGCTGCTCGATGTGATTCCGCTGTCGCTGGGCATCGAGACCCTGGGCGGGCTGTCCGAAAAGATCGTTCCGCGCAATGCGACCATCCCGGTGGCCCGGGCGCAGGAATTCACGACCTGGAAAGACGGGCAGACGGCCATGACGATTCATGTCGTGCAGGGCGAGCGCGAACTGGTCAGCGAGTGTCGCTCGCTGGCGCGCTTCGAACTGCATGGGATTCCGCCGATGGTGGCGGGCATGGCGCGGGTCCGGGTCACCTATCAGGTCGACGCCGACGGTTTGTTGAGCGTTTCGGCGGCTGAGCAGATCAGTGGCGTCGAGGCGCGGGTCGAGGTGAAGCCGTCTTACGGACTCAGCGACGGCGAAGTCGCCCGCATGATCGAGGATTCCTACGCCCATGCGAAGGACGACCTGGAAGCGCGGCGGCTGCACGAACAGCGTGCCGAAGCCGTGCGCCTGCTGGAAGCGACCGAAGCGGCCCTGGCCGAGGATGCCAATCTGCTCGATGCGGACGAACAGGCCAGCATTTTCGAAGGCCTGCGGACCTTGCGCGCGGCCACGGAAGGGACCGACTGGCTGGCCATCAAGGGGGCGGCCGATGCCCTCAACGAGCTGAGCACCGAATTCGCCGCGCGGCGGATGGATTTGAGTATCCGCACGGCGCTGACCGGTCAGCGCGTCGATGCCTTGAGCATCTGATCAGCAAAGCTGCCCGCAGTGACTTCTCCGGCCATTCCACACCGCTGATTCGTATGCCAACCATCACCCTTCTGCCCCATGCCGAGCTGTGCCCCGACGGGGACACGATCGAAGCCGAGACCGGCCTTTCGATCTGCGACGCGCTGCTTGAGGCAGGCATCGAGATCGAACATGCCTGCGAGTTCTCCTGCGCCTGCTCGACCTGCCATGTGGTCGTTCGTGAAGGCTTCGCCTCGCTGGAACCTTCCGAAGAACTGGAGGACGACATGCTGGATCGGGCCTGGGGTCTTGAAAGCAACTCGCGACTGTCCTGCCAGGCGATCGTCGGCACTGCGGATCTGGTCATCGAGATTCCGCGTTACAGCCTGAACCTCGCCAAGGAAGCACCGCACAAGTAGGGGAAGTCATGACCGATAACGCCTGCGTCATCATCAACGACACGACTCTGCGCGACGGCGAACAGACCGCCGGAGTCGCGTTCAACGCCGACGAAAAGCTGGCCATCGCCCGCGCCCTGGCGCGAGCGGGCGTGCCGGAAATGGAAGTGGGCATACCGGTGATGGGCCCGGAGGAACGCGAGGTCATCGCCGCCATTGCGGACCTCGGTCTGCCCTCGCGGCTGATGGTCTGGGGACGCATGTGCGACGCGGACCTCACGGCGGCCGGCCAGTGCGGCGTCGATCTGGTCAATCTGTCGATCCCGGTCTCAGATATCCATCTGCAACACAAGATCGGGCGCTCGCGCGCCTGGGTGCTTTCGACGATTGCCCGCTTCGTGCGCAAGGCGCGCGATGCCGGACTGGAGGTCTCTGTCGGGTGCGAGGACGCGTCCCGCGCCGACATGGACTTTTTGCTGCAGGTCGCGGCGGTTGCCCAGGAGGCGGGCGCGCGGCGTATGCGGTTCGCCGATACGCTCGGACTGCTGGAGCCGATGTCGACCTTCGAGCGGATTCAGCGACTGGTGCGCGCGGTCGACCTGGAGATCGAGATGCATGCGCACGACGACTTCGGCCTGGCCACCGCGAACACGCTGATGGCCGTGCGCGCGGGCGCGACGCGCGTCAACACCACGGTCAACGGTCTGGGCGAGCGCGCGGGCAACGCGGCGATCGAAGAGACGGTCATGGCGCTGCACGTGCTGTACGGGCGCAAGACCGGAATCGACGTGAAGCAGTTCCCGGCGATTTCGGATCTGGTGGCCCGCGCCTCTGGCCGCCCGGTGGCCGCCGACAAGAGCATCGTCGGCGAGGCCGTGTTCACGCACGAAGCCGGTATCCATGTCGATGGCCTGCTGAAGAACGTGCTGAATTATCAGGGTGTCGATCCCCACGCTCTGGGTCGCGAGCATCGTCTGGTACTGGGCAAGCATTCCGGGTCGCACGCGGTCGTCCGGCGCTACCAAGCGCTGGGCATCGAACTCAGCGATGGCGATGCCACGCAGCTGCTGCAACGTATCCGGGTCTATGCGAACGAGACCAAGCAGACGCCCGGCGACAACGAACTCCGGCGCTTTTACCGCGACGCGGCCGGCGCTCAATCACCCACCGCGTACGGTCGCCGACGCGACCAGCGGCAATTCAACGGCCAGGAGCACAACGCATGAATCCTTTATTGCAGCGCATCCAGACGTTCTCGGCGGCCGAGGAGTTTCTCGATTTCTTCGGGGTGGACTATCAGCCGGACGTGGTGCATGTGAACCGCCTGCATATTCTGAAGCGCTTCAACCAATACCTGAACCGATCCCCGATTCCGGACGACATGGACGAGGCGGCAGCCCGCGAGGCCTGCAAGGTGCTGCTGACCCGGGCCCACGACGATTTCGTGTCGTCGACCGCCGCGCAGGAGAAGGTCTTCAAGGTCTTCCAGGAGCAGGACGGCAAGAGCGTGTCGCTGGACAGCATGCGCGTCAGCCTCGCGACGCGTTCGCAGAAGGCCTGAGACGGGCCGCAACGAGCTGGCTGGCAACCCCGTATTCCCAACAGATCGACCTCGGAGTCATCGATGCCCAAACCGAACAAGCATGTCTTCGTCTGCACTCAAAGCCGGCCGCCGGGCCACCCGCGAGGGTCGTGCGGCCAGTTGGGCTGTACCGCCGTGTTTCAGGCGTTCATGCAGCAGTTCGAGCAGGGCCGGATGTATGGCGAGTTCGCGCTGACCGCTGCCGGATGTCTGGGCGCCTGCGATTCGGGGCCGACGGTACTGGTGTATCCCGACGGCGTGATGTACGCGGCGGTCAAGCCGGAAGACGTGGGCACGATTGTCGAACAGCACCTCAAGGGCGGCGAGCCGGTCGAGAGTCTGCTGGCGCCTGCGGCCGTCTGGGGCTGAGCGCCGCACGGCCAGGCACCGGAGATTCCCGATGCGCGCGCTTTATGCCGGAACCGTCTCGCCGAAGATCAGCGGCCTGCTCGACGAAGCGATGGCCGCCTACGCGGACACGACGCGTGCCGAGGCGTTGCTGAAACAGGCGCAGCGGGAAGCGCCGGAGGCGTTGCCTGTGTATTTCTCCTTGTACAAGTTCTACTTCTACAAGGGGCGGCTGGCCGACGCCGAAGCCTCGGCGCGACTGGCTTTGGCAACCGCGGCGCGCCAAGGGGGGTTCTCCGGTGATTTTCGCGAGCTGTCGGCGGATACCGTCGATTGGTCTCGGCACGACGGACCGCAGCACTTCTACCTGTTTTCGCTGAAGGCGCTGGCGTTCATACGCCTGCGGCGGGGCGACAAGCCGGGCTGCGACCGGATTCTGGAGAAGCTGGCCGAGCTTGATCACGGCGACAGCGTTGGCGCTTCGGTTATCGGTTCCATCGCCGCGGCGATCTGAGCGCCAGATTTGGAGCTAGGGTGCGGTCGGGCCTGTAGCGCGACAGCGGCACCGGACGATGAATTTCTTACAAAACAACAAATAGGAGTCACATCACTATGGCAACCGTCACGATAATGCCGTCGGGCAAGACGATCGAAGCCGAGGTCGGCAAGACCTTGCTGGAAACCGTTATTGCCGCCGGCGAAAAACTGAAACACGAATGCGACGGCAATTCCGAATGCGGCAGCTGTCACCTGTTCGTGCAAGCGGGTCGAAAGAGTGTGTCGCGGATCCAGCCGATCGAGAACCAGAAACTCGACACCATGGTCGGCATCGGTTCGAAGTCCCGACTGGCCTGCCAGGCGCGGATCATCGGCGACGAAGACATCACGATCGAACTGCTCGGCTTCGCGTCGGGATTCTGAATTCGAGCACGAGTGCCGCGGCGCTTTTCTTCAACCCCTTAGCGGACGGACCGATGACTATTGAAGAGACCATAAGAGAGCAGATCGCCCAGCACCCGGTGCTGCTGTACATGAAGGGCGTGCCGGACATGCCCCAGTGCGGTTTCTCGGCCAAGGCCGTCGGTTGCCTGCAGGCGGCCGGTGTGCCGTTCGCGTACGTCAACATCCTGGCGGCGCCGATGATCCGCGAAAAGCTACCCAGCGTTTCGATGTGGCCGACTTTCCCGCAACTGTTCGTCGCCGGAGAACTGGTCGGCGGCAGCGACATCGTCGACGAGCTGGCCCAGAAGGGTGAGCTGAAGCCGATGCTGGAGCAGGCCGTCGCCAGCCAGCCCGCGGCCGGCTAGCCGGATGGAGATCGCCGAAGTCCAGGACCTGATTAAGGCGGCGCTGCCCGATAGCGAAGTCATCGTCTCCGGCGAGGGCTGCAGCTTTACGCTGGTCGTGGTGAGTGAGTCGTTCGCCGGACTGAATACTGTCAAGCGGCAGCAACGGGTGCTGGCCGCCGTCAGCGAACCGTTGTCGACCGGAGCGCTCCACGCCGTCAGCATGAAGGTGTATACGCCGGACGAGTGGTGTTCAGCGCAGGCCGCTGCCGGCTAGCCAGCATCATGGCCCGGTAGCGCGCCGCGTGATTCGAAAGATCCGCGATCCATGAGGAACTCCGATGCCACTGTACGATTTTCATTGCACCGACTGCGATCGGACCTTTGAACTGCTGGTGCGCTTGTCCGATACGCCGACCTGTCCCGAGTGCCAGGGGACACACCTGGAGAAACAGGTGTCGCGCCCGGCCGCGCCGGGTCAGACGGCCGGAATCCTGGCCAAGGCACGGAGCCAGGCCGCGCGGGAAGGGCATTTCAGCAATTACAAACGCAGCGAACGGCCGCGCACCCGCTAGCGGCCCGGACCAGCTACGGGTTGGTCAGCTTTCACGCTCCGAGACTTCGACGCCCATGAAACTGCGAATCGACCGCTGTCATCTGGAGGCCATGGTGGGTGCGTTCCCCGGCCTGGCACCGCTGAAGGATCAGCTGCGCTTCGGCAACACCGTCGAGGTTCCCTTCGCCCGCCTCGCGAGCGCGGAGATCGCGTTTCTCCAGAATCTGTACGCGTCGGCCGGTCCGGACTGGCAGTCGCATGCAGTCCAACTGGCGACGCTGCAGCAGGCACTGAACGATGACGGGGTTCGCTTCGAAGGAAACGACCTCGAGATGGTCGTGCCGGCGATGGCGCGCTACCTGGCCGTGGGTGCCATTCGCGGTTGGCTATTCAGCGCTCAGGTCACCGGCCGTCCGCTCCCGTACGTGATTACCCGGTTGGACTACACGCCGACCTCGACCGATGAGGCCGGCAAGGTCTTCATGGAACTGAAGGCCAACGCAAAAGGCGGATTGGCGACCGGCACCATTCGGATCACCGCCAGTGACATCGCCGGCAAGACGGTCAGCGAGATCTTCGCGGCTAAAGGCTTTCTGAAGGAGACCCCGGACCTGATCGCCGCCTACGACCAGACGGCCGAGCGCTATTTCGACTGGCGCGCGCGTTACGGCGTGCAGTTTTCCGGGCAGGGTATCGGGTTCTACGCCGAAGACCCCTCGGCCACGCACCGCGGTACAGACTGGACGCGCAAGGATTGCGTCGTACTGTGTTCCGGTGACGGCAGGGCGCGGCTGGTCAACGACGAAGGCATTCTGACCTCTCGCGTGTTGACGCTGGACGCGCCGGGCGACATTCTCGGCCCTTATCTGCGCAAGGCCGCGAAGAGCAATCGCTACGAAGCCGAGGACGAAGTCCAGGCGCTGCAGGAGAGCATGCCGGCGGACCTGTTCACGCATCTGCCGGTGCATGCCTACATTCTGATGTTTCATCTGGAACTGCACCATTACGTCTGGGTGCATGTCGACGACCTCGTGCCGTACCGTTATCAGCCGGAACTGAAGCACAAACTGGTGCTGCCCGAAGAACAGACCGAGCTCATCGACATTCTGACGGCGGAGATGGATGTGCTGGCCGAAGACATCATTGCCGGCAAGTCCGGCGGCACGACGGTGCTATGCGCCGGTCCGGCGGGCGTCGGCAAGACGCTGACGGCCGAGGTCTATTCGGAAATCATCCAGCGACCGCTGTACCGTGTGCATTCCGGACAACTCGGGCTCAACGTCGGCGCGATGGAGACGGCGCTGAAGGATGTCCTGACCCGGGCCCAGCGGTGGGGCGCCGTGATGCTGATCGACGAGGCCGACGTGTACATTCGGCGCCGGGATGACAACATCGCGACCAACGCGGTGGTCGGGGTCTTTCTTCGAGTGCTGGAATACTTCAACGGGCTGCTGTTCATGACCACCAACCGGGTGGACGACATCGACGAGGCGATCGTGTCCCGCTGCATCGCAATGATCAAGTTCTATCCGCCGGATGCCGATGCGCGGCGGAAGATCTGGACCGTGATGACCGAACAGTTCCAGTTGCCGGTCGACCCCGCCCTGATCGACGAACTGACCGAGTTGTTTCCGGCGGCGACCGGGCGCGACATCAAGGGGCTGGCCAAGCTCGTTGCGAAGTTCTGTGCCCACAAGGCCGTGCCGCCCTCGGCCGAGGTGTTCAAACGCTGCGCCGTGTTTCGCGGTCTCGACATCGGGAGGCCGAGTGCCCATTGAGTGGCAGGGCCAAGCGTTGCGGCGATCGGCCGTCAGCCGCCACGGACTCGGATACCAGCGTTCGCGGGCATGAGGTGCCTGCGTATCGCGGTAATGTTCGGGCCGCAGACCGGGCGCGGTGGACCTTGCTGCCGCGCTTGAAGATGTCTCCCTCCCCACGCCGCCTTACTCAGGAGAGCCGCTGCCCATGAATCTTGCGTTCCCGCCCGCGCCCGTCGTGACCCTCGAGGCAATGTCCAGCAATCCGTTTCCAGTGCGCCGGATTTTCTGCATCGGGCGCAATTATCCGGGTGCCGGCGGGGCAGGGGCTAAAGGCGAAGAACCCATTTACTTCATGAAGCCGGCCGGCGCGATGGCGCAGAACCACTCGACGCTGCTCTATCCGACGGGGACGGCTGATCTGCGGGCTGAAGTCGAGATGGTCGTGGCGCTGCACAAGGGAGGCCGCGACATCCCGGCCGCGCGTGTCGACTACGACTACGTGTTCGGCTACGCCGTGGGTCTCGACATGACGCTGCGCGATGCCTTGGAGCATGCCAGGTCCGAGGGCCTGCCGTGGGAACGGGCCAAGTCGTTCGACCATTCCGCGGTCTGCACGGCGATTACGCCGGAGTACTTCTGCGGCAACATCGCCGCCGGGAAGATCGAATTGACGGTCAATGGCGAGGTGCGCCAAAGCGGGAATGTCGCAGATATGCTCTGGAAGATCCCAGAGATCGTTCACTACCTGTCGACTCGCGTCGAGCTGTTTCCGGGCGACCTGATCTACACCGGCACGCCCGGCGATGCGGGCCCGGTGACCCGCGGCGACGTGGTCGAAGCGACGGTCGCGGGCCTGGAACCACTGCGGGTGACCATAGGCTGACCAACTGCCGATGGATAGTGGATCAGCTGATCGAATGGGCCAGCATCAAGCAATCACGTGCTGTCGCCGCGGCAGCATAAAGTCAGGGGAGGGCTGACCGTGCGTGTCACGACAATCCTCGTCAACGATGTCCCGAGGGCTGTCGTGTGGCCCGTCGATCGCAAGGCACTGGCCCGTTTTCTGCGCAATGGCCACGGGTATCTGACCGAGGGTTTCCCGGACGATGCGATCGTCACCCATCGTGACGCCCAACACGACGAAAACGCGCGCTGGCAGTCCGCGTTCCGTCTGCATCAGGTGTGGGGCGGCAGCGACGACACTTTCTTCGGCATTCCCCTGTAAATCAGAGCATGAACTCAACCGCGCAACCCCTAACGGAGACACTAATGCCGCTAGTCCTCGGTATCGAAGGCAAACACGCACACCTGGCGTCGCCGGACGAACTCGCGCGCGGGATTCAGGCCGCTAAGGAGGTGTTCGCGCGCAGCAATGCCGACGTTGCGGCGGCAGCGGCGGCGATCAGGAAGATCGACAACGACGAGTTGCTGACGCGCGAAGAGGCGCTGCTGTGCGTGGTCTGGGACGATGCCGAAGACGCCGCGCTCCGGGCCATCACCGTGGGATGGCTCAGCCGGGACGTCGATCTTCAGTTAGCCGTCACCGCCGGCGACGAAGACTGAGACGGGGCGGATAGCCAGAGAGCTTCCGATGGCGCCCGATCTTCCAACCGGTCGGCTGCCAGCTCGATGATATTTTCGCGGGACACATCAGCGGGAGAGTGACGCCCCCGCGGCTACGGCGCCATGCTCGCTGCAGACAGGATCGATGAATAAAGCGTGTGGAACACGTCACGGCGGCAGTGAAGGTAGCGACCGGAAGCTCGGGAGCGACAAGATCAATCAAGATGGCCTTTGCAATGCGACCGGCTTCTGGCATATAATGCGCGGCTTCGAACGGCAACGCGGTCTCCTTGATGCGCCCTGCTAGTTCGAATGACAGCCGTTTAATCACTGCGCGGCCGTCACGGGCTAGACTCTCGTCCACAGCCCTCCCCATCGATAGATATCTTTGGGCCATTAGCTCAGCTGGTAGAGCAGCGGACTCTTAATCCGTTTGTCGTAGGTTCGATCCCTACATGGCCCACCAATCACCCACCGCAGAATCCTTCTCTGCTTTTACAGACGCGCCGCACGGCTGGCGCGGTTTCCACATTGGGCTGTTGACGGCGCGCTGCGGGATGCGCCGTTTTTTTTGATTTCTAGCGAATCGGCCTCTCGGTTCTATGCCGAGCTTTTGACTGTGAACAGGCCCGGTCCGCCATTCATGCTGGCTTCAGCGGGTTGGGTTGGCACGGCAGCTTGGCAAGCAGTCGGATTTCCGGTCAAAACTGGCAAAAGAGCCATCCCCCCAAGCCAAAGATCGTGGAACTAGCCACGCGCCGCTTCACGTTCCACGTTCAAGCGCAGAAGCGGCTGATTCTGCTCCCTTCCTGATCGTTCTCGTTCGTCGATGGGTTCCAAATCGCGGGAGCCGTCTTCATCCCCCAATCGGCGCGCCCCGCTCGAGCCGTTGGACTTCTTATCCCTGCATGCCGGACGGTAGAAACAATAAACCCGCCCCGGCATCCCAGGGCGGGCTTGTAGGACGGATAATGGCCAAACGTCCTCAGCCAGCGCTAAGTACGTCACCCGCGGTCCGTTTCCACCTCACCCAGCGCGTAGTGCTGGCCCACTGTCGACCCACAGCAACGGCAAAGATTCTCCCGCGGTATGCTGCATCCGCACCTGCGCCTGTCCGGGTCGCGGAGGGGCCCTTACTCGGACACTGTGGCCCTTTGCAATAAACCGGCATTCCATCGACAGCATTTTGGTTATCAGCCATCTAGCGGCGGCCACGGGCGAGGCGCAGGCGTCCGATTATCACCCCGTCCGTGGCGCCCGGTGAGCCGATGCCGCTCAGAGTGGCCGTGTTGTCCACGCCCGGCGTCATCGCCGAGGCAAGATTGATCACCTTGCTGGCCTCCGCTATCAGTTTCACGGTCCTTACGTCCCGCCGTTGACCCGAACACTAAAGATCTCGCATCCTGGCTCCGCCGACTTGAGATGATCGAAGGATTAGGCCTTCGGAATGCGCAGCAAGGTTCCTGTCCCTGCTTTGTCGGCGGACGTGGCGCACGGCCCTTCTGGCACCGAGACTCATGCAAGTTACTGGAGAAGGCTCACCGCTGCGGACAGGCCTCGCCCTGCGCGACGTAACCGACAGGTATAGCTGGCCCACTGCCCAGGTTTAGAGTGAGGCTTGTAGCAATAGTCTGCAGGCAGCCCCTCGGTCGCTGAATTCCAAATCGAAGTTCGAAATTTGCTTGCTTCGCTAAATTGATTGGCGGTATGCATCCGGCGCTTACCTCATCGTTATTCACGGTCGCCCTGACGGTCCCCAAGCCATTTGGATCCAGGCTGTATGTGGCTTCCCCCGTCTGCTCAATTATGCAGGATCCCGCGATGTTGTGCGTGGCCGAAACCGACGGCGCATTCCCTTTACCATCAGCACAGAAGCGAATCAACGAGGCGATCGGAAGTTGGATATTTGGGTTATTTGGATCAGGCAGTACGTTACCGGAAAGCGCTTCAATATAGCAGCCATAGATCGAGCGCACTGAAAATCCCCACTGCTCACCAGCGATTACTGATCGACTGAGGCCGAAGCTAGCCGAAAAAGAGACGAACATAACCATCGCCTTGACTACAGTATTCACGAGTCGGCGTATTGGAAATATGGTTGATTTCATAAGTCACCTCACGATAGAAATCTCAATCGGGGTCCGCCGCAATTCAATTGACGAGGCAACGCTCTTTCTTATGGCGGGAGCGTCATCCCATCGACAGAAGCGGCACTCACTGGCATGACCTTGACGCTGGTCACGCGGGCCAGCTCGGCCTTCCTGGGTCTCCAGACCTAGCAGGCTGGTGAAAAACTCCGAAGGCGTTGTGTGGCGGGGGCTCCGGCGTTCTGGACGGGGTAAAATACGGTAT
>NZ_JBSYXP010000026.1:0-36323 GCF_054172105.1 Methylolobus aquaticus
TAGACGCCTTCGTACCAGCGAACCCACATGTAAAACACCGTGTAAATAGCCAACGCAAACGTCAGCCACTTCATGTCGAGTAATGGTTTATCCTGGACGGCCACGCCGCCGATGGTTGTTGCAGCCATTTCTTACCTCGTTAGTTGTGTGTATCGAAGTCGCTGGAGCCTGACTGTTTGCCCAGCGACGAAAGTGAGACTTGCGTCACAAAAAAAAATTCCCGGCCCTTAAAACCCCGCGCGGTTTGCGGGCCACCGAAGGACTCCGCGAATGGGCTGGTTCAGACCGGCATTGGCGCCGCCACACTGCCCGGAAAGTGCCTCAATGGCGCGAACGGCCTAGCCCACAAGCGCAATAGTCGGGGCTGGAAAGGGTGGGTTAGACTCCCGGCGACGTTAGCCGACGAAATTTACAACTGGGTTGGTCAGGTCTTTATAACGCATTGAAAGTAAATGCAACGCAAAGAATGGCATCGAATGTGCTTCATTCGATGCGCATTGCTTGCAGTGCAATAAGTGCGAACCGTGTTGGGGGTGCGGTTCGTCTGTGATCGTGTTCCGCGCGGCTGGAGTCCGCCAGGAGCCGATTGTTAGCCTCAAACTCCCGATGTATCGTGAAACCTACAATTTTTCTGGTCGATGATGACGATGCGGTTAGGGCCGGCCTGGCCGCTTTTCTGCGCAACAGCGGCTACAACGTGACGGCCTTCTCCTCGGGGCAGGACTTCCTCAGGGCCTTTCAGCCCGCTCGTGGGCCTGGTTGTGTGCTACTCGATCTCAAGCTTCCCGGCATGAGCGGCCTCTCGGTGCAGGAGGAGCTGATTGGCCACGGGATCGATCTGCCGATCATTTTCATGAGCGCGTACGCGACCGTTCCAGAGTCCGTCAAGGCAATGAAGACCGGTGCCGCCGATTTCCTGCAGAAGCCGTTTTCCAGTCCGATGCTGCTCGATCGAATCGCCGAAGCGCTGGAGCGGGATCGCGCTGCGCGTGAAAGACACTCGGCTCAGGAGCATGCCCGACAGCTCTACGACCGGCTCACGCACCGTGAGCAGGAAGTCGCCCAGCTCGTCGTGTCCGGCAACACCAGCAAGGATATCGCGCAATTGCTGAAGATCAGTCCGCGCACGGTGGATCATCACCGCACCAGTATCCTGGTGAAGCTGCAGGTCGAGTCCATCGCGGAGCTCGCGGCGCTCGTTGCTGCCGTCGGCAGCGATGAGCGTCCACCCACGGACCGTCCCTAGTGGATACCATCGCATGGCGGGCCCAGAGGGGTCCCAACGCGTGGTACCGGCACTGCCGGACCGAGTTGGACGGAATGCAGAGCCCATGAACGCTGAATGCTCCGATCAGATCGAGAGCGCCGAGGCGGACGCGCTCGCCGTTACCGACCCCGAGTCGATCGCCGAGGCACTGCTCTTCGCGAGTCCCGGCTGGGCACATGATGTGGGAAATTCGCTGCAGGCTGCGGGCCTGAATCTCGAACTCCTGAAACTTCAATGCGGTCAAGCGCCAGCCGACGCGCGGGCGCGCAGCGCTTTCGACGCATTACAGAGCCAGCTTGACCGTATTCGCCAGTTGGTCTCGATCTGGGTCCAGTTATCGGTCCCGGATGCGGCCGAGGCTTCGCCATTCGACTGGCGCGGTCTGCTCGACGACCTTGCAGTGCTGTTGTCCGTGACACTGCGCCATCGCGATTGCTCGGCTGAGGTCCTTTGCCCGGATCTGGAACTGAGGGTTGACGGCGACCGCTTCGCCCACCTTCATGCCGGCGTCGCCCTGGCCAGGGCCGTGCTCGACATCCTGCCGAGAGGCGGTCGCCTGCTGTTCCGAGCGGAGCGGGTCACCGGCACCGTGCTGCGCTGTTGGATTGCACAGGACACCGGCACCGCCACCGCGCCCGAGGAATTGCGGCCGCTCGAGCGGCTGCCGGCAGATCAGGCCGCATCGTGTGGGCGAGGCGTGAGTGCCGCCCGGCGCGCCATCGAGCGGGACGGTGGGGTGCTCTGGTACGCGGGTTCGGCAGCCCGCCCGGATGCCTTTTGCTTCGAGCTGCCGCTGGTTGGTGGCGGTATTCCCTCAGACGGCCAGGCCTCGGCCTAGCCGGTGTCCGGACGAGCCCTGCGTCCTAGCTCTGCCTGAAAAGAGCGCAAGATTAGCAAGCAGTATTGGCGCGCAAACACGAACAATTGCCTGTTGATAATAATCACTGTTTAATGTGAGGGAAATCCAACACGGAGACTCCCTCATGACCCGTACCCCACCCATTGCACGTTCCGCGGGGACTGTGATGGCTGCTGTGATGGCAGTTCTGGCTGACGAAGCCCTGGCCATACCTGCTGGCATGCCGACCAGCATGGAAGAAATGTGGAAAATCATCCAACAGCAGCAGCGCGAGATCGAGGCGCTGAAGAAGAAGGTTAGTGGGGCTCCCGCTCCGGCTGAGGCCGCTAAGGCGCCTGCCGAGGCGCCAGCGGGCAGTGCGGCGGTTGCTACACAGGAAGTGCCAGACTCGTCGCGGAATCCGCCTGAACAGCAGACGGTGACGCCACCCAAGAAATCCGGCAAGACCGAGCAGGAACGGAAAACCGATATCCTGGCGACCGAGGTGGAAAAGCTGAAGACGCAGCTGAACATTCCGGACAAGCGTGAGTACAAGAGTTTGTACGGTATGGGTCCGGCGGCGTCACAGGTCTACATGGTCAAGCGCGGCTTGTCGATTGGCGGTTATGGCGAATACTTTTACACCGGCTTTCAGAACGAAAAGGACACACGGCGCCGGGACGAGGTCGATTTCGTCCGTCTGGTGTTGTACGCGGGTTATAAGTTCAACGACTGGATCGTATTGAACAGCGAGATCGAGTTCGAGCATGGGACAACCGGGTCGGGCACCGAAGACAAAGGTGAGGTGTCGGTCGAGTTTTCCCAGTTGGATTTTTTGCTGGATGAGCGCGTCAACATCCGAACGGGCCTGATGCTGGTACCCATGGGGTTCATCAACGAAATCCATGAGCCCTTGTTCTTCCACGGCAACAGGCGGCCCGATGTCGAGCGGTACATCATTCCGACGACCTGGCGCGAAGTGGGCGCCGGTCTGCATGGCGAAGCCCTGCCGGGTCTGACCTACCGAGTCTACGGAATCAACAGTCTCAACGCCGGGACTACAGCGGACACCGGCTTTACCTCGGCGGGCATTCGCGACAGCCGGCAGAGCGGCAGTCGGGCGCTTGCGGAAGACTGGGCTTTCGTCGGACGCTTCGATTACGCCCCCGAGCCACTCACAGGGATGTTTTTCGGCGGTTCGGCCTTTGTCGGCGACACCGGTCAGGGAGCGCTATTCATGGGGCGTAAGGCGGATGTCCTAACTCAGCTGTATGAGGGCCATATCCAGTGGCATTACCGCGGCCTGGAGTTCCGTACGCTGGGGGCCTGGGGTCACATCGCCGATGCGTCGCTGGTCAGCGCGCAGAAGGGCGAGACGATCGGCAGTGAGAACTACGGCTTCTACACAGAACTGGCCTACGACGTCATGCCGCTTCTTTGGCCGACCTCGACACAGTTCCTGGCGCCATTCTTCCGGTTCGAGCGCTTTGATACAATCGCGAGTGCGCCCCGAGGCTTCTCGGACGATGGCTTCTGGAACCGCACCATCTACCAGGGCGGCTTGACCTACAAGCCACACCCCAACATTGTCGTGAAGGCGGATTACCGCAACATCAGTTCCCAATCCGGCGGGGTACCCGACGAATTCAACCTGGGTGTGGGCTTCATTTATTGATCGGAGCAGCGCTTTGGGACGAACTCTCCGTGTGGACAGGCGAAACGTGAGAATACGTATTTCGGTCTTGGCGCTAAGTTTGGCGTTGGGCGTCGGCGATGCCTCAGCGGTCGTCTACTACGCCAAGGATGAGGCCTTTGAACTGGCTTTCGGTGCCGATGCCGTTATCGAGCCTCGTCCGCTCTTCCTGACCGACGAGCAGGTCGCGGCCATCGAAACAAAGGCCAAAGTAAAGTTTGAATCCCAACTATTCACGTTCTATGAGGGACAGCGCGCTGGTAAGGTGCTGGGTTATGCTGCGCTTGAAAGTCATAATGTCCGCACTCAGGCGGAGACGCTGATGTTGGTCTTGTCACCGCGCGGCGAGTTGACCAAAGCCGTGATGCTCGCCTTCCACGAACCGCCGGAATATAAGCCGCCCGATCGCTGGTATGACGGACTGGTGGGAAAGCCCGCGACGGAACTGGTGCTAAACCATGGGGTCGATGGCGTCAGCGGTGCCACTCTGAGCGTGCGAGCGGCACTGGAGAGCGTGCGGAAGGTTTTGACCTTGTACGAGATATCACCCCCCTCGGGAGGAGATCAGTAGATGCGCTTCTTCGTTACCGGGGAGCAACGCCGGCAGTCGATGATCAATCTGATCATCCTGATGTTTCTGGGCTACATCGCGCTGTTCTGGGTCAGTAACGCGCTGATGTATTTCCACAAGATGAACCTGACGCCGCAGTCGGTTGTGGCCTATTACCTCGGGTCCGAGGAGCAGTTCACGCAGCCAAAGAGCTATCAGAGCCTGCTCGAAGTGACTCATTTCCATCTATTTTCGATGGGCATCCTGGTCCTGACGCTGACGCATTTGCTGCTCTTCACGGCGCTGAATCCGGTTTTGAAGCTGTGGCTGACAGGTGCGACCTTCATCTCGGCGGTGGCGGATGAACTCGCTGGGTGGCTGGTCCGTTTCGCTCACCCGGCCTTCGCCTACTTCAAGATCGGATCCTTTCTTGCGCTCGAGACGAGCCTCGCAGCGCTGTTGCTATTCACCGCGGCATCGCTAATCGCCCAACGATCTGCCTGGCGGGCCGCGGCGTCCGTATCGGCCTCGGGCGCCGGGAACGCGGTCCGCGAGCCAAGTGGCCCTTAAGCCGGCCGCTACCAGAGTTTCGGCCGCTACCAGAGTTTAAGGTCTTCCCCCCGATATCCCTCGGGTACGGTCATCGCCACAGTGGTGTCGCCCGGTTGACCAACGGATGCCAGCTGGGCCTGTTCGGGATGTTTCCGCCCGATGGAGCGGATCTCCACCGGAATGCCCGGCATGCTCTCCAGTTCGACCACCGGAATTGAGAAGCCCATCAAGCTGCTCAGCCCCTGCGTCTTCTTCGCAACGCGCTCGGCGAAATCGAGTAGCGACCGCAAGGTCGCATAGTCGTCTTCGGTCAGGCCCAGTGTGCTGGCGTCGGACAAACACACTTCGGCGACCTTGTCCTTGCCGCGCTGGACGATGACTGGCGTGCAGGTGTAAGTGCCGACGGTACGGGTCGAGCCCTGCTTCGACAGGAGCATGGGTACCCGTGTCTGGCTGGCGGCCGCGAGCTTGTCCAGATCGATTCCGCCCAGCATCGCCTGCCATTTCATGCGCTGTTCGGGGGTCAGGTTCTTCAACTGCGAGCCTAACCCGGCCAACAGCGGCTGCAGGGGTTCGGTTTGCCGACTGACCTTTTCGACGGTCTGCTTGTTCACCTTCACGTAGGTCTGCGACTTGTGATCGATCAGAACCGCTTCCCGGAGGTTGCGGTCGTACAGGAGGTCGCGATGATGATCGGAACCATCGAGATTCGGGATCAGCACCTTGCCACCCTTCACCAGTATGAGATGGGTGTCGGGTTGCCCGTTCAGCCGGTATTGGAGGGCGCTGTCGGCATGTGCGCCGGCAGCGGCCAGCACGCCCAAAAGGCAGCTAAGTTTTGCGAAGTGTGCCATGGCAAGTCCTCCCGGCGAGTGGGGTTATCCAAATCGTATTTATGGCGGATCCGGTGCCTCGGCTTCGGTGGAAGCCGGGGAGTCGCTGGAGCGGAAGTCAGTTCGTTCAGAATCGGGCGGCATGTCGGGCCACGCTGCCCCGTGGGCGCCACGCGAAACCGCCGGAATCGCGCCTCTGGCCTGGGGAACTTGGTATAGTGAATCGATCTAGAGCTAACGGCTGGAGGTCCGCGAAGCGTGGGATCGGGACATACACATGCCGCACATCAGAAATCGTCACAGGTTAGGTTGGCGCTGTCAATCGGCTTGACGCTGGTGTTCGTCGGAATCGAGGCCTGGGCCGGGCTCAAGGCCGATAGCCTGGCCCTGTTGACCGACGCGGGACACAACCTCACGGACGTCATGGCGCTAGCCCTGAGTTGGTACGCGATGCGCCTTGCGGCGCTCCCGGCCAATTCCGCGAACACTTTCGGTTATCATCGCGTCGGCATTCTCGTTGCTTTGATCAACTCGACGACGCTGGCCCTGATCGCGCTGGGTGTCATGTACGAGGCCTACGAGCGCTATCGCTCCCCGCCAGAAGTGCAGGCCGACATCCTCATTGCTGTCGGTGCGGCGGCCCTCGTCGTGAACTTGATTACCGCCTGGTTGGTGAGCCACGGGCGCGAGCACGATCTGAACCTGCACAGTGCCTTCCTGCACCTGATGGGGGACGTGTTCTCGACGCTCGGCGCGGTCTTCGCCGGGGTGGGCATCTGGCTGACCGGACTGAACTGGCTGGATCCGTTCGCCAGCGTCTTGATCGGCCTGCTGATCTTGTGGAACGCGTGGCTGATCCTCAAGGAAACACTGGAAATCTTGCTGGAAAGCGTGCCGCGTGACATCGACATGAGCTTGATGGTGCGAGATCTGCTTTCGGTGCCGGGCGTACGCAGCATCCACGACCTGCACGTGTGGAGCCTGTCAAAGAGCCTGCGGATGCTTTCCGCGCACGTCGTTACCGATGACCAGCGCATCGGTGAGGCGGCCCGCATCCTATGTGAGTTGAAAGCGGTCTTGGACGATCGCTACGGCATCGTTCATAGCACGCTGCAACTCGAATGCGTCGGCTGCGACCCGGATCACCTCTACTGCAACCTGGCGGGCGCCGGCCTTCCGGGTGCTCATGCCTGTCCGGGACATGCGCACCACGGGCCACACTCTGGAACGGAGCCCGTGGGCGCATTTGAAACCGCTGGCGAGTCAGGGGCGCCAAGGCTAAGGGCAGAGGAGTTCCCACTGCGACCATGACGGCGCGCGCGGCGCGGCCGCAGTCCGACTCCGCGCTGGCCGGGCAGACGCGCTAGCGCCGGGCCCGGGCGAGGGTTCGCTCCGCAGACCCTGAACCCGCGGCACGGTCCGTTCCCTGCAAGGCCATCGGTTCGCGGCCGCGTTGGATCAGGTCGGCCGCTTCGGAGCGCATTGCCGTGGCGGTGTCCGAGACGGCGTCCAGTTGATCATCGACCGCTTCACGCAGGGTGTCGAAGGCCTGTTCCAGTCCGCGTTCCAGTCCCCGGCGCGCCGTTTTTTCCGTGGACGGTTTCAGCTTGTGCTGCGCCGCATAGGGCAGAAGCCACGCGACGGCGATCAGCAATGCGCTATGGATCGCAAACTCCGTACCCAGGAAGGGTGTTTCGGCCTGCACGCTGCGGTAGTACAGCACGACGACTTCATACGCGACCCAGCCGGTGGCGCCGAGTGGGGCGATGACCGAGAGCAGTCCGGCCAGCTTCAGCAACAGGCGCTGCCCTCGAGTTCCGGGCCTGGCCAGTGCCTCGCGCAACGAGGTCTGGCCGGCGTCGAGCACCCATCGCGAAGCCTGATGCCTTAGCGGTTGCAAGGCGTTCCGCAACGGTGGCGAAGGCAAGCCGATGGCTTCCGCGTCAATCAGCAACCGGTCCAGAGCATCATCGAAGCACAGTTGAGCCCAGTCATCCCACAGTAGTGTCAGCACGGGTCCTTCGGCGGGTACCGACCGCGCGGTATTCAGGTCCATCGATCGCCGCAGCGGATCCGCTTCGCGGTTCACGAACCGCATTACGAATTCGTCCATGGGCCACTGCAGGCCCTTGCGCAGTTTCGCGGCGGTCGCTCGCCAGAGTTCTGCCCAACTCTCCCGCAGTGTCTTGAAAGATTGCGGTTGTCCAAAACGCGCCGCCAGGATGTCAATGGTGTCGGCGAGTTCATTGAAGCGCCCCTGCAGATTGTGCTCGGTCAGCAGCGCCATGGTTCGCTGTTCGGACAAGTCGCGGATCGTCGCTTCGAGCAGCGCGAAGTCATCGGCAGGTCGCGCCGCACTCTCAGGCACGGATGCCGTCCGAAAGACCAGCGGGGCGTCGAAGCCTCCCTCGGCGAGCAGTCGTTCGAAATCCGGGAGCTGGCTAGGATGGGCGCGATCCCACTGGTTGATTACGAAGATCCAGGCGTGATCACGCTCATGCTGCAACAGAATTCGCCAACCCCGGTCGTCGCGGTAGCGTTCGGGGCTGACCACGTAGACCAGTACGTCGATGTGCGGCAGCCACTGCAGCGCCAAATCGTGGTTGGTCCGGTCCATGCTGTCGAAATCGGGTGTATCGACCCACAGCACATCCTTGTACCGCTC
Organism: Methylolobus aquaticus; assembly: GCF_054172105.1. Taxonomy (NCBI): domain Bacteria; kingdom Pseudomonadati; phylum Pseudomonadota; class Gammaproteobacteria; order Methylococcales; family Methylococcaceae; genus Methylolobus; species Methylolobus aquaticus. Next base: position 8,399 of record NZ_JBSYXP010000026.1, read on the forward strand.
GCTGTCGTGGGTAATGGCATGGATCCGATCCAGGGGCAGGTAGGACGGTAGCGGCCGCATCCGGACCGACTCATGCAGATAGACCGTGATCTCGCGCGAAGTCGGCCGGATCACCCCGGTGCGGGCCACCTCCCGTCCCGCCAGACGGTTCAGCAGCGTACTCTTGCCCACGCCCGTTCCGCCAAAAAACGCGACGACCAGCGGTCGCCGTTCCAGCCCCTCGAACAAGGCGTCGGGTGAGCGATGTTCAAGCCGCTCCAGGCGTGCACTCTCCTGCGCCGTCAGCCAGCCCTGAGCGACGGCCCGCTGACTCCAGCTAACGGCCTTGTCCCGGAGTCGTTGCAATCCGCCGTCGTCAGACATAGGCCTTCAACAATTCTTCGATTCGGCCCACACGCTCCCGCGACACGCGAAAATGCCGCGCGGGATCGAGTTGATCGGGCAAGGCCGCCAGAGGGCGACGCAGTGCGTCGTCGAGGAAGGCTGTCACGGCGGCCAGTTGCCGGCGCTTGAGGTGATCCGCGGCGCGGTCGACGTAGCGCCCGAGGGCGCTTTCGGTCAGCATCGACGTCACGGCCAGCGTTGCCGGGGCGATCACGAAATCCTGCATGCCGATGCCTCCGGAATGCAGTGCCAGGGCCAGTGCGGCGGCATCCGTCGTGAAACGGGTGGCGCGGAGGCTGTTCAGTACGACGGGACGTTCTTCGAGTCGTTGGTACAAATCCCGTGCCGTGCTTTCCACTTCCGGCTGAAACGAGCGCAGATAACTGCGCAGCGCGGCGCTGAACGGTGCTTGCAGGCCGGCGCGGGACTGCCGCAGGAGTTCGGCCACGTCGCCCCACCAGTCCTGCGCGCCGTTTTCGGCGTCGCGCCGCGCAACCGCGACGCGATGCAGCCGCAGCAACACATGTTCACCAATTTGCAGCAGCAGCGCTTCTTCGGTGGTCATGGCCTCATCGTCGGCCTCTCCCCGGTGTTTGCCGCGACCGAGACCCGAAACCTGCCGAAAGGGCCAGGTCAGTGCGCGGCGCGCCTTCGCAAGCGCGCCGCCGACGCCCGGGACTTCCAGCAGGGTCAGCAGTCGCGCCAGCGCGAGCTGAAAGGTTTCGTAATGCTGTGGGTGATCGAGGTAGTCGAGGGCGTAACGCTCGACCGCCTCTTTCATGGCGGCATCGATTTCGGTGTGCCATTCGGCTTGAGCATCCTGCTCGGCGCGCACCGGCGTCAGCCACTCGGACCAGAACCGCTCGACCAGGGCCCGCGTCTGTCGGCGCCGATCGTTGCGGAGATGCTCCGGCGATGCGAGCCGGTTGCGTAGTGTGGTCAGCAGAGCCTCAACAGCGGCCGGCGTCGCGGCCTCACTCATCCCAGCGGTGAACGGAATGGTTGTCGTCTCGGGCGAGTGGTCGCGCCGCGCCGCGCGCCATTTTTCGTGGAAGGAGCTCACCACCAGTTCGCAGGCCTGTGGCTCGATCTTGTTGATGACGACGAGCACTGGCTGATGCAGGGCTTCCAGCAGTTCGAGCATGTCCCAGACCGTCTGGTCGGCATATTTGTCCTTGCTGACGACCAGGATGGCCAAGTCGACCAGGGCGGCGATGCGCAACACCTGGCTGCGGTAAATGTCGGAGTCGACCGAGTCGAAATCCGGGGTGTCCCAAATGCAGCCACTTGGGGCCAGTCCCGTCGGAAGCGTTGCGGCTGCCGGCGAGAGCGTGTAGCGGTCGAGATGCTCACGACTGAGCGCCTCGGCTTCCACGCGCTCCAACCCGCGAAAAAAAGGTGCCAGGTCCTCGGCCAGGCGGTCGTGGTCCGGGCCCCAACCGAAACCCTGGGGATGAATCGTGTAGCCGGCGAGTGGGCTGACGCCGGCACGTGTGACACCCAACAGCCAATTCGTCAGGGAACTCTTCCCCGCCTGTGTGGGGCCAAGCAAACCGATCTGGGGAGGGAGATCGGGTGCCGCCTGGTGCAACCGGTCCCGATCGACGCTAGCGATCGACAATTCGAGCGAGAACACGCCTCGATTCTCATCCGGCGCGTCGGATGACCGCAGCGAGCGCCGCTGCCGCGCGCGGAAGCAGGACTCGAGGTGGCGCAGGAAGCTGGCAATCTCGATCGCCACGGGGTCGCCGGCCACGAGCGCATTGCGCGGGGAACGATCCGGATTCCGGGAAGACGGCATGCAGGAATACTTTGGGTTGCAGGGGTAGGCGCCAGCTGGGGCGTCAGATACCCGTCCGGCAGTCCGCCTTGATCACGGCGGTTTCGCAAGCGACGTCGGGCATCCAGGGCGAAGGGTTTGTCAACATTGGTCGGAATGATAGCAAAACCGGTCGCGCAGAGGCTGCGCCGGACGCGACGGGCTTACTCCGCCGAGGACAGAGCGCGGGAATCTATCGGCTGGCGCGGGCCGTGGGGTGACGGCCCGGCGAGCGAGACCTGGCCTCGATGCGGCATCAAACGGTCAGGATGATGCGCACCGCATCGAGTCTTAGTTGGGCGGACTGTATGCAGTGATGTAATTCCACGCCTTCCTGTTTGAGGCGATCGAGTTCTTCCCGCCGGACTGAAGGATTCACTCTGCGCAGCGCAGCCAGCCGTTTCAACTCGTCGGTCATCACCGTCAACATCAGGCTCTCGGCGTCGGCAATCAAGCTGGCGAGACGACGGTGAGCCGATCGCTCGGCACGCTTCAGCAGGCGCTCGATCAATCGCTGCTGGTTTCGCAGGAAGGGAGCCACCGTCGCGGCTGGAATGGACTCTTCGAGGTCCGAACCATCAGGCGTGTCTTCCGGGGACACCTCGTTACCCTGCGCATCGATCCGGCTCTCGATCAAATGAGGCGGCAGAAAGCGTCCGATCTGCAGGTGCCGTGGCGCGGGCGATTCGACGATGTGAAAGGTTTCGACGAAAAGCTGGCCAGGGGGGTGGCCGGAGCCTCGCACGAGGCTCAAGGCGGCGTTGCCGTATTCGCCGTTCAGCAGCAAGTCCATCGCACCTCGCACGAGCGGATGCTCCCAGGTCAGAAACGCCATGTCCTCGCGTGCAAGCGCGATCGAGCGATCGACGGTCGCGGTCAACCCGTCTTCGGGCAACTCCGGAAAGTGCGGTACGCGCATGTGTTCGCTGGGCGTCAGGATCACACAGTTGGCGGAGTGATCTTCGACCGTGACGCCGAAGTGGTCAAACACGCGCTCGAGATAGGCCGACAGCTCCGGATCCCGGTCGATTGCAGCGATCTGATCGATCGTGCGGCTCGCCACGTCGGGGCGGCAGGAGCTCAGCTCTAGGAGGCGGTCCCGACCGCGATGCAGCGCGTCCGCCAGTTCCTCCCGCAGGTTTTGCGAACGGCGCACCAGCACTTCCAGCCGCTCCGGATCCGGGTGGACGATCGTGTCGCGCAGATCGGTGGCAACCTGTGCCAGCACGGCCTGGGCCGCCGGACAGGGGTGACGGAAGGCATCAAGACCCTCGGCATACCATCGCAGTAGGCATTCCTGCCCGCTGCCACGAAAGTAGGGCACGTGAATGTTGACCGTCGCCGTCTGGCCGATCCGATCGAGACGACCGATGCGCTGTTCAAGTAAATCGGGGTTCAACGGCAAGTCGAACAGCACCAGATGATGCGCAAACTGGAAGTTGCGGCCCTCGCTACCGATTTCGGAGCAGATCAGGGCCTGAGCCCCCTCGGTCTCCTGGTCGGCAAACCACGCTGCGGCGCGATCGCGCGCCACGATCGTCAGTTCTTCATGGAAGGCCGCGCAACGGATTCCCGCCTGTTGTCTCAGTGCCAACTCCAGCTGTACCGCCGTCGCCGCCTTGGCGCAGATGACGAGAACCTTGGCCGGTCGCAAACGTTTCAGCAAATCGACGAGCCACGCCACGCGCGGGTCGCGCCGCGGCCAGTCGGCCGCTGACTGAGGTTCATCGAACAGGCGCACGCTCTCCGGATGGAGATGGTCCTCGGGTTGCGCGGCAACCGAGCCCAGGGCAGTACGGTAAACCTCGGGCAGTTCGAGGGCGTGGGGGTGGAGTTCCCGGTCGGGGAAACCCTGCACGGTCACCCGGGTGTTCCGAAACAAGACGCGCCCGGTGCCGTGCCGGTCGATCATCAGCTGGATCAGGGCGGCGCGAGCAACTGCATAGCTGTCGGGTTCACCGAGTTGGGCCAGGAGGGCCTCGGCGCCATCCGCAGCGAGCACCTCGGAGAGCCGTGCGAGAACCTGGGCACTGGGTTGGCGTTCATCGATCAGTCGATCGATCACTTCCGCCAGTTCACGGTAATGACGTTCCTCCTCCAGAAAGGCTGTCAGATCGTGGAAGCGCTCTGGATCCAGCAAGCGCAGGCGGGCAAAGTGGTCGCTTTTCCCCCATTGCTCGGGCGTGGCGGTCAACAGCAGCAAGCCCGGGCAGCTGCCGGCAAGCCGTTCGACGAGCACGTAGGCGGGGCTGGGCTGCTCGGGCGTCCAATGCAGGTGATGGGCCTCGTCGACGACGCAAAGGTCCCAGTTGGCAGCCACTAGTTGCTCCGCGCGGTCAGGATCCGCGAGCAGGAAGTCCAGACTGCAAAGGACCAGCTGCTCGGCAAGGAATGGATTGCTTTGCTCCGCCTGGGAGTAGCGTTCCTCATCGAAAAGGCTGAAGCGGAGATTGAATCTCCGGCGCATTTCCACGAGCCATTGGTGCAGCAGAGGCTCGGGTACGATCAGCAGAACGCGTTCGGCCCGACCGGTCAGCAGGCGATGGTGCAGGATCGAGCCGGCCTCGATGGTCTTGCCCAGCCCGACCTCGTCGGCGAGCATCACCCGTGGATCCGGGCGGCCGGCGACTTCGCTGGCGATGAATATCTGATGAGGGATCAGACTGACGCGCGCGCCGATCAGACCCCGCACCGCAGACTGCTCGAGCTCGGCCAGTTTGCGGCGCGTTGCCAGGCGCAGCCGGAACAGGCTTACCGGGTCGAGCTGGCCCGAGAACAGCCTGTCTTGCGGCTTGTTGAACTGGATGAAATGGTTGAGTTCGATCTCTTCGAGGGAGAACGGCATGCCATCCGCATCCTTACCCTCATATACGAGCAGGCCCGCATCCTCTGCGATAGCGGTCACGGTCAGGACATTGCCGTCCACGTCCTCCACCGTATCGCCGGGCACGAAGCGGACACGGGTGAGCGGCGCGGTGGCGCCCGCATAGATGCGTTCTTCGCCGCAGGCCAGAAACCGGATCGTGACACGGTTGGCGTGTACGTCGACGACGGTGCCGAGGCCGAGTTCGGGCTCGGTGTCGCTGATCCAGCGCTGGCCGGGAATGAATTGGGGCAAACGCGCGTCCTCTTGGCGGGGCTTACGGATGGAAAAAGGGCGGCGATTGTAGCAGGCGCATTGGTCAGGACGGTAGGTCTGCGCGCTGCACAAAGGCTCTAGACCATAGGCGCGGGGCCTGGTGGCTAACCGCGAACCTCGGCTCTTCAAACGCGCCTCGGGTAGTGAGGGGCCTACGATTTGGGTAAGCTTGCGCCCAGGATCAACGTGCACGGCACGATGATGCCGACTGTGTCTTCGGTCTCACCTCACGCTTGTGCCTGCCATGCCGCTGTATCTGAAGGTGCTGATCGCCGTTGTCTCCGGCGCGGTGCTGGGCGTCACCTTCGGTAGCGATCCCTACCTGTTCGGACTCAAAAACGAATACCTCGGACAACTTGGAACGCTGGTCGTTCGCCTGCTGAAGGCTTTGGCGACACCGCTGATCCTGTTCGCGATCCTGGACGGGTTCATCCGCTCGGAGTTGTCGGCCCGGCACGGCATCCGCTTGCTTGCGATCTGCCTGATCAACGTCAGCGTTGCGATGGCTATCGGTCTGGCCATCATGAATACGTGGTCTCCCGGGACTGCCTGGGCTGGCGATCTTGCGGCGCTGACGCGAGAAGTCGAGAGCAAGTCTCCCGGACCGCTGGTGCCTCCCCAGCGCGCGCCGAACGTTTCCCTGAACCCGCTCAGCAATCTCGCGGGGTATGTGCCGGAGAGCCTGCTTGAGCCGTTCCTCAAAAACAATGTGCTCAGCATCGTGCTCCTGGCACTGCTCGGCGGCGTGGCGCTGCGGGCTGTGCGCCGCAGCCAGCACGCTTCCGGCGATCTGAGGGGGATCGAGTCGTTGGAGCGAGCGGTGGGAACGGTCTACCAGGTGCTGGTCCAGATGCTCGAATGGATCATCCTGATCGTCCCGTTTGCCGTGTTCGGGGTCGTGGCGCAGGTGGTTGGCAAGGCCGGTATCGGGGTCTTCGGCATCCTGTGGGTGTTCCTGCTGACGATACTCGCCGGACTCGCGCTGCACGCGCTCGTCTACTATCCCGCGGTTGCCTGGCTGTTCGGCGGCAAGCGTCCCTCGGTTTATCTGCGCGGCGGTGCCGACGCGATTCTGACCGGGCTGTCGACCAATAGCAGCCTCGCGACGGTTCCGGTCACCTTGAAATGCCTGACGGAAAAGCTCGGTGTGTCGGATCGTTCGGCGCGGCTTTCCGCTTGCGTCGGAACCAATCTGAACAACGACGGCATCACCTTGTACGAAGCGATGACGGCCCTGTTTCTGGCTCAGGCGGCAGGTTACGCGCTGAGCCTGCCGCAGCAGGGCGTGGTCTTGATGGCCTCGGTCTTCGCGGGGGCCGGCATCGCCGGCATTCCGGAGGCCGGCCTGATCGTGCTGCCGCTCGTGCTCGGTGCGGTGGGTTTGCCCGATGCGATGATCGCCGCGGCCATCCCCCTGATTCTGCCCGTCGATTGGATCATCGCCCGCTGTCGCTCGGCAGTGAATGTGATGAGCGACATGCTCGTCGCAATCCTGCTGGACCGCCTGGAGTCCACCTCCGCCGATGGGGCGGACAGCAAGAAGTGATGGTCGCGAAGTCGGACCGAGGCCCTGCTCAGCCGGTTTAACTGAGCCGCCCGGAGAAGCAAGTCATCGGTGAACGCACGCAAATCCTTCTGTGGAATGGATTACCGAAGATGTCAGTGAGATCAGCTTCAGAGACGGTCTACGCCTACCACCAGCGGACCAAACACGCGTTCGAGCGCTACGCGGCAGGCCCTGGCCATCTCGACTGGGCTACGCAGCCGAGCCCGTTCAGGGAATTCAAGGGCGCCGAGCGGGTTCCCCTGCCGCTGGTCAGCGAGCGGAACCTCATCCCGTATCGTGCCTTGTTCGAGCCGGGGTGCATCGCCGCGGCCAAAGCGGATCTGGCAGCGTTGGGGCTGCTGTTCGAGCTCTCGTTCGGGCTGTCGGCCTGGAAGGTCTATGGCGAGGACCGCTGGGCGCTGCGGTGCAACCCTTCCAGTGGAAATCTGCACCCGACGGAGGCGTACTTGATCACCCCGGAGCACGCGCTACTGCCCGGGGGTGTCTATCACTACCACAGCCATGGGCATGCACTGGAACGCCGCTGCCGCGCCGACTTGGCGTTTTCCGGTTGCCTCGTGGCGCTGAGCTCCGTGTATTGGCGAGAGGCATGGAAGTACGGGGAACGAGCCTTCCGTTACTGTCAGCACGATGTCGGTCATGCCTTGGGTGCCTTGAACTATGCCGCGGCGGTACTGGGCTGGTCGGTGCACTTGCTGGAGGCATGGGGCGACGACGATATCGCGGCTTTGCTGGGACTGGACCGGGAGGCCGATTTTGCCGGCGCCGAGCGGGAAGCACCGGATCTGTTGTGCTGGGTCGGACCTGCCGCATTCGCCCCCGAAACCATCGATATCGATCGCTTGCTCGCGTCCGTACAAAGCGGCGTATGGAGCGGGCAGGCCAATCGCCTGAGCGCGACCCACCGTCACGACTGGCCTGTGATCGAGGAGGTCCACGCCGCGAGCCTCAAGCCGCGAACCCTTGCGACACCCGGTCGCCCCATGACGGCCGCATGGCCGGAAATTCCCTGCCGTTCGGAACTCGCCGCCGTCGAGGTCATTCGCACGCGGCGCAGCGCGCAGGCCTTCGATGGCGTCACGCCGGTCGCCGCCGACACCCTGTTCCGGATACTCGATGCCACATGCTTCCGCGAACGGTGTCCGCCCTGGTACGGCTGGCCGTGGGCTCCACGCGTTCATCTGGCGCTCTTCGTTCACCGCGTGCCAGGTCTTGAGCCCGGGCTCTATGTATTCTGGCGCGGCGATGTCGACAAGACCAGGACGGCGCCGCTCTTCCGGGCCCAATTCGAGTGGGCAGCGGTCGGGCCCGAGTCGCTGCCGCTGTTTCGGCTGGTGGTAGGGGACGCGCGGGATGCGGCCCGAATGCTTTCGTGCCACCAGGCGATCGCGTCCGACAGTGCCTTCAGCCTGGGCATGCTGGCCGAGTTCGACGAGGGCTTGCGAGAGGGCCCCTGGGTCTACCGGCGGCTATTCTGGGAAACGGGCCTCATCGGTCAGGCGCTTTACCTGGAAGCGAGAGCCACGGGAGTGGGCGGGACCGGAATCGGCTGCTTTTTCGACGACTCCGTGCATGAGCTTCTGGGACTGGAAGGGACGGTGCTCCAGAGCCTCTACCACTTCACCGTAGGCGGACCGTTGGTCGACTCGCGTCTGCAGACCCTGCCGCCGTACGCTCATCTGGAGCCGCGGCGACCGGCGCCGGGTTGAACACGGTCTTTCCGGCAGCGCGCTGAACGAACGAACGGGTCGTATAATCGAAGCCCCAACCCAGCCCCGAGCGAACGCCGTCATGATCAAAGATCCTCGCCGTCGCCGCCGTGTTGCCTATGGCCTGATGACCATCGGCGCCATCTTGCTGTTACTGGCACCCGAAAATGCCTGGATCGGCATCACCGCCATCGTGGTCGGTATCGTGCTCGAAGCCATTGGAGTGCGCATCGCGCATTCCGGCTGAGCCGCCGCGTTTCCCGCGTTCGCGGAGGGCTCGCACCGACGCAGCTCGGGCCCGTAAGCTGCCACGAATCGGGTGCCCACCGAGTCCGTTCGCGGGCCATCGCGCTTGTTCCCGGCCGCTACGCCCGGTGGGGACCCTCGTGGACTCCGCTCTTCAGGCTGTCCTGAAAGCCGTGGATAAGCTCTGCAATGTGGGCCCCGCGGCTGACTCGGATCGGCTGTATGCCGCGCTCCACCAGTCGCTCCGTAGCTGATGCTCCAATCGCCTCGCAATAGACCGCTGCGCCGCATCCGTCGAGCAGTTCGATCATCGCCCTCAGTCTCGTGTCGTGTTCTTCCTCGGCGAGGTCGCTGAAGTCAGCCGCCTTCACCAGTTCCGCGCGGTCGGGATTGACGTGATAGACCGCGAAAGTCTTGGCTGACGTGAATGGTTGATTGACCTGACGGACGTCGTCGGTCGCAAAGGCGAGCTTGAACAGGTTTGGCATGGGAACGGTCCGGGTTGCGCCAAGAAAAGGATCCGCCACTCTGCGGCGTAAGGCGTTTTGGGAACGGCGACCACGCGGCGCTCCTGGCGCGCGCTCAGCGTGCTCTGTCGTTAGACAGTCAAGTCGACTTCCGTTACTCAGCACTTGTTGTGCCATGCCAAGAATGCAATAAAACCAGTGATGTATGACTGTCGCTTCGTGTTGAAAACCCAACATGGGGCATGTTTTGTCAGGTCGGCCGCAAGTTAGGGCAGATATGCGTTGCGGTAACAAGCATTCGCACCGTGTTCGGTGCCAAGGCGGGGAGGCCAGAACCCGGACCGCGCTCGGAATTCCGCGCAACGCGGACGCCTGATCATACCTGCGAATGGCCACTTGCAAATCCCGACTCCGGGGCGTATGGTTTCGATCGCGAACGACAGATGGTTGCGTATCGAAACGTAATGTCGATACCGTGTCCGGCCTTCATTCGCTAGCAAAACATAACACGCGTGTCGCGCTGACTGACCGCTGCTTGCGGAATGCCGACTCGCCGGCGTCGGGAACCCCTTTCCCGACTCTGCTCAGATCGCCGTCGGAGGAGACCACCGTATGATTCGGAAACAACTGAACTACTATCTGGCGCACCTGGGGCAGGACATTCCTGCCGGACTCGTGGTGTTCCTGGTCGCGTTGCCCTTGTGTCTCGGGATTGCGCTGGCCTCGGGTGCGCCTTTGCTGTCGGGCATCGTCGCGGGGATCATCGGAGGCCTGGTGGTGTCCTGGGCCAGTGGTTCGCAGGTCAGCGTCAGCGGGCCGGCTGCGGGCCTGACGGTCATTGTCATGGCTGCGATCGAGCAGTTGGGCGGATTTCCGGCCTTGCTGCTCAGCGTCGTACTCGCCGGCGCCATGCAGGCGGTCCTGGGCTTTGCCAAGGCGGGCACCATCGGGGCTTACTTCCCCTCGTCGGTGATCAAGGGCATGTTGGCGGCGATCGGACTTATTCTGATCCTGAAACAGATTCCTCATGCGGTGGGCTATGACGCCGATTTCGTCGGTGACGAGGCCTATCTTCAACTGGACTCCCAGACCACCTTGTCCGAGATCGCGGTTGCGTTGAAGGCGATCTCGCCGGGCGCGATCATCGTCAGCACCGTATCGCTTCTGATCATGCTGCTGTGGGAAGCGCCAGCCATCCGGAAGTTGGCGTGGCTCAGATTCATTCCCGGGCCATTGGTCGCGGTGCTGTGGGGCCTTGCCTTCAACCAGCTGGCGCCGGAGATTTCCCCGACCTTGGCGATCGCTGCACACCACTTGGTCAGCCTGCCGTCCATCGACAATCTCGACGGCTTCATCCATCAGTTGACTTTTCCCGATTACTCCCGCATCACCGACCCGCAAGTCTGGGTGGTGGCCGGGACACTGGCGGTCGTCGCGAGCCTGGAAACCTTGCTGAGCCTCGAAGCCGTTGACAAGCTCGACCCCTTGCGTAGGGTCGCCCCGACCAACCGGGAACTCAAGGCACAAGGCTTGGGCAATATCCTCAGCGGCATGCTCGGGGGGTTACCCCTGACGGCGGTCATCGTCCGCGGATCGGCCAACATCAATGCCGGCGCGCATACCAAGGTCTCGTGCTTCCTGCATGGCATTCTCCTGCTTGTCAGCGTCCTGTTCATCGCGCGAGTTCTGAACATGATTCCGCTGGCCTGCCTTGCCGCAATCCTGCTGCTGACGGGTTACAAACTGGCGAAGCCCAAATTATTCATGGAGCTCTATCGCAAGGGGACAAACCAGATCGTGCCTTTCGTTGTCACCATCATCGCAATCCTGTTCACGGATCTGCTGAAGGGTATGGGGATCGGCATGCTGTGCGGTCTTTTCTACGTGATGCGAGCCAACTTCCATGCCGCACTCACCTTGACTCGGGATGGCAACAACTACCTTCTGCGCCTGCAAAAGGACGTGTCTTTCCTGAACAAGCCATTACTGCGCGAGTTGTTGGAACAGGTCGAACCATGGAGTTCCTTGATCATCGACGGGCATCGGGCTCAGTTCATCGACCAGGACATCCTCGAGACCCTCTACGACTACCGCCGCTCCGCGGTGGACGACAACATTGCACTGGAGTTGCGTGGGCTTGAGACGGCGGCAGTGCCGCGAGGGAAGAAGGCGTTGGGAAACCCTGTCAGGAACCCGAATCCCTTGCCGGTCTTGGTATCGATCACTGCCGGTGGGACTGCACCGCCGACGCTCGCAGCCGCTACCGTAGAGCCCCGCCAAACCACGGTCCAGGCGGCCTAGACCGTGCCAGGGCCCGAGGCGGTTGCATGCGCGCTGCCCCAGCGGGGGCAAGGTTTCCCGGATCGAAATGGGGGAGGCGTGCAGGGAGTGCTGTGATCGACACAGGCCCGGAAAGTGGGCGAGGTCAGCTGGGCTCGGTCAGAAAATCCCGGAGGACCGACAGAAATTCGGTCGGGGATTCGACATGCGGCCAGTGTCCGGCGCCCGCAATCTCGCGATGACTGGCCTCCGGAAACAGCGTGCCGATGGCGTCGCGATGATCCCTGACCCGGTAGGGGGACAAGGCACCCGAGATGAATAAGGCCGGTCCGGGGAAGGCCGTCTCAGGGCTGAAGGTGGGAAAGTCGGAAAGCACCGGGCCGGCACTGGCGAGGACCGCAATATTCGGCTGCCAGGAAAACCCGTCGCGGGTCTGCACGAGATTGGTCAGCAGGAATTGACGCAGGGACGCATCGGAAATCGTTTCGGCCAACTGTCGGTCGGCGCTGCGCCGGTCCGACAATTCCGCAAGGGGCAGGTTGCGAAGGGCGTCGAGAATGGGTGCATTGCGGTTCGGGTAGGCTACCGGCGCCATGTCGACGATGGCCACCGACTCCACCAGGTGCGGTTCGGCCAACGCAAGGCACATCGCGACCTTGCCGCCCAGACTGTGTCCGATCAGCCGCACCCGTTCGACTTCAAGACCATGGAGCAGGCGAGCCACATCGGCCGTGAGATGTGGATAGTCCATCTGGTCCGAATGCGGGGACTCGCCGTGGTTGCGGAGATCGGCCGCATGGACGCGATGATCCGCTGCCAGCGACTGGGCGATTGACCGCCAGTTTCGATGAGAGCCGAGCAGGCCGTGGAGGATCACGACGGGCGGTCCGGCCGTGCCGTAGGCGCGTGAGTGCAAGGTGACGGCCAGTTCCTCGGGCTCGGTGGGGGACAGCCGGCAGTTCTGTAATCCGTAGGCGGGACCGGTGGTCGACAAGGAAGGGCCCGTCTTGGTCAATCAATCAGGGGCCGTGTCGTCCTCAGGGACTTCGCCGGCCTTCCGGCGCGCGTGCCAGGCGGCGCCGTGGAGCGCCGCCTGCGCGTCGAGGATCACATGAACCGGAAACCGTTCGATCAGGCCACGGGAGCGCCCCTTCGACACGATCCTCTCCAGAAAGTCGCGTTTGCGCAAACGCGACAGAATACGGGGCGGAATGCCGCCACCGAGGTAGATGCCGCCGGTCGGCAGCGTCAGTAGGGCGACGTTGCCGATGGCGCTCGCCAGTGTGGTGACGAACAGATCCAGTGTGGCGGCGCATAGCGGAGCGCGCTGCTCCATCGCTGCCCCTACGATGATCGGGGTCCTGTCGGCCGCAGTGGCCAGTTGTTCCCGCAGCCAATCGGGCTCCTCGTAGCGGCCGGTGTCGAGCAGGTAGTCGTAAATGTTCGGCAGGCCGCTGCCGGAGCAGATGCGCTCGAAGCTCACATGGCCGAAGCGGTCCTGGAGGAAGGTCAGTAGCCCGACCTCGTCAGCCGTCACCGGACTGAACGAACTATGGCCGCCTTCGGAGGGCAGGGCGCGAAAACCGTCATCGGTGGGGACCATCAAGGCCATGCCCAGGCCCGTGCCGGGCGCAATCACGGCGATGGGGCCCTGTGGCACCGGCACCCCGGCGCTCAGGGTGCAAATGTCATCGGCCAACAGGAAGGGCACGGCAGAGGCCGTGGCCTGCAGATCGTTGAGCAGATCCACGGTGCGGAAATGGAAGCGTCTCTCAAGTTCGTCGGCGTCGATCAGCCACGGCAGGTTGGTCGTCTGCACACGGCGCCCCTGGATGGGCCCGGCGATGCCGAAGGCACCGACGCGCGGCGTGGGTTCGATGCCGCGCAGAAACTCGGCGATGATCGGTTCCAGCGCATCGTAGCTGCCGCTGGCAAACTTCTGCGAACGAAACGGGCGGTCGATCGGATCTTCGGCACCGTACAGGGCGAGAACCGTCTTGGTTCCGCCAATATCACCGGCGAGTATCATGAGTTTCTGACTTTGTCTCTGTGGGGCGGAGGATGCGTTGCATCGCAGGCCACGGGGCGGACGAGCGTGCGCAAACGCACACCCGCTACGGTTTCGATACCGAAGGAGCGAACATCTTGCCGTCTGTTCCAGGTGGCAACAAGGCTTCGGCGGTTAACAGGCTGTTCAACTGAATGATGCGCGCGATGCAGCCGGTCCAGCCGGTCTGGTGACTGGCACCGAGGCCGGCACCGTTGTCGCCATGGAAGTACTCGTAGAACTGCAGCAAATCGCGCCAGTGGGGATCCTCCTGGAACTTGTCCGCCGTACCGAAAACCGGTCTGCGCCGCTCGGGCGAGCGGAGAAACAACCGGGTCAGGCGCTCGCCCAGTTCCTTCGCCACCTCGAGCAGGGTCATCTGCTGCCCCGAACCGGTGGGGCACTCCACACGGAACTCGTCGCCGTAATAGGTGTAGAGACGGATCAGCGCCAGATAAAGGAGCAGATTGACGGGCATCCAGACTGGCCCCCGCCAGTTCGAATTGCCACCGAACATCCCGCTGTCCGAATCCCCGGGCAGGTACTGAACGCGGAACTCGTGTCCGTTGGCATGGAACACGAAAGGACTTTCCTGATGGAAGCGGGACAGGGCCCGGATGCCGAACTCGCCGAGGAATTCGTTCTCATCCAGCATCCGCGACAGGATGCGGCGCAGTTTGTCCTCGGTGAACAACGAGAGCATCCGCCGCCCGGCAACACCGGGTTCGGTGGGCAAATGGACGGTGCCGCACAACTCCGGGTGCCGCGCCATGAAGGCGGCGGCGCGTTGTCCGAACGAGGGCAGGCGGCTCAGGATATCGTCCTCGAACACCGCAATGGCGGCGAGCGGCAGCAGGCCCACCATGGAGCGCACTTTCAGGCGGGTCGAGGTGCCATCGGGCAGACGCAGCACGTCGTAAAAGAATCCGTCGTCTTCGTCCCACAATTCGTCCTGTTGGACACCGATGCAGTCCATGGCACCGCCTATCCACATCGTGTGTTCGAAGAACTTCTCGACGTACTCCTCGTACAAGGGATCATGCAATGCCAGTTCGACGGCGATCCGCAGCATCTGCTGGCTGAAGAAAACCATCCAGGCGGTACCGTCGGCCTGCTCCAAATAGCCGCCGGTCGGCAACGGAGAACTGCGGTCGAAGACGCCGATGTTGTCCAGGCCGAGAAACCCGCCTTCGAAGATGTTGTTGCCGCCTTGATCCTTGCGGTTGACCCACCACGTGAAGTTGATCAGTAACTTCGAGAAGGCGTACTTGAGGAAATCGATGTCGCCCTGGCCGCCATTCCGTTCCCGGTCGAGCAGATAGGTATGTATCGTCGCCCAGGCATGCACGGGCGGATTGACGTCCCCGAAATTCCATTCATAGGCCGGGATCTGCCCGTTCGGGTGGAGATAATCGTTGCGCAGGATCAGGTCGAGTTGCGCCTTGGCGAAGGCGGGGTCGACGAGGCCCAGCGGGATCATGTGGAAGGCGAGGTCCCAGGCCGCGAACCACGGGTATTCCCATTTGTCCGGCATCGAAATGATGTCGTCGGCGTACATGTGGAACCAGTCGCTATTACGGACGTGTTGGCGCTGCTCGGGTTTGGTTTCCGGACGAACATCGCGCTCTTCCAGCCATCGGTCGACGTCGTAGTAAAAATACTGTTTCGTCCACAGCATGCCGGCCAGGGCCTGGCGCATGACTCGGGCGCGGTCAACGTCAGCCTGCACTGCAGGCGGAATGATCTGTGCGTAGAAGGCGTCGGACTCCGTGCGGCGCGCGGTCAACACCGCTTCGAAATCCGAAAACGGCACCGCTGCCGCGCGGGCCTCGGCGCTGGCGAGTCGTAGCCGCAACATCCGGGATTCCCCGGGTTCCAGGTCGAGCCGGTAGTGTGCGGCGGCTTTCGTGCCTCGCTGGGCAGGATTGATGGTCTTCTTGCCTTGTACGAGATACTCATCGATGCCGTCCTTCACGTAAGGCCCGGCATTGACGCCGCCGAACAGCCGTGCCTGGTTGGTTTCATTGTCGGTGAAGAGCAGATCGGGTGATCCTTCGCAGTGCAGGGTGTAGTCGTCGAGAAATTGCTGGAACAGCGGATCGGTATGGTGAGCGTTGATCGCGACCGAATCGGCGCCGCCGGACGCCGACAACTCGGGCTTCGTGCCGCCGCCAGCCCAAGACCACGTGTTGCGGAACCACAGGGTGGGCAGCAGATGCGCCGTAGCCGGATCCGGGCCGCGGTTGATCACGGTAATCGCGATCAGCACATCGTCCGGGGCCGCCTTGGCGTACTCGACGGTGATGTCAAAGTAGCGGTCGTCGTCGAAGATGCCCGTGTCCAGCAATTCGAATTCCGGTTCCTGCCTGCTTCGCTTGCGGTTCGTTTCGACCAGATCCGCATAGGGAAAGGCGCCCTGAGGGTATTTGTACAACCACTTCAGGTATGAGTGAGTCGGTGTACTGTCCAGGTAGAAATAGTATTCCTTGACGTCCTCGCCATGGTTGCCCTCGGTATTCGAGAGCCCGAACAGGCGTTCCTTCAGGATCGCGTCACGCCCGTTCCAAA
This sequence comes from Methylolobus aquaticus, assembly GCF_054172105.1. Classification (NCBI taxonomy): domain Bacteria; kingdom Pseudomonadati; phylum Pseudomonadota; class Gammaproteobacteria; order Methylococcales; family Methylococcaceae; genus Methylolobus; species Methylolobus aquaticus. The sequence goes on from NZ_JBSYXP010000026.1 coordinate 24,625, forward strand.
GAGCGAGTGCGAAACAGAGAATCTGGTGGTCATCGCAAAAACCCGCGAGGCCGTCCTCGCCCCAGCGGTAGGCGCGCGAGCGGGCCTGATCGTGGGTGAAATAATTCCAGGCATCGCCCGACGGACTGTAATCTTCCCGAACCGTGCCCCACTGGCGTTCGGCCAGATAAGGGCCCCACTTCTTCCAGGGCGCCGCGCCCGTGTTGGCTTGTTGGAGGCGTTCGTGCTCGGATTGTGCGGGGACTGATTTGCTGCGAGCCATTTCTTGCGTATCTCCCGGGGGGACCCGATTCCGTCAGTTTCGGAAAGGCGCGGTGGTGGGGGTCGGCCATCGCGGCGTTTGGTTCGGCAAGGCCGGAGTCACGCCGGTTGTGATCTTCCGCCATGGGCTGGTGGGTCCCGACGAAAGACCCGTCCCCGTAAGGTACTGTCGCGTTGTGGCTACCCATACGGCGACGACCCGTGGCGGATTCTCACATTAGGACATCCCCGCTAGCCTGTGAAGACGCGGCGACTGCCAATACTGTGTTTCAGCGCCAAGACGGGAACTCGTAGGGTTGGCGGTTCGTCAGCGTCAATCCCGAGGCCGGCCCACGCTCGCGCGAAGCATGCAGCGATCCGCTCGCGTCGGTGTTAGGATTCGCCCCCGACTGCTGGCCTTCGGTAGGGAGGCAGCAGATTCCATCAAGGTGCCCGAAACGAGCGAAACAATAACAGATGGCAGCCGGCGAGTTCCGAGCCTGCCTTCAGCATTCTTTGCGAGGAAAGGAGGTTGCATGAAATCCGAGCACGATAGAAAAATGGCTGGGGCCGGGGCTCGGCTGTTGCTTGCAGTGACGATCGCCTGCGCGGCGGGCTGCGATAACGCACCATCGGGCAGTCGCTCCGGGGCCGCGCCGGTGTCGACTCAACTGACCGGGCACGTGCTGAACGACGATGGGCCCGTGACGGCAGCGACGATCGAAGCGACTGATGGTGCGGGGGTGGTGGCAGCGCGGACCGAGTTGAAGGGCGATTCGGTATACCAACTGACGATTCCTGCGGGAACTCGCTATCCACTCGTCATCACGGCGTATCCGGCCGAAAATCCCGGGGAACCCATCAAGGCAGCCGTCACCAACCCCGACGCGGTCGAGCAGGACATCAGCGCGGTGACGACCATTGTCGTCAATACGGCAATGGGACTCGGTGGGCTCAGCGAGGCCAACTTGGCGAAGGCGGCCGGTGCAGCCATTGCACAGCGGCGGAAATCCGGTGGCGGGAGTGGCGGTGCTCAGACCACCGAGAGCTTTAAGGGCGATCCGACGAAGCAATACGGGGGCTGGCATTGATGGAGCCGCAAGGCCTGACGTCGCTGCATCAGCGCCGCAAGCGCCCTTGCGCCATGGTGCTCATGCGGCAAACGGTGGTGCGCCGCGGCGAGGGGCGTATCAGCTAGACGGTTTAGCCCATGTTTCGAGCCGGATTGTGCGTCGTGCCGAACAGCACTGCGACGCCGATCCGGTTCGACAGCGGCTGGAGTACAGGCGCAATGCCGCGAGTACGTTCAGGAAAGAGTGATGGAGGTGAGGTCGGAACCACAAAGGAACTCAAGCTTTTGTTCCCTATGGCAATCACTCCGGTTATTTTGCCGCTGTACCGTGCGGCGTACCGTCACCCTGTAGCCGTCAGAGCCTGATCAGTGAAGCGCGCGCGAACCTGGCCCACCTATCGCGGCTCGCGCCGCAACCAGCACATCAAGTGCATCGCCGGATAGCTGCAGCCACCCATCGTGAAAGGACACGAATGCAGTTGCCGTCATCGGCTCAGTACCGTGAACCAGCATCGCGAATGAGCCACGCGGCCCCACACGTCGCCGCTCAGCCCGTGCCCTATCAGCTAGTCCAGCAGACTGGACAGCGGCCAGGATGGCGGTGTCGTCTGTTTCAACGCGAATCGGTGGCGGAAGCGTCGGCATTGAGGCACATCAGGGAGAGGTGGCGCGTAGCGGGGCCGATTCCGCGGGAGCGCCGTCGCTCGCGTGAGCAGCACGCGAGCCCCAAGTTTCCGACCAGCCCCGGCAAGAACCGGTCGGAACCGTTTGCACGGCGGGCGGGCCGAAGCCGGCTCGACGTGCGTTGATCGATAAAGGCAGCCGTCACAGTTCCCAGCCTGGGCGGCCTAGGCCCTGACGCCGCCGCGACTCGGCGAGCACTCGCCGCACCGTGACCACACTGCAGCAGACCGCTGCTGCAACCTGCTCGGCGGAACGCCCGCGCCGGAGCCCGTCCAGGATCTCGGCGTTGCGCGTTTCCCGGTCGGTCATCGGCAACCAGTGCGACTCGCCGCCGAAGCCGCGGCAGATCCGGGCACAGATCCTGTTCGCGGCGTGCGTTGCCTCGGCAGGGTCGACCGACAGCCGGCCGAGTTCCTCGGTGATCAGTCGCCGAAGTGCGGGAAGCAGCGTGTTCTCATGTTCGGAGTGCGGCATTCCTGACACTGGCCGAAAGTCAAGTAGGCGCGTTTCGCGGTACCCAGTCGCGCGGTGCGCCGGACCGATCGCCGGGGCGACGTGACTGCCCCGTAGATTCTCAGACCAGAACACCGTCGCCGGCCCGGCTTGCTTCGAGCGCCTCGGCACGCGATGCGCGCAGCCGCTCCAACTCTGCGTCAATCGCGGCCAGCTTCTCGGCGCGGTCGTCATCGGAGATTCCAACCGGCAAGGCCTGAATTTCGGCCTCGACCAATTCGAGCACCAGTCCGCGCAGCAGGTGCGCCAGTAGGTCGTCATCGGCAGAGCCGCCAGTCCACAGCAGGGAAGGCACAGCAAAGGGCCTGCGCGAATCCTGCAGCGCCGCCAGCTTTGCCCGCAGTCGCTCGACGCCCAGCGCCCCCGAGTTCGCCAACTCGCCGAGCACTGCATCCCGCACCATCGCGCGATCGCGCGGCAGCGCCAGGACGTCGCGCCGCTCAGCCTCAAGCGATTCGATGCGCTCGTCCAGCTTAGCGACAGACGAGCGCACCCCGGCCAGGAAGGTTCTAATCTTCTCCACACTCAGTTCCACGGTCAGCCCTCCGAAGTCACGCGAACGATGCCCGTACGCCCCAGCAGTGCGCCGCCGACGTAGTGCTCGACCTTGATCGAGAGCAGCGAATCGGCCACGCTCGGCGGTCGGATGGTGACGACGGGACGGTCCTGCCGCCCCAAAAAGCAGAGCCCGAGCGCCGCATGCTCGCCACTCCCGGCCAGCCAGTACGCCACACCCGGGCTCAGCGCCGGGTGCGGGTAGACGGTCACGTCGGCAGTTTGGCCGCACAGCGCCAGGATCTGCCTCACGACCCATTCGTGAGCCGGGTTGGTTAGCACGAAGCGCGGCTTGAGGTTCAGTTCGTGCCCGCCCGGGGCAGCCCGCTGACCGCGGAGCAGCGCGGTCGCCGCGCTGAAGCCGGCCACGTTGAAGGGATCGCCGACCGCCACGGAATTGGTGGCATCGAACATCGGGCCGTCCGGCAGCGCGGGCACGCCGGCCAGCAGCCCCGTCAATAGCCGCGCCTCCAGCCGGCCGGCAGACGACGAAATCGAGTCGACAGCGCGCCACACCGAAGCCAGCTCGTCGTTTATGAGCACGTCCGGCGATACCGACAGAATCCGCCCGAATCGGGAGACTTGGAGCGATTGCCCCTCGCTGGTCGTGACGGACGAGGTGGCATACTCGCCAGACTCGTTCACGGCGTCGACTTCATCGCCGACCGCATCGGCCAGCGTGAAGGTGCGGAGGTCTGGGCTTTCGACGATCTGGGCAAATTCTCGGTGATCTGTCGCGACCTCGAACGATTTCGCAACCAGACCACGGCACGTGTCAGCCAGCGCCGAGCGGAAATCAGAGGTCGAAGCGCCGGCCATCACGGCAAGATGGCGTGCGCCGGCCCGCTCGGGGTGTTGCGAAGCAGCCAAGTCGCGCCGGCCAAGTTCATGGGCCAGCCCGCCGATTGACAGGTCGTCCAGTCGGTCGTCCTGCAGCGCGGCCATTGCGATCGGGTGCATTCTCGCGCCCGGCGATCGGGCACGACACTGCAAAAGTACGGCATCGCGCACAGCTTCGGCGAGGTCTGCCGTGTGGTAACGATCCAGCCCGAACGGCTGGGCGGTGGTGGGGGTTTTCATTCGGTGGACTCCATCATCATGGAGCTACGGTATCGCGGGCAGCACTGACGCTGCGCGGCGAATTTGTCAGCGGATCAGGTCGTAGATCCGCCTTGCACTACGCGGGATCCGCCCGGCAGACTGGGCGCGCACTAGCGCCTGATCGACCTCGTCAAGGAACCGGACGCGAGACAGCCGAGATAGTCGCCGCTCGAGCTCAAGCGCGCGATGCCAGCTCGAAGCTTCGGGCAGCTGGTCAGCCGCGAACCGTAGCCAAAAGGTCGCCGCTCGCCGCCGACTGGCTCGGGAAATCCCGAGCGCGACAACCGGATCATCCGCAGACAGAGCGCCGGCTAGCCAGTCCGAGAGGTCTGGTCGCACCGGCCGCAGCGCATCGGCAACTTCGACCAGGTCAGGCATCGGCGGCGGGATCTGGCATGCTGCGTACCTCGATCGACACTGCGGTCAGGGCCTCCCGCAACAGCGAGCGCAGCCGGCATTCGGCCGTCCATGGATCGGTAATTTCCGCAAGTTCAGCGGCGACCCGAGCCGGAAAGTCGCCAGCCAGTCGCTGCATCAAGAGCTTCCCCGTCTCGCGAGCCGCCCGCTCGACGCCCGCTTTGTCCACCAGCTCCGACCGCATCTTTGCCGCTTTCGCCTCAAGCATTTCAGCGGCGGCAGCCTGCTGCCGCGCCTTCGACTCCGCGATTTCAGCGGAGTGTGGGCCGTCGATGCCGCGACCCCCAGCCCGGGGGCGGATGTTGTTGGAATACCAGCGCGATGCCTCGGCGATCGATGTCGTCGGCATTCCGCGACTGACGCACTTCGAAACCTGGGCCTTTCCGACCCCAAGCGCACGCGCGATAGATGCCCTGCTTGGTGCCCTACTCATAACTGCAACCTATCAATTGATTGTTCATCGATAAAGTTTCCATATGTAACTATGTTCCACTAGCGCCTAATCGCACGCCAACATACCTGCGGTTTCCATGTCCAGAAAGGACCCATAAAACAGAGACTTGCATCGAATCCCTCAGCAAGGCCGGCCATCCCGAACCGGCAACGGCAAGATCTGCGACGGCGATCCGTTCAGGTCCGGCGCACACCACACCATCACTGCCGCCATCAAAAACCGCTGGAAGCCGCGCCAGCACTGGGTTTCGTTCGTTTGTGCGAAAGTTTTCTGTACCTATAGGGTGAAAAAAGCGGTGATTGTGGTGTTTGCGGTGACGCATGCGGAAAACCGTATGCAGTACAATTGCTTGCGTCATTTGAAAGTGGTGAATCGGGCGTTTTGATCCGCCTGAATCTGGTGCAAGTGGTGACCTGGCCTTGCCGCTGCACTCCTCGGCATGATCACCACTTACACCACTTTCAAAAAAAGTGGTGAGCGGGAAATGTCGCTGCAACCCGCATGGGTTCTGGACTTGCACCACAATCACCACAATCACCACTTTATGTAGATACGTCTAGGAATCGGCGGCGCCCTCAAGGTGCTGACGGGGCATGACGTAAAGCCGGACACGCACGCCGGCCGCCTGCTTTACGACGCTGTTTCGATCGCCATCGACCTGAGCCAGGAAGTCTCGCTCCCGCAGGTTCTGCCACAGTCGATACTTGCCGATCGCCAAGTGCTCGCCCTGTTCGCGGGCCAGCGCCTGCACGACGCTATAAGTCGACTCGCCTTCCAACCACACCTCGTCCTGCAGGGCAGGCGCCCATCCGATCCGCACGCCCTGCGGGCGTGGGCCTTGAACCGCGGCCTGACTACTCGTCTTCTCATCATCTGCTGATGCGCTGCCGGCGATGTTGCGCCAACCGCAGAAGTGCGGATGCTTGACGGGAGGGCCTTGATTGACTGGGTCTGACAAATGGCACCGGCCCGACAGCAGCGCCGCACGCAGCAGCCGCAGGAACTGGAGCGTCTCGTCTGCATCGTGCTGCGCCTCCCGCTGCGAGTCGAAAAGCCCCCGCAGCGCCACGCCGCAGCGCTCCAGGATCTCGTCCGCCTCGGCATCGCCGACGGCACCCGACTCCCTGGCGAACCGCATGAACAGTTCCAGCCCAAGCCAGAGCGACGCGGCCTGTGAAGCCGACCGGTCCGGTGGCAGTCCTCGCTCTATCATCTTCTCGCGGAGGGCCAGCTGCCGCCCCGGCAGGTCGCGGTGAAGATCCGGCAGCTGCTGGGCCAACCAGCGCAGGAAGCCGCTCATCGTGGCGGCGAACAGTCCAGCGCGGGCATGGTCCTGCATCTGTGTCAGCCGGTGTCGATCGATGGCGCCGCGGCTGAGGTTCAGCACCACCATGCGTGCCTTCACCGAGCCGCCCCGCGGCGTGTCTTCACCCGTCGCCACCACCAGCCCGCGGGGGTAGAAGGTGCGCTGCGCTTCCATGCCCGGACCACGCCGGCCCCGTCCTGCCTGATTACCGACGCCACGGAACACAGCATCGGCCTTGGCGTGCAGTCGGTTAACCTCGACCGTCCCGCCGCTCGGCTTAAAGTCATCAATCACGAACGGAGCATCTTTCGCAGCGTAGGCCTTCGCCTCCAGGTCGCTGGCGGTGTCGCTCCAGTTGGCAGGGAATGATCGGGCGGTGAAGTCGCCGAAGTGAGCCAGCATTAGCGCGGCTAACTCGGATTTGTATGCCTGATACAGCCCCGAGACGAACAAGGAGAAGTCGACGGGCACGGCGATCGGCGCACGAAAGATGCAGGCGAGTGCGACAGCGCCGACAGCGGGGTGCGCCGGCGCCAGCTCCAGGAGCTGCAGGGTCGCACGTACCGAAGTCGTCAACACCGGGCCAGCAGGGGGCGCCGGCAGCGCGTAGCGGCCCATATTGCCGCGGCCAGGGTCGACCCGCAGATCCTCGCGCAGCCCATCGATGCCGATGGCGCCAGAGCCCGATAGATAGACCCATTCGCCGTCGACACAGCGCCACCCCAAGTGGGTATAGACCGTGATTCGCTCGGGACTGGGGCTCAGCGTCTGGATCGCACAGCGGACGTGATCCTTGATCGAGTTCCCTGCTTTCAGGATCGGTCGGGCCCCCCACGCGGACACGATCCACGCCAGACCTGAAAAGCTGGCAGCTGGCACGGTCACTGCCGGCAGCGCCGCCCCATCCTCAAGCCGGCCCTCGATCACGAAATGCGTGTCCGTCGCCTCGCCGTCGTCGTGAACTTCCTCGGCGACGATGCGCGCCGTGAAGTTGCACAGTCGTTGGTACGTGTTCTCGCCGACGCGATGAAAGGCGCCGTCGTGTATCGTGTAGCTGGCGCCGTCGTTGGTGTTGTGCGCGCGCTTCTTGCTGCCCTTGGCGGTGGCCAGCTCGATCACCTCGCCCGGCCCGCGGGGTCCATTGCCGCCTCTAGCCATGCGCAGCACCCCGCGCCAGCTCCACCACCCAGTCGTTGAAGTCGTTAAATGGTTCGGGCGGAACCGCCACGAAACCGCCGACGGCATCGGCGGCCTCCTGAGCCTTGGCGAGTCCGGGATTACCGACGACGTCAACGTCGTTATCCGCCAGCACCACCAACACGGCATCGCGGCATCGGCGCCGCAGCTCCAGTGCGACCGGTTTCAGGTTCCCCGCGTCGAAGGCGATGGCCGTCCGGTACCCGGTATCCGCGAAGCAGCTGTACGCGGTTGCGTAGCCCTCGGCGACCAGCAGCGTCGCCGTGCGTTCCCGGCCCAGCCAATGACAAAGGCCCGTCTTGCGACCACCGACCAAGAAGTCCTTGTCGCGCTGCAGCGGGTTATCCTTGTCGCGGAAGATCGCCTGCACGTTCCAGATGCTGCCGTCGGCGAGGTCGCGCATCGGCACCAGGAGCACCGGCCCGTCGGTCTGGCGATCCGCCATCCGGCCATTCCGCCACGGTCCGTGATGCACGCGCAGCCCGCAGGCCTGCACCCCCTTGCGCTGTAAGTACGGGTGCGCGTCGCCAGCAATCGGCCGGGCTTGGTCCCAGATGGCACGCGCGACGCGAGCGGCCCGCAGGTGATTCTCCCGCTCGGCACGCTCCCGCTCGCGCCGGACTCGCGCTATTTCCGCCTGCTGTTCGCGCCACTCTTCCGGCGAAAGCCAGCGCGGCCGATCGGCACGCCAGCAGCCGCGCACATTGCGCTTGAAGTCGCAAAACCCGATGTGAAGCGTGTCGCCGATCCGCTCGACGATGTAGCCGAATTTCTTCGCGCCTCGCGGATCGCCCTCGACGCGCTGGTAGTGCCATCGCCCGTCCTCCACCAGTTCGCCATCGACGCTCAAACCGTACTCGGCGGCCACCCACTGCCTAAACTCCTCGATCTCATGCATGGCCCGCGCCCTCCGTGGCATACGTCGCGGCCTGCACCATCAGGCGACCGTGCCGAAACGACGCCCTGACAAGAGCGTCGACACATTGCGTCTCGCTCCAAGCCCCGCTTTCGATGTCTACATCATCTACATCGAAAGACTCGGCGACGCCGCCCAGCACGCGGAGTGCAGCGGCCAGTCCGTCCATGATTGCCCCCATCCGGGGCGCCATCGGCAAGGGCGCGCAATAATCAAGAAATGCGGAAACACCGCAGACCGCAGAACACAAATCCCGATCCAAGTCCTCGCCGCCGTCCGCCCTGGCCCGCAGGCGCTTTTCGGCAATTGCAGCCATGCCGGCGTCGACACGCGCCACGCGGTACAGTGCCGACTGCAGCGCGTGCGTGGTAAAGATCGCGCCCAACAATTCCAGGGCATCCAGCAAGCCACCGACGGCACCGTAAACGGCATCCGGCGCCATCTCGCCTGCGTGGTACTTTAGGTCCGACGCCGCCTGCAGCAATGCGGGAACGGCAGCGATCGCGTCATCTTGCAGCTGCGCCATGTACTTCGTCCCTGCGCTCATCGCTCGCCCTCCGACGATGGCGGCGGGTCCAGCCGCCCTATAACCGATTCAAGAAGGTTGTGGACCGTCCAGGCGAGCGCCTGCACGTCCCGCGAAGTGGCGTCGACGCCGAGCAGCTGCATCAGGTCGCTGAGGTTGGCGAGTTCGGCTCGAATTTCCTCGATTTGAGCGTTCATCCGGCGATCCCCCCAAGTACCTTCATGGCTTGGATGACAACCGTGTGCGCATCGCACAGCTCCTCCAGCGACTCAAACTGCGAGTGCGACTCAAGCAGTGCCTTAACGCCAGCCAGCATCGCGAGGATGCTCGGCGCCTCGCCGCGCCCGCTTTCGCCCTCATCCGATGCGTTGTCCGCGGCCATGCCTGCCCTGGCCAGCAGAACGCACGCCGGATCGATGATGTCGCGCTCGAACTCTACGCCGCCGCAGTCAACTGCTGCCCTCGCGCAGTAGCAAAAGGCCGAAACGAGGCCAAACTCTCGGCTCAGATCCTGATCGACGGCTGGCCGAGGCACAGCCGCACGCTCGATGGCCTCAGCCAGCATGGCGACAAGCTTGAACCGTGGCAGGCTGATGATGGCGTCATCGGTCGGCGCCAGCGGATGACGCTCGCGGACCAGGTCGTCGGCGATCTGCGAAGCAGCGGGCAGGGTGGGATTCGGGCGGATTGCGCCCTGGGTGGGTGAGTTCATGTCGGACTCCTTTGCTGGTTGAGAGTCCGCCCCGACTGACGCCAATCAGTGTGGGGGCGGAACCGTGCGGCGTTGGCGTACCGGGCAAAGGGACCGGCCATCCCAAGGGATGCGCGCGCACGGCCCGCCATAAAGGTTTCCATCGGGCACAAAAAAGCGCCGATGGATGGCGCTGTGTGCGCCTTTGCTTCCGGTACGCCAATACCGGCCCCGGATGCGTCCGGGGAACGGTTTCTATTGTGCGCCAGATCCGGCGCCGTGCGCAACATCATCACGCACACTCGCGGCTTTCCCGCGCCTCAGCCATTGCCCGGCGCAGTTCGCCGACATTCCAAGCGGTAATGCGCGGCCCGAAGCTGACCGGCTTCGGGATTAACCCCTTGGACGAGTGCCGCCAGATGGTTTCAACGCTGCAGCCATACAGGCGCGCCACCGTCTGCACGCGCACATGCGCGGCATCCGGCAGCGCATCAAACTCTACGAGGTCTTCTTTCACTTCTCGGCACCCAATGACGTTATAAGGGGTGCCGTGATTCTCTATGCGAATCCCGCCGTGATTCTAGGCCGCTTTCTCGGCTTGACGCGGGCAGAACGGCCAATAGGTTGCATCAGCGATCACCTAACCAGGCCCTAACATGGTCTTCATTCGGTGGCGGATGCTGGATCGCTGGGTATTTGAGCCTGACACATGCCGCGATGACGGGGTAAGGCTTTCTCGAATACTGCGCGTCCAATTCGTACGCCACCAGCAACGCGAATTCGCGCGCATCGGGACTGATTCCCGAGTTAGGGCGCGGGTTGGGTTTCGGCCAGTCTCGCCGCTCATCGGCGCATTCGGCCAGCCGTCGCAAAAGTCCGGGCATACCTTGAGTGTCCGCAGATCCGGCCCGCTCCAGGTCGTCGCGAGGGGAGAACGATCCGCCGCTGCGTCCTGGCTGCAGCTGCTGCAGCAGCCACCGCGCGGGCTCATCCTCGAACAGACCCAGAGCGGACGGGTAGGGTGGCGCGTCTTCCTTCGACAACTCATCTGCCAGCTGCCTTGCGAGGTCGGCGATCCGTTTACAGTGTGCCGCTCGGCGCTCGGTGGGTGCTTTATCCCACGGGGAAAGCTTATGGTCTTCGTCGGTCAGCATCATCGCGAAGTGCATCAGCCGCGCTTCCCACACGAGCACATCCATATCGGGAGGAACGCTCTCGGCGTACGGCCTACGCGCCGCGCTCATGCCATCGATCCCGTCAATGGTTTTCTGGCACCATCGGAGAATGGTTATCTGATCCTCGCCAGGAGAGCGCAGCAGATCAAACCAGGGGCGAATCGGTGCATCCGCGCGCAAGGTTTCTGCCAGGTATTCGAGATAACTGACCATATCGCCTCCTTCAAGGCGAATCCTTCGAAGTTGGATGCTCGGCGGACCCGCTGAAGGAACGGGTGTTCGGCGGCCAAACCTAGCCGAGCATATTCAGTCGGGGTGGTCGTCACCCCGTCATTCGCCGGCAGCCCTCAGCACCCGCACATCGGCGCCACGGCGTAAGCCGTCCAGGTAGTCGGACCAGGCCTGCATCATTCGGCGCCGCTCGGGCAGGAACTGAGCATAGTTGTATGCCGCCTTGACGGCATTCTGTTCGCTGTGGGCTAGCTGGCGCTCGATCACGTCGGAGTTCCAGCCCATCTCATGCAGCCGCGTCGACGCCAGCGAGCGGAAGCCATGCCCGGTCATCTCACCCTTCTCGTACCCGAGCCGCCGAAGTGCGGCCAGCACCGCATTCTCACTCATGGCACGGTCAGCAGAGCGAGCACTCGGGAACACGTAACGACCCGATCCAGTCAGGGGGCGGATCTCGTCCAGGATCGCCAGCGCCTGGGCCGACAACGGAACGATGTGCTGGACGCGCGCCTTCATCTTCCCGGCCGGGAGCTAAAGTCGGAAGTGGTGTACGAGCGTGGGGTGATGGCTTGAGCGGGTGGCGTACCCTGCTGACAATTCGGTTGTCGAGACTGAAGCGCA
>NZ_JBSYXP010000027.1:0-29649 GCF_054172105.1 Methylolobus aquaticus
CCCTGGAACTGCCCACCCGCGGATTTGATCACCACCTGATCCGCACCGCATAGCCTGGGGTTTGTGGAGCGCTTACGATCCATCTCCACGCAGGCCGCCTAACGGGTACCTGTCCGGCTGATTTGCCATATGGCGACGCGCTCCCAAGAAGAGATGAACTTTGCCCTCTGAACCGACTCTCGCGACACTCCCTAATCGAGGGTTGCGCTGTTTTCTCGCCACGCGCCCAGGTTTTCTTTCGGTCACGTTGGTCGCGGTGCTGATTGGGCTCGCCACGGTGTTCGCTTCCGGTATCGAACTGAATGTTGTAACCGCGGGCGCCACTGTGGTCTTCGCGCTGGTCGCGCACGCGGGGGTCAACGTCATGAACGATTACTACGATGCGTTGAATGGCACGGATGCTCTCAACACCGATCGGGTTTTTCCGTTCACCGGTGGCAGCCGGTTCATTCAGAACGGCGTCTTCAGTCCGCGAGAGACATTGCTGTATGGGACCGCACTACTGGGACTGGTAGCGCTGGCTGTAATCCTCCTGGCATGGGCGTCGGGGGCAGGATTGCTCATCGTGGGTGCTTTGGGCCTCGCGATCGGCTGGGCCTATTCGGCACCGCCCCTGATGCTCAATGCGCGTGGATTTGGCGAACTCTGTGTCTGGTCAGGATTTTCGCTGGTGGCCGTTGGCGCTGACTTCGTTCAACGCGGACACTGGGCTGTCATGCCGCTGGAAGTTACCGCGAGCTATGCCCTGCTGGTAACAAACATCCTCTTCATCAACCAGTTTCCGGATAAAAACGCCGACGAGGCCGCCGGTAAGCGAACCTGGGTCGTCCGGCTTGGGCCGCGGATTGCGCGTTGGGGCTATGCCGTCATTGCTGGAATGGCCTACCTTTGGACTTTCGCGGGCATTACACGGGGCGCGCTCCCCGGGGTTTCGGTTATCGCCCTTATTCCTGCGTTGTTGTCAGTGCGTGCGGCACGGTTGGTACTGCGGCTTGCCACTCGGCCGCGGGAACTCGCGCCAGCCATCCAATTGAGCATTGCCGCCGCTCTTTGTCACGGGCTGCTGCTGGTCTTGGCGCTTGGGGCGTCGAAGTTACTGAAATAGGCTGCACAACACAACAGCGATGACGAGCGCAGTTTCCGCACGGGCCTGTGTCGTATTTCGCTAGGGGAGATGAGCCGGGTCGCTCCGGGGGGCGCTGACGCCCGGTGGCACGGCAGGTCGACCGGGGGGCATCCCGCTAGCAAGGGACCGGCGGGGGCGGGGATTCGCGGGCTCGTCTTGTCCGCAGCCGCAGACGGTTGCGCAACGAGTCCCTGTATCCTCAGGGTAATCGCATGAAGGCCAAAGGGGCTTCCTGAAGCGCATCTTGCCGGCAGGGATTACCAGAAACCGCCTCCGCATGGGGGGCGTTTCGTGCGCACGGCGCACGCTAAAGCAGGGGCATCTCGTAGCGTGCGCTGTGCGCACGAAATCGCTCGGAGGCTTCATGCGCGATTGCCCTGCCTGTATCCTCAACCGCGAAGGAATTGCAGATACCATGGCATGGATCTGCGAATGCCCGCGCGGATGGGATACTCGGGGGCATAGCCGAGTAATTGTCCAGCCTTGGTGATGTCGGCCAGCGAGTGGCGCACGTCACCGGCCCGGAAGTCGTCGTAGATGGCGGCTTTGTCGCAGCACACGTCGTGCTCCTTCAGTTCAGCGCGCAACAGTTCGAACAATTGGTTAAGGGTGGTCCGTTCACCAACCGCGACGTTGTAGACCTGGTTGCGGGCGTCGGCAGCCGTTGTGGTGGCGGCCAATAAGTTGGCCTGGACGACGTTGTCGATGAAACAGAAGTCCCGGCTGGTTTCGCCGTCGCCGTTGATGCGCACATCCGCGCCGATGATCATGGCCGCAATCCACCGCGGAATGACGGCGGCGTACGCGCCGTCGGGATCCTGACGTGGTCCGAACACGTTGAAATAGCGCAGGCCAATCGTCTGGAAGCCATAGCTGCGGGCGAAGACGTCGGCGTACAGTTCGTTGACGTATTTCGTGACGGCGTAAGGTGACAGGGGCTTGCCGATACGGTCCTCGACCTTGGGTAAGCCGGGGTGGTCCCCGTAAGTGCTGCTGCTGGCGGCATAGGTGAAGGTTTTCACCGCAGCATCCCGTGCCGCCACAAGCATGTTCAGGAAGCCGCTGACGTTGGTTTCGTTGGTTGTGATCGGGTCCTTCAGACTGCGCGGCACGCTGCCCAGGGCGGCTTGATGTAGCACGTAGTCGACGCTCGCGGATGCAGGGGCGAGGGCCGAAGCCTGTCGGCGCCAGGTCATGGCCTGCCGGCAGTCTTCGAGATTGCGAATGTCGCCCTTGATGAAGTGGAACCGCGCCCACTGCTCGGGCGTCACAAGTCGCTGCACTTCGTCCAGATTGCGCTGGTGTCCTGTCGCAAAGTTGTCGAGTCCGACCACTCGCTGGTTGAGTTTCAGCAAGGCTTCCGTCAAGTTGCTGCCGATGAAACCGGCGGCACCCGTGACCAGCCAGGTTTTCGGTGACTCAGGGAGTGTCGCGAGGAGTTGTTCGTAGGGAACCATGGGTGTGTGTAGACCGGCGATCGGTGGGGCGGCAGGCGTTGGGGTGACCTGTTGGCGGTGTTTCGTTCGCCAAGGTCGTGCCGGTTGCGGAAGACCCGCAGGTGGCCAGATTGCCGGTAGTTTACAAGACCAGGGGGTTGGGAGTAAGGGCGGGAAGAGCGAGGAAACGCGGGATTCGGATGGACGGATTGCCGGTTTTTTGTAGGAGGCGGGCTGTTTCGGGCCATTCGGGTGTGGTCCGGGGCGGTGGTGTGTTCGCCCAGGGAGCTGGGCTCCTACAGGGTGGGCATCGGTTTTGTTGTTGGGGCTGGGCCCTCTCGGCGAATGGGTTTTGAACGGGGTCGGTGGTCTGGTCGCCCGCGTGGCGGGCTCCTACAGGGTGGGGCTTCGGTTGTTTTGAAGGAGCCGAGCCCTCTCGGCGGATGGGCATTGAGCAGGGCAGTGGTCGGTTCGCCCGGAGGGCTGGGCTCCTACAGATGGGGTGCCGGTTTTGTTGTAGGAGCCGGGCGGTTTCGGCGAATGGGTTTTGGTCGGGGGCGGTGGTCTGATCGCCCGCATGGCGGGCTCCTACCGGGTGGGCGCTGGTTTTTTTGTAGGAGCCGAGCCCTCTCCGCGAATGGGGTTTCGGACTGGGACGGTGGTGTGTTCGCTCAGGGGGCTGGGGTCCTACAAGGTGGGGCATCGGCTTTTGTTGTTGGGGCTGGGCCCTCTCGGCGAATGGGGTTTGGTCCTGGGCGGTGGTCTGGTCGCCCGCATGGCGGGCTCCTACCGGGTGGGCGCCGGTTTTGTTGTAGGAGCCGAGCCCTGTCGGCGAAGGGGTTTTGATCGGGGCGGTGGTTGGTTCGCCAAGGGGGCTGAGCTCCTACAGGGTGGGGATCGGTTTTGTTGTAGGAGCCGAGGTCTCTCGGCGAATGGACGTTGGTCTGGGGCGGTGGTCGGTTCGCCCAGAGGGCTGGGCTCCTACAGGGTGGGCGTTGGTTTTTTGTAGGAGCCGAGCCCTCTCGGCGAATGGGTTTTGGTTCGGGTTGGTGGTTGGTTCGCCCAGGGGGCTGGCCTCCTAGTGCGCTCGTGGAGGCGCACACATAGCACGGTGGAAGTCCGTGTCGGGGCAAGCCATGACCCCGTAGCTGAAGGTCACTGCGTCGTCGTGAGGCGGGGTGGGGAGCAACTGGAGGCGAACTGGCAGTCCGCAGGATGACGAACTCGATGCGGCGGGGAACCGGCGGCGAGCCTGCTAGGAGAGGGTGAAGCCTGAAACACATCGGACACGTTGGGGATGGCAGCGCCGGACGAGCTGTCACGGAATTACTGCGCGTTCAGCTTCGTCGCGCCCCACGGCGAAGACCTCCTGGCAAAACGCGGGGCTTTTTCTCATCGGTGATCGGTAGCTGCAGCATGTCGCGGATCTCCTTGCGGGACCCATGGGGGCATTCCGATACCAAAGTCGTCTCGATCAGGTCGCGGGTTTCCAGCGGGTCGGCGGTGATATTTCGTTCAGTCGCCAGGGCGCGGGCTTCCGCCGGTGTGGCGGCTGGGCCGAGGATCACCAACCGGGCCAAGCGCGCATTGCACCCGAGGTGCTCGGCGCCGAGCAGGTCGCCGAGGTAGCCCGGGTGTCGCTGCGCGATGCTTTCGCGGATACGTTGTATCCTCTGGCGGAGTGGCGTGCTTCACAATGGTGGGCACCGCTGTACGAGCACGAGGGACGGCGTCAGAGGAGTAGAGTGTGATGACCTCTGGCGCCATGGATGGTGCTACGCGCGAGAAGGTGTGCCGTGCGCAGCGATGAACATGCGCACGGACCGATCCGTATCCGGCGACACGGCGATGTTCCAGCGCACTGAATGCATGATAGCTTCGGTGTCTCTGTAAGAAAGCCCAAAGTCAAACGCAATGCGTTGAACGTTCAAACGAGGTGCTTATGAAGCTGGATCGAATCACGGTGAACCCTGAAATCATGAACGGGCAGCCTTGCATGCGTGGCATGCGGCTAACGGTTCGGCGCGTCGTTGAAGCGGTCGCCTTGTACCCAGACCGTGCGGAACTCAAAGCGGAATACCCGGAGTTGGAGGATGAAGACATTCGCCAAGCGCTGGCATTTGCTGCTCTCAGCCTGGCCGATGAGGTTTTGCCTGTGGAAGCTGCGTGAATCGGATTCTTCTGGATCAGGGTCTCCCGAGGTCCGCCGCTGCGGTACTCCGGGAATCGGGTTGGGACGTGGTACATGTTAGGGAGCTGGGGGGATGAGTCAATCCAGCGACCGCACCATTTTAAACTTTGCGCTTGCTCAAGACAGAACTGTTGTCACCCTGGATGCCGATTTTCACACTCTGCTTGCAGTCGCTAACGAATCCGGTCCTTCAGTGATTCGCATTCGCCAGGA
This sequence comes from Methylolobus aquaticus, assembly GCF_054172105.1. Taxonomy (NCBI): domain Bacteria; kingdom Pseudomonadati; phylum Pseudomonadota; class Gammaproteobacteria; order Methylococcales; family Methylococcaceae; genus Methylolobus; species Methylolobus aquaticus. Next base: position 4,967 of record NZ_JBSYXP010000027.1, read on the forward strand.
GGGCTTGAAGGGTAGGGAAGTCGCAGCGCTCCTTCTCGTCATCTGGTCGAGAATCGAAGCTCAAATTCAGCGAGGCGCGATGGTGACCGTTACCGAAAAGACCATCCGCGTGCGAAATCTCCCACTTACTACCGGGTAAAGACCGCAACTTGCCTCACGGCGTTTTTTGGGGTCTGGGCTTCCACCCCAATTAAGTGGTCTGATCGCCCGGATGGCGGGCTCCTACAGGGTGCGGCGTTGGTTTTTTGTAGGAGCCGAGCCCTCTCGGCGAATGGGTTTTGGTCGGGGGCGGTGGTGGGTTCGCCCAGGGGGGGGCCGGAGGAAGTATGAGGGCGGTCAGGCATGCAAGAGACCTGCGCAAGGGCCGATACTCGGAATCGGGGCGCATCTATCTGGTTACCGCGGTGACGCTGGATCGTCAACGTGTGTTCGACGATCTCCCCGCCGCGCGCATTTTGATCCGAGGCCTGCGTCAGGAGCAGGAATTGGGGCGAGCCAGGACCCTGTCCTTCGTTGTCATGCCGGACCATCTCCATTGGCTCCTGGAACTTGGGGCGGATGCTGACTTGTCGGTTGTGGTCCGTGCGGTCAAAGCGTTAACGGCGAAGCGCTTGGGCGGTACCATCTGGCAGCGCGGATTCCACGATCATGCGGTGCGCCGGGACGAGGATCTGCTCGCGATTGCCCGGTACGTGGTGGCGAATCCGTTAAGGGCAGGATTGGTGCAGCGCCTGACCGACTATCCGCACTGGGATGCCGTATGGCTTTAATTGATGTTCCCTGTAGGAGCCGAGCCCTCTCGGCGAATGGGGTTTTGTCCGGGGCGGTGGTTGGTTCGCCCAGGGGGCTGGGCTCCTACAGGGTGGGCGTTGGTTTATTGTAGGAGCCGAGCCCTCTCGGCGAATGGGTTTTGATCGGGACGGCGGTCGGTTCGCCCAGGGGGCTGGGCGTCTACGGGGTGGGCGCTGGCTCTACGGACGTGCGGTTGGTGGCCGCAGGCTGAACTCGTACAATCGCCTTCAGGTAGATAAGGGCGGATAAGTGGAAAGCGCTTAACAGTCCCGTGTGGAGCTCACATGCAACACGATCCGAGCTACAAGCTGCTCTTCAGTAACCCGGCGATGGTCGAAGACCTGCTACGCGGGTTCGTGCATGAGGAGTGGCTCGGCGACGTTGATTTCTCGACCCTGGAAATTGAGAACGGTAACTTCGTCAGCGAGCACTTGGTGAAGCGTTCTGATGACGTGGTGTGGAGGGTCAGATTCCGGGACGAGTGGTTGTACGTCTATCTCGCGATCGAGTTCCAGTCCACGGTCGATCCGTTCATGGCGCTCCGGATGATGGTGTACGTGGGCCTGCTATACCAGCATCTGGAACGTGGCGGTCAGTTGACACGCCACGGACGCTTGCCGCCGGTGTTGCCGTTGGTGCTGTACAACGGCCAAGCGCGCTGGACGGCACCGCTGGAGATCAGCGAACTAATTGAGGCGGCGCCGAGCCGGGATCTGTTGCTTTACCGGCCGCAGTTCCATTACTTGCTTCTGGACGAGGCCCGGATCGCCGAGAGCGATTTGAGCGGGATGAAGAATCTGGCGGCGGCGTTATTTCGGCTGGAGGCGAGCCGCGGTCCGGAGGATATCCGAGAGGTTTTGGCGTGTTTGATTGACTGGTTGCAGGAGCCGGCCCAACGCTCGGTGCGGCGCGCCTTCGCGGTGTGGATGCGGCGGGTGTTGCTGCCGGCGAGGATTCCTGGGGTCGAACTCGAGGAGTTTGAAGATATTCAAGAGGTGCAGAGCATGTTGGCGGAACGTGTGAAACAGTGGACCGAAGAGTGGAAGCAGCAGGGTCTCGAGCAGGGGCTCGAGCAGGGGCTCGAGCAGGGGCTCGAACGAGGCATTTCTCAGGGCGAAGCGCAGATCTTGCGCCGTCAGTTAGCGCGCCGTTTTGGTCCGTTGCCCGACTGGGTTGAGATGCAGTTGAGTCAGGCGTCAACCGACCGGCTGGAACTGTGGGCCGATCGTATCCTCGACGCGGACTCGTTGGATGCGATTTTCCGGCAAAGTTGACACCGTTGGCAGGAGCGCGTCCCCGCTCAACGGATTTATCCCGAATCGTTCAGCAGGTCATTCGGGCTTGCTGCCAGCGCTCGGTTCGACTGCTCGAATTCGATGTGGAGCAGCGGGTCAATGGCAGGCACGGGGGCGGCGCTCGGTTCGCCCAGGGGGCTGGGCTCCTACCGGGTGGGGCGCCGGCTTTGTTGTAGGAGCCGAGCCCTCTCGGCGAATGGGTTTTGGTTCAGGGCGGTGGTTGGTTCGCCCAGGGGGCTGGGCTCCTACAGGGTGGGCGCTGGTTTTGTTGTAGGAGCCGAGCGCCTTGCGATCATCGACTGAACTTGGCAGTCGGTCGCGGGGGATCGGCTCAAGTCACTCATCCGAGCCCTTGAACGCGATGCTCGCAGGTCTTCGCCTTCTGTCTCTCAGTCAACTCGTACCCTGTCAATCCCAGTGATCTCCTGTTGAGGTCGTGTCTCCGGGCGAGGTTCGTCAGGTGACCTAGACTTGCCACGTGATAGCGGGCTGATTGCCGCTACATGTGATTTCCTCAGCATTCGGAGAATCTCAATGAAATCGCTACATCTGGTCGTGCTGGGCTGTCTGGGTTTTGCCAGTCTGGCCACAGCCACTGACATATCCGGACCATGGAACGGCGTGTACGCCGGCTTGAAACCTGTGACAAAAGACGCCGCGATATCGTCGCAGGCGATCACCGCATCGACGAGCCGCTATCTCAGAAGCGCCAAACTTGTACAACGTGTTCCGAAGGAAACGATCTTATTGGCGCGCTTCCTGATCAACCTTCAGATCAGTTTGAAACCGATCAAGTTGCCGAATGGCGATGATCTTGAAGGATTGGATGAACCCACCCAAGGCATGGACTTGTATAGCCTTACCTACAACTCTACCGACGTGACTGGGCGACCCACGGTACTGAGCGGACTCGCTGCCTTGCCCGCGGCAGCTGATGGCACTTCGGTCGGTGATGCCTCTGGCGGCATCATCGCGTATATGCATGCCACGACCGCACAGCGCAGCAACGCGCCGAGCGACCGCGAGATGGAAGTCTACGGGGCGGTCACAGCTTTTGGTGGCGAAAACTATGTGATCGCCATGCCCGACTACCTGGGTTACGGCGTCAACCGCCAGCCCCATCCCTACGCGCTGGGGAAGCTCAACGCGATGGCGGGGCAGGACATGATCCTGGCTGTCCGTGAACTCATGGCGGCGCACGGCCGGACTGTCGGCGCTGATCTGTTTGTCACCGGGTATAGCGAGGGCGGAGGAAATGCCTTGTGGCTCGCTCGCGCCCTTCAGGAGACGGGTGACCCGAGCTTGCAACCCACGGCCACCGCGCCGATGTCCGGGCCGTACGATATGAGTTCGGCTACGGCGAAGTCCTTCGTTGCCAAGCAACCGCCGCTGACGATCACCCAAAACGTCATGGCGAAACCGCTGCTGATGGCATTCGCGGGCGTGTCGACCGCACAGCTGACTTTTCAGCCGACTTCAGGCCTGCTAAAGCCAGCATTCGCCTCCCAGACGAGGGGCCTGTTCCCGGGAGCGCAATCCGACGCGACGGTGGCGGCCCGCCTGCTGACGAGTGCGATGCCCTTGGGCTACGTGACGCTCTCGCCGGAGCCGCCGCATCCCGAAAAACTGTTGCAGCCGGAGTTGATCGCTGCGATCAGAACTGGGGATACGAGCTTTCCGGCGCTGGCGCTGTGGGCGGAAAACGACAATACCGACTGGAGGCCCAAAACACCAGTCTATCTGTTGGGTGTGATTCAGGACCCGCTGGTAACGTTTGCCGGCTCCGACTATGCCTTACCGAAGCCCTATCTCGACGAGAAGGGGCTTCCGGCTCCCTTCGCGCAGGGTAACGCGCAGAACACCATCGAGCTGATGCGGGCGAAGAAGTTCGGCCGCTTGCGTGTCGGCTGGATGGGATTCAACGGCATGGTTTCCGGTGATCTAGGCCCGCAGGAGAGCATGACCCACGGCGATGCCTTTATCCCCTGCGCGATTCTTGCGGCGAAGTTCTTCAAAGCCAAGAGCTTGGCCGATATGCCTTACCTCCCTGATCCAAAGTGAGCCAGCAGAGTGAGCGAGGCGGTGGTCGGCCGGAGCCCATTCCGGCCAACCACCCCCGGTGGACTGGTGTTCGCCCCGAGGGTCGGAAGGCCCGCAGGGCGGACACCGTTTTTTTGTAGGAGCCGAGCCCTCTCGGCGAAGGGGGTTTGGTCCAGGGCAGTGGTTGGTTCGCCCAGGGGGCTGGGCCCCTACAGGGTGGGCACCGGTTTTTTGTAGGAGCCGAGCCCTCTCGGCGAATGGGTTTCGGTCGGGGGCGGTGGTTGGATCGCCCAGGGGGCTAGGCTCCTACAGGGTGGGCGTTGGTTTTGTCGTAGGAGCCGAGCCCTCTCGGCGAATGGGGTTTGGTCCAGGGCAGTGGTTGGTTCGCCCAGGGGGCTGGGCTCCTACAGGGTGGGCACCGGTTTTTTGTAGGAGCCGAGCCCTCTCGGCGAATGGGTTTTGGTCGGGGGCGGTGGTCGGTTCGCCCAGAGGGCTGGGCCCCTACAGGGTGGGCACCGGTTTTTTGTAGGAGCCGAGCCCTCTCGGCGAATGGGTTTTGGTCGGGGGCGGTGGTGGGTTCGCCCAGGGGGGGGCCGGAGGAAGTATGAGGGCGGTCAGGCATGCAAGAGACCTGCGCAAGGGCCGATACTCGGAATCGGGGCGCATCTATCTGGTTACCGCGGTGACGCTGGATCGTCAACGTGTGTTCGACGATCTCCCCGCCGCGCGCATTTTGATCCGAGGCCTGCGTCAGGAGCAGGAATTGGGGCGAGCCAGGACCCTGTCCTTCGTTGTCATGCCGGACCATCTCCATTGGCTCCTGGAACTTGGGGCGGATGCTGACTTGTCGGTTGTGGTCCGTGCGGTCAAAGCGTTAACGGCGAAGCGCTTGGGCGGTACCATCTGGCAGCGCGGATTCCACGATCATGCGGTGCGCCGGGACGAGGATCTGCTCGCGATTGCCCGGTACGTGGTGGCGAATCCGTTAAGGGCAGGATTGGTGCAGCGCCTGACCGACTATCCGCACTGGGATGCCGTATGGCTTTAATTGATGTTCCCTGTAGGAGCCGAGCCCTCTCGGCGAATAGGTTTTGGTTCGGAGCGGTGGTCGGTTCGCCCTGGGGGCTGGGCCCCTACAGGGAGGGGCGCTGGCTTTGTTGTAGGAACCGGGGACTGGAGAATGGGCGGTGGGGTCGGGGAGTCGGTGCATTGATCTTTGTAGTCAAATTGATTTCCTTGCTGCTCTACCCCTTGACGCAGTCGCTGCTGGCGATGCTCATGGCGTTGATTTTCTGTCGGCGCGTCAGACTTGCCCGCGCTCTGCTCGCTGTCTCCCTGTTGTGGTTGTGGGGCTGGGCGATGCCGCTGGTGGCGGATGGGATCGTCGGGTCACTGGAAGCACGTTTCCCGCCAGCCAGTGCCGAGAGTTCACCGCAGGCCGATGCCATCCTGGTGTTGGGCGGTTGTGTCACGGCGCCGAGGCCGCCGCGGGTGGACCCGGATCTGGCGAGTGCGGCGGACCGCCTGTGGCATGCGGCGCGCTTGTATCATGCCGGCCGCGCGCCACTGATCGTAGTCAGCGGGGGCAACCTGCCTTGGTTGAACGCATCGATGTCGGAGGCGGAGGCGATGCGGTCGGTGCTGACCGCTCTGGGCGTGCCCGCTTCGTCTGTCCTGATGGAGACCGCGAGCGCCAACACGCGTGAGAATATGCAACGATCGAAGGCGTTGCTGAATCAGCTCGGTCTCTCTCGTGTGCTACTGGTCACCTCGGCTCTGCACATGCGACGTGCCCACGCAGAAGCCCGCTTGGCCGGCATTGATGCCATACCTGCGGCGGCTGACTACACCGCAGAGGAACGCTCGCCCACCCTTTTGGATGTGTTGCCGGATGCCGATGCATTGCGCCGCAGTAGCCAGGCCATTAAAGAGTATGTCGGGTGCTGGATGGTTCGCGACTGTCGGTGATGAGTTACCCGAGCATGAATTAGGGCCCGCGTCGTGGGGTGAGTCTCCGCGCTGAGCGGGTGTCTGCATTGCTTTGGCACATGTCGTCGATCTGCCAGCCTGCGTTTGGTAGCCCAAGCCGTCAGAAAGGCGCCTCGCAGCTTGAGTCTGGCCGTGGTTTGCATCGCGCAAAACGATCAGACAGCCATTTCATCCAGCCAGACCCGCCGAGCTCGTCAAGTGAGGCTGCGGCAGGGTCTTGCAGGAGCGAAATGTGGGGGCAGGTTTGACGCAGGCTCTACAGGAGCTGGCTTACAGACGGCCCATCTTGCGGATGAAGTTACTCATCCGTCTCTCACGCTTCTCGTCTTGTACCGGGCGCTTCGGGCAGGCGATGCCCTTGGCCGTACCCTCGAAATAGCTTTCGGTGGGGATCCCAGCTTGCACCAGGGAGCCGAGATTCCGATAGGTTCCCGTCAAGGTGGACGCATCGAGGGTGAGGGATTGCTGCGCGAAACCGAGATAAGTGGCGGCCGCCGGCACGCTGGCCAGAGCCGATGCGGCCAGTGAGATCTGCACCTGATTGCTCCACGCCGGGTCAACGACCATCGCGCCATCGACAGCAAAACATTCCTCTCTGTTGCCTAATGCGGGATTTTTGAAGCACGCCCGGCCATAGACCTGGGCGCTACCTAGGCGTTGATCGGTCACATAGAGGTCGGCGTAGCCTCCGCTCAATGGTGCGCCGACTGGAGCCGTTTCTTCGATACAGAGCCGGTTGTCAGCTGGGCCGGCAAGCGCGTACTGACCGGTTCCGGCCAATGCAGCGAGTACGCCTGACGCAATCAGTCTCGATCGTGGGAGGGTGGAACGCATGGATTACCTCGATTGGCTTTGGCGTATGTACGCCGTGAATTGAGTCCGGGTTGGTAATGCAGAGAGCGCGGGAATTCGCTCGCGTCGGAGCATAAACGGCCGAGCCATCGCTGGCAATCGCATGAAAATGGGGTGTGCCACAGGCGTTCGACCGCATCCCGGCAATTGCCCGATGTGGATATTCGGAACGCGTTCTTCGCGCAGGGCGTAGTCGGGCCTGGCCTGGTCCATTTAATGATGTAAACACCGAGCCCTCTCGGCGAAGGGGTTTCGATCGGGGGCGGTGGTGGGTTCGTCCCGAGGGCCGGGCTCCTACAGGGTGGGGATCGGCTTTATTGTAGGAACCGAGGCGTCTCGGCGAATGGGTCTTGGTCGGGGGCGGTGGTCGGTTCGCCCAGAGGGCTGGGCTCCTACAGGGTGGGCACCGGTTTCGTTGCAGGAGCCGAGCCCTCTCGGCGAACCTGGATTAGGTTCTTTTTGGGGATCATGGGGTTATAGAAAGGGTGCTGAATAACCACCTGCGATTGCCGGGTGTTGGTGTTCGCGGCGGCCATTCATCATGTGCTACATTATTCGAGACAGGTTAAGAATTCCCCCTTAGTGCAGGAAAAAGCCTAGTTATTTCGGGTGTGTATAGGGGAATCCCTTATGTCGCCAGATCCTGCGAATGACACCTGGCGGCCCACTCTGGTCCTTATCTCAAGTGGTTAATGCGTAAGCGATTTCAAAGGCACGATGGCGCAATACAGGCCGTCATGGATATCTTCGCCTTGTTGGCCTCCGGTTTCCTTTCGGAGGTCCTGTCAAGCAATATTGCTTTCGGTGAGTACATCCGTACCCACTTTACGGTTATTTATCTCATATTACCGTTTATTGCAATTGCATTCGTATTTGACCTCTACTACACGGTCAGGGATTTTCGTCACTATCGTGCTGCGATCCGTCTGCTTGTTGCAATCACTATTTTCAGTCTCATCCTGGCTGTCATAGGGAAGATACAAGGCGGTATTGGACATCCGTTCTTTCATTCATCCTTTCAGTTCTGGGTGTTCACCGCGCTGCTGATCATCTTCACCTATCTTTCGCGCCTGGCTCTGTCGCTGTTCCGATTTCAGGTTTTCGTCCGCAATGCGATCATCATCGGCGATACACCGGCCTCGCGCCTGTTGATGCGCAGCATCGCCCATGAACTCCAGGCCGGGCATCTACTCGGTTTCAATACGATCGGTTATGTCGCCGAGAAGCCTTCTGCCGAGGCTCCGAGCGCACTCGACTACTTGGGGAGGCCCCTGGACATCCCGGATATCCGGCGTCAGCGGGATGTCACCTTGATGATTTACGCGCTCGATTCGCGCGCTAATCACAAGGTCAATGAATTGCTGGTTCGCGAACGCCTGAATGGTGTGCATCTGATTTCGGCGGTCGGGCTTTATCAGGCCATTACGGGGCGCGTGCCGCATCACTTGATCGACGCCGGCTGGTTGATCGAAGAATGCCTGCGCAGCAACCGCTTTGCTCAGGCGCATCTCAAGACGCTGTTGGACAAGGCTGTGGCTTTGTTCCTGGGGGTGCTCAGCTTGCCGGTGCTCCTTGTCGCCGTGATGCTGATTCGGAGGGAGTCGTCCGGGCCGGCGATCTTCAGGCAGCAGCGCATCGGCCAGCACGGCCAGCCCTTCACGATGTACAAGCTGCGCACGATGCGCGAAGCAAGCCCGGAAGTCGGGATCCGCGACCCGGAAAATTGGCACGACCGACAGGAAGCGCGCATCACGAGTATCGGACAGTTTCTGCGGCGCACCCATATCGACGAAATTCCCCAGCTGTGGAACGTTCTGAAGGGCGACATGAGTCTCGTTGGGCCGCGTCCGGAAATGGAGATGTTCATCAAGGCGTCGGAAGGTGAGATTCCGTTCTATCGCCTACGCCTGGACGTCAAACCCGGACTGACCGGTTGGGCTCAGGTGGCGTTCCGGCATACGTCGGATCTTGCTGCCTACCAGGAAAAGTTCGAATACGATCTGTACTATCTCAGTCACCGGTCGTTGCAACTGGATCTGGAGATCATTGCCCGCACGGTCTTCACGATGCTTTTCAAGCGCAGCCGGTAGCGGTTTCTTCGGCGAGCGCGGCGTGGGCGAGAGGTATGCCAGCCGATCGAGTGTGCGACCGCTCCTCGCACAGGGTCGGGGCGCCCGTTCCGAGGCCTCTGCCAAATCCAGTGCGCGGCGTAACCGTTCACACCGCCTCGGATCGGTAACGGGAGGAGGACCGGGGAGACGGGACCGTCTGCGGGACGGACCCCGCAGCCGAGCCGACAAGGATGTCTTCACGGCGTGTCTCGTCTCCCCGGTCCCTCCCGCAACAAGAGGGGTGTGAGCGCTTACCGCGCGGCCAGGGTTGATGCGACGCCTCCTTAAGAAAACGCCGCCTGAGTGGGCGCCCGGAATCGTGTGAACCTGTATAGTGATGACTCATGTTGGATCGAGTCCTTTTCGTCTGCGTCGGCAACATCTGCCGCAGTCCTACGGCAGAGGCCTTGTGGAACGCCCGGCGCGTGTCGAAGGGCCTGGCAGCCACGGGCTGGTCGGCCGGCATCGGAGCCGAGCCAGGACGGGAGATCTACACGGATGCGGCCGAGTTGCTGGTGCAGTCCGGCATCGATGCCTCGACGCACCGCTCCCAACCGCTTCGCACGTCCATGCTGCGGGACTCTTCGCTGGTGCTGGTCATGGAGCACTGGCACAAGGCTGAGCTGGAAAAGCGGGCCCCCTTCGCGCGCGGGCGCATCTACTGCCTGGGCCATTGGTCCGACAACGAAATTCCCGACCCGTACGGCCGATCGGTCGAAACCTTCCGCCGGGTTTATCAACTGATCGACCAAGGTGTCGACGAGTGGTTGGCGCGATGGTAAAGCGGGCATCGAATGGATGGCGCGAAGGGCTCGATCTTGCGCGCTTTGCGCGGAGGGGCAGGGTGTCGCATCGACTCGGTCCAGCTGGCCGGCGCACTCGAAAACTCTGATAAACGAAATCGAGGAATAATCGTGGATATGCAGCACAACGGCGTCGCGTGGCGCGGGTTCAATGGCACGCTCTGGAAGAAGCGCGTTGAGGTCGCTGATTTCATCCGCGAGAACTACACGCCTTATTACGACGGCGATGCGTTTCTGGCGAAGACCACCGAGCGCACGGCCGCACTGTGGGGCGCGTGCGAGGACTTGATGCGCCAGGAACGGGCTAAGGGCGGGGTGCTCGATATCGATACCAAGCGCGTCGCCGGTATCACGGCCTGGCCTCCGGGCTATATCGCGAAGGAACTCGAAGTCATCGTCGGTCTGCAGACCGATCAACCGCTGAAGCGCATGGTCAATCCGTGGGGCGGGTGGCGGATGGTCGAGGCTGCCTGCGAGGCTTATGGCGCCACGCCCGATCCCGCGATGGCGAAGATCTTTACGCGCTATCGGCGCACGCAGAACGAGGCCATTTTCCGGAACTACACGCCGGCGATGCGGCAGGCTCGAAAACTGGGGCTGATCACCGGCCTGCCGGACGCGTACGGCCGCGGTCGGTTGATTGGGGACTACCGCCGCGTGCCTCTCTACGGCACGGCGCGACTGATGCAGGACAAGGAGGACGACCTGCAGCGCATGGACAACGTCGATGAATTCGCGATCCACACGCGCGAGGACATCGCCGATCAGATCCGGGCGCTGGAGCGGATGGCGCAGCTTGGCCTCGCGTACGGCTGCGACATCAGCCGCCCGGCCGAGACCGCCCAGGAGGCGGTGCAATGGCTTTACCTCGCCTATCTGTGCGCGGTGAAGGAGCAGAACGGCGCCGCGATGAGCTTCGGCCACAATAGCGCTTTTCTCGACATCTATATCACGCGGGACATGGCCGAAGGGCGGCTCGACGAAGCCGGAGCCCAGGAACTGATCGATCAGCTCACGATCAAGCTGCGGCTGGTGCGCCACCTGCGCACGCCCGAATACGAGCAGCTCTTCGCGGGCGATCCCACCTGGGTCACGGAATCGCTGGGCGGGATGGGTGAGGACGGCCGGCCGCTGGTGACGAAAACGGACTTTCGCTGGCTGCAGACCCTGCGGAATCTTGGCCCGTCGCCTGAGCCCAACCTGACCGTCCTGTGGAGCCCGCGTCTGCCCAGGGGCTTTCGTCAGTTCTGCAGCGAGATGGCCATCGAAAGCTCGGCGCTGCAGTTCGAGAATGACGACCTGATGCGTCCCATCTTCGGTGACGACTACGGCATCAGCTGCTGTGTCAGCGCCACCCGGATCGGTTACGACATGCAGTTTTTCGGGGCCCGGGTCAATCTGGCGAAGGCGCTGCTGCTCGCCTTGAACGGCGGGCGTGACGAGTTCACCGGCGAGCCGGTGGTCGATGTGCCTGAATTACCGGGGGACTACCTGGAGTGGGAGAGCGTTTGGGCCAATTTCGAGAAGGTGCTGGAATGGCTTGCGACGCTGTACAGCCGGACCATGAACTGCATCCACTACATGCACGACAAGTTCAATTACGAACGTGTGCAGATGGCTATGATCAACTCGATCCCGAACCGCAACATGGCGTTCGGGGTGGCCGGCCTGTCGGTGGTGGCCGATTCGCTGGCGGCGGTGCGTTATGCGCGGGTCCGGCCGGTGCGCAACGCGAGCGGCCTCGCGGAGCGTTTCGAGGTCGTCGGGGAGTACCCGGCCTACGGCAACGACGACGACCGGGCCGACGGGCTGGCGGTGCGGGTGGTTCGGACCTTTCAGGACCTGCTGTCCCGGCAGCCGATTTATCGTCGGGCAAAAGCCACCTTGTCGGTACTGACCATTACATCGAACGTGGTCTATGGCTCGAAGACCGGCGCAACGCCCGACGGGCGCGAGGCAGGCAAGCCCTTTGCGCCGGGGGCGAATCCGATGCATGGCCGGGAGCGGAACGGGGTGGTCGCGGCGATGCGTTCGGTCGCGAAGCTACCATACGACATTTGTCGCGACGGCATTTCCTACACCTTCTCGATTACCCCACGGGCACTGGGCGACGGCGAGGCGTCACGCCGCGCCAACCTGATTAGTCTGATCGACGGGTATTTCGGCGCGGGCGGCCATCACATGAACGTCAACGTGTACGGACGCGAGATGCTGATCGACGCGATGGATCACCCGGAGAAGTACCCCAATCTGACGATCCGGGTGTCGGGCTACGCGGTGCGGTTCAATCGACTCAGCCGGGAACAGCAGCAGGAAGTCATCGAACGCACGATCTTCGAGCGCATGTAGCCGCATGCAAGGCCGGATCAACCAGCTCCTGTCTTTCAGTACCTTCGATGGTCCGGGAACCCGGGCCGTCGTGTTCATGCAGGGCTGTCCCGTGGGTTGTCTGTTTTGCCACAACCCGGAGACCTGGGATGCGGCCGGCGGCACGCTGATCACGCTCGACGATCTGATGCGCCGGCTGGAGCGGTTCCGCTCCTTTCTGTCGCGCCCCGCCTTGACCATTACCGGTGGGGAACCGCTGCTGCAGTTCGATTTCGTGATGGCCTTGTGTGCGGCGGCACGGCACGAGGGTTGGCATGTCGCGCTGGACACCTCGGCCTGTGCGACTCCAGAGAAGGTGTTGGCGGCGGCAGCGGCGGTCGATCTGATCATGTGTTCGCTCAAGCCCGAGGCCGATGCCACGCGGCTCTGCAAGGCCTGTGGGAAGCCCATGCAGCGCAGTATTGCCGCGCTCCGCGACCAGCCGACACCGGTGCGTCTGCGCTACGTGCTGATCCCGGGTTTCACCGACGATGATGCCGTGCTGCGGTCACTCGGGGACTTTGCCCGGACGTTCCCCAACCTGGAGAGCGTCGAACTGGAACCCTTCAACAGCCTGGCACGGGAGAAATGGGAAGCGCTGGGCATGCACAGTCCGTTGTTCGATTCCCCCCTTCCCGAGTTGCACGAAGAAGCCATCCAGCGTGCCCGCGAATTGGTCGGTGTGGATCTCTGCACGCACTGACCGGGTTCGGGATGGAGCGCTGCCCCCGAAATCCCGCGTGACGATGCGTGCGTCCGAGCAGGCGACTCGTCGCAGTGTCCTTTACACCCAGGGAGGCGACCCCGGGGCGTGGCGGGCGCGGTGCGATGCTCGATGAACAAGGAGAGTCATGATGCTTGTTTCGACAACAGCGCGGCAACACCCCGGCCTGGCCGGCCGCCTGCGCGTTTTGCCGACCCTTTTGCTGTTGTTTTCGTTTGTGCTGGCGGCTGTCGGCCTGGCCACTGCGCGCGATGCCGCCGCCGAGGCGGGGGACGTGCTACCCCAGACGGTCGAGGGCTGGATCCATACCCTCGATGCGGTGCAGCGACAGTTGGAAGGCGGGATCGATGACTCCGCGCAGGTTGATGGGCTGTGGTCCGCGGTCGACCAGGCTCGCCAGGAGGCGCTGAAGGCGGGCGTCGCGTTGGACGCGCGCAACCGGGAAGTCAGGCGCCTGATCGCCGCGCTCGGCGCCAAGCCGGCGGCAGGTGAGCCCGCGGAGTCGGATGAGGTGCAGAGCCAGCGGCGCCAGCTCGATCAGAGCATGGCGGCGCTGGAGAGCCTGCAGAAGCAGGCCAATCTGGTCGTGGAGCGTAGCGATGGCATCAGGGTGAAGCTGACGCTCACCAAGCGGCGCCTGTTCTCCAGGGATTTGTCCGCCAAGCTCCCGTCGCCCCTGGTGCCGGGCACGTGGCCGCAGGCCTTCGACGAATTCGGTACTTTCGACAATGAACTGCAGCGCACGGGCCAGTTGCTCGGTTCGTGGCAACTGACCCTCACCGTGCTGTTGCTGCTGGCGATCGGGATGGCCGTCGCCGTCAGGCTCAGCGGCGCTGCGGCTCGCGGGCTGCTGCTGCGGCATGGTCAGACGGTCGGCGACACCACTCCCGGTTACCGGCGGCGGGTCCGGGCAGCCGGTATCGTGGCCCTGAGTCTCGGTCTGTTGCCTGCCTGCCTATCGATTGCCTGGCTGACGCTGATCTGGACCGCGCTGGAGCGCTACCATCTGTTCAGCGAGCAGACAATCAAGCCCATTGGAATCAGCCTGGGCATCGCCTTTTATTTTCTGCTCGGCGCCATCCTGCGCGCAGTATTCCGGCCGCGCACCCCGGCCTGGCGTCTGATGCCGCTGGCCGCTGAATCGGCTCGATTCCTGTCCCGGCGCCTCCAACTGTTCGTGACCGTGCTCGCCATCGATCTCCCGTTTGCGCGGGTCGTCGAGTTCGCCGGACGCCCGCCGGCCATGGCCTCGGTGCATACCTTCCTGCTCAGTCTGGTGCTGACTCTGATCGGGATCTCCTTGCTGCCGGGACGGCTGTGGGAATGGCAGGCCCTGCGGTTCGATGCTACGACCCAAGCAGACGAACTGACCGACGAGCGGCAGCGTATCGCGACGATCTGGCTCCTGGCCCGCTGGTTCACGACCGTCGCTTTCGGTGCTGCCTGCGTGGCGACTGCCGCCGGTTATGGGAACCTCGGTGTCTACCTGACGCGTGGTACGCTGTGGAGCCTGCTATTGATCGTCGTGCTGGCAGCGTTTCGCGGGGTGACGCGCGAGGCGTTGACCTTCGTGCTGACGGGGCATGAGACGCGGCCCCGTACGTCGCTGGGCATGCTGAATTTTTGGTTGCTGGTCGGTGCGGATGCCGTCCTGGCCGCCATCGGCATCGTCGGTGTTCTGGTGAGCTGGGGCATCCCCTGGGTCGGCATCGAGTCGGCACTCCACGCTGCCGTCGGCGGCTTCACGGTCGGCGACCACCGCATCGTCCCGGGCGATATCCTGCTGGGCGTCGCCGTGTTCAGCGTGCTGGTGTTGGTGACGCGCTTCGTGCAACGGCATCTCGAGGAAAGCGTCCTTCCGAACGCGCACATCGACATCGGCGTTCGCACGGCGATCGGGGCCGTGACCGGCTATATCGGCATCGCTTTGGCGTTCGTGGCCGCTGTGTCCATCATGGGCATCGACCTGGGTCAGTTGGCTCTGATCGCCGGGGCCTTATCCGTGGGCATAGGCTTCGGTCTGCAGAACATCGTGAATAACTTCATTTCCGGTGCGATTCTGCTGGCCGAACAGCCCATCAAGATCGGTGACTGGATCGTCGTCGGCAGCATCGAAGGCAATGTCCGGCGAATCAGCATCCGTGCCACCGAGATCGAAACCTTCAATCGCGCGACGGTCATCGTGCCGAATGCCGATCTGTTGCAGACGGCCGTCACCAACTGGACCTACAAGAATCGGCGCGGCCGGCTCGACATTGCGATCGGGGTTGGCTACCAGTCCGATCCGGATGAGGTCGAGGCGATTTTGCTGGATTGCGCGTGTCGGCATGACAAGGTGCTGAAATGGCCTGAGGCCAAGGTATTGCTGCAGGCCTTCGGGGACAGCAGTCTCGACTTCGAACTGCGCGTGTTCGTGTCGGATATCGAGCAGCGTGCAGTGATTGCCAGCGATCTGCGCAAGAGCCTGCTGTCCCGTCTGCGCGCCCGAGGGATCGAAATCCCGTTTCCCCAGCGCGACATCTGGGTACGGAGAACAGGTGAAGCGGCCGAGGACCTTGGGCCGGCCGGCGCCGCCTTACCCGCTACGCACGATTCCGCTTGAGGCCCCTCGTGGGGTGAACCGCGGCGGCGAGGTCTTGTACACTCGCGCGTTTTGGCGAGGGGATTCTGCAAATGAAGCAGCGCGTTTCGGGTTTACTGCCGGGTTTACTGCTGTTGGTGGCCTTGGCCCCCACTGGATGGGCTGTAGCGGGCGACGACCATCCGGGCTTGACCGAAGCCGATCAGGCCTATTCCTCGGGCGATTTCGAAAGAGCCGCCGCATTGTACCGGCGGGACGCCGAACTCGGGATCGTTGCGGCGCAGCTCAATCTGGCCTTCCTGTTCCTGGATGGCCAGGGGGTTCCGGCGGACCCGACCCAGGCGGTGCTATGGTTCCGACGCGCTGCCGAGCAGGGGAATCCCGAGGCACAGCAGAATCTCGGCACCCTGTACCGTGACGGGCGCGGCGTCGAACGGAGCGCCGTCGAGGCAGCGAAATGGTATCGACTGGCCGATGCCCAAGCCGATGTTACGGCGGTCGAAAAGGAGTTGACGCCGGATCAGAAGGCCGAAGTGACGAGGCTTACCGCAGACTGGAAAGCGCGGTTCGGTGCTCCGGTGCGGCACTGAGCTGGGGGCCGTTCGCGCCTTGGGGGTCACGCAAGCTGAAGAACATAACGCGTCGATACGCAACCGCTATTCGCGGGAAATCTTCCCGGGAATAAGCCGAAACAACGGCCAGGGGACACGCGGCATGGAATCCGCCCCGGGAAACAATTCATACACCGGCTGAACGGGTTGACGCTGTGTGGCCCTTTGCTTATCGTGCGATGGACTGGCGGAGTGCAGTCTCGACGATCTTTGTGACGCACGGACGGGATATCGCCGTTACCTTTCTGGGGGCGGAGGGTCTTCAAATCCAACCGTCGTCAAGCTTTCATTCTAATAACGCCCGTGACGCCGCAAGGGCGCTGCTGGTTATGCGAGGTTCCGCGATGGATCCATGCTAATCACATGGAGTCATCGTGTTTGCGCCGGCATATCGGTACCGGTCGCTGATATACGGGATTAACCGGATTAAGTGCCGGGGAACAGTCGCCCAATTCGCCGAACAAACCGCGTGATCGGGCGATTCGGTTTCGATTCCATGTTCCGAGAATTAAGACAACGGGGGGTTGCCTTATGTTCGAAGTCATGCGCAGGTGGCTGCGTCCTAATCTACTCATAGCCTTTGTGGCATCGCTGCCCTTGGCTGTTTCCGGAGCGCCGCCGGCCGCATCCGTCTTAGTCCCGCTCGAGGTTCCGGCGGAATATGCTACGCCGCCGTTCGACGTGCCCCGGTCTCTGAGCGTGCCACCTAACTTTCGCATCAGCCTGCTCGCGCGCGTTGGTGGTGCGCGTTTCATGGCAGTCGCGCCCAACGGTGACTTATTTGTCTCGCGTCCCGGGCTGGGTACGGTCACCCGCGTTTCGACTAATCCCGATGGAACGGTTGCCGTGTCGAACTACGCCTCGGGGCTGCGCCGACCTCACGATATCGTGTTTCACACGATCGGCACGGAGACCTTCGTCTACGTTGCCGAGTCGCACCAGATTACACGCTTCGGGTATGTCAGCGGCGATGCCACCGCCGGAACGGGGCAGGTGGTCGTGGCGAATCTGCCGGATTCGAGCAGTCCCGAACTCAATGGCGCCTATGGGCATCAACTGAAGAACATCGCGATCGACCGTGCCCACAATCTGTACGTGTCGATTGCCTCGGTGACCAATGCCTCGGCATCGGACGCTTACAGCGATCCGGTTCGCTGTGCGATTTACCGCTACGACTACCGTGCTGAAGCACCGGCCGATACCCCGTACGGGCCCGGCCAACTGCTGGCGCGCGGCCTGCGGAATGCCGAAGGTCTGGCGTTCGTGCCCGGGACCGACGACCTATGGGTGGTCGTGAACAACCGCGACAATATCCCCTATCCCCATCACGGCGACATAACCGGCGATGGGGTCGACGACTATGGTCGTGTGATTCAGTCCTATGTCGATGACCATCCACCGGACGAATTTATTCATATTCGCGAGGGCGCCAATTATGGGTGGCCCTTTGCGAACCCGAATCCGGACACGGCAGCGGGACTGGATGACATGCCCTTCGATCCGGACTACAACAACAATCGGGATTGGAGCATCTTTCCCGAGGCCGTGTTCACCCGCGTCGACAAGGGCATTCCCGCCCATTCGGCGCCACTCGGTCTGTCCTTTCTGCAGGGCAGCAGCCTGCCCTCTGAATATCGCGATGGTGCCGTAGTCGCCTTGCGGGGATCATGGAACCGTACCCTGAAGACCGGCTACAAGGTCATCTATTTCCCGTGGGATAGCATTACCGGCAAGCCGGGGCAGCAGATTGATCTCGTAAAGGGGTGGCTCGACGACACCACCCAGGTTACCTGGGGCCGACCGGTGGACGTGATACCGGACCTGTCGGGTAATCTGTTGATCTCGGACGCGACGGCCGGCGCCATTTACAAGCTCACTTACGTGCCGGAGCCGCCTCCTCCACCGCCGCCCCCGCCCCCGCCGCCGGAGGACGAGGAATTCACCGTTCGGAGTTTCAGTCTGGTCGACAGCCTGGTGGGGCTCGATCTGCCGGGCTACGAGGCGATTCCCGGCGGGACGCTGACCATTGATCAGGCCCAGTTGCCGCTCCTGTACGCCCTTCGGGCGAACACCGGCAGCGCGGTGCGCAGCGTCGTCTTTTCCTTTAACGACAACGCGGCCTACCGTACCGAGAGTATCCGGCCGTACTGTATCGCGGGGGATGTTCGGCGGATATGCCATCCGTGGCGAGACGGCATGCAGCTTGGCACGCACGTCGTTACTGCCACCCCTTACCGTCTCGCCGGAGGGCTTGGCGAAGCGGGACGGCCCGTCACGCTGACGGTACAGGTGGTCGCAACCCAAGCCTTGGGCGATGTGGCGAGCTTCGCATTATTCGACGTCCGCACCGGTCTCGACGTGCCGGGGTATGACGCCATCACGTCCCCGGAAGTCACTGTAGCGCGCGCCGCATTGCCTGAGCGCTATAGCCTGCGGGCCAATATCCAGGGCGAGGTAGGCAGCCTTTTGTACTCGTACAGCCTCTGGCCGAATTATCAGGTCGAGAATCGCGCTCCATACTGTATCCGGCGCCTTGACACGTCAGCCGGGGCGCCCTGCAGCGCCTGGTGGCGGGGCATGGAACGTGGTACCCACACGGTGACCGCGACACCCTACCGTGAGCCCAACGCCAGGGGTCTTGCCGGCCCTGGGCACCGTTTGATACTGCATGTGCAGTGAGTCGCCCCGAGGATTCTCGCGGCGCAGTCACTCCGGCAAGTAGCAAGTCAGGTCGGGGGGGCGCGGGTTAAACTGATGACCTCGTCCCCCGAGGCAGGATCCAGCCGGGGCTTCCGGTTGGGAATTCGCTTCGGGGCCAGGGCTGTTGCGATGCGTCCGCCGGCGCGTCGCCCGCCCGCCCATCCTTGCCCTACTCGCTCCATGACCGGAATCCCTCCGGCCGCGTCCAGCGCGGCCCCATCGGCGCCGCTGCTGCGCATCATCCTTGCCGGCCTGATCGGCAACGTGATGGAGTGGTATGACTTTGCCGTCTATGGCTACTTCGCGACGGTTATCGGGAAGCTGTTCTTCCCCGCCGAGAGTCCCTCGGTCTCGCTGATCGCCTCGTTCGGGGCCTTCGCCGCCGGGTTTCTCGTGCGTCCCCTGGGCGGACTGTTGTTCGGGCGTATCGGCGACCGGGTCGGCCGCCAGCGCGCGTTGATGCTGTCGGTCATGGCCATGGCCTGCCCGACGGTATTGATGGCACTGTTGCCCACCTATGCCGATATCGGGATCGCCGCACCGGTCGCGATCGTCGCACTGCGTATCGTCCAGGGGCTGTCTGTCGGGGG
This sequence comes from Methylolobus aquaticus, assembly GCF_054172105.1. Taxonomy (NCBI): domain Bacteria; kingdom Pseudomonadati; phylum Pseudomonadota; class Gammaproteobacteria; order Methylococcales; family Methylococcaceae; genus Methylolobus; species Methylolobus aquaticus. The sequence goes on from NZ_JBSYXP010000027.1 coordinate 24,422, forward strand.
CGAATATACGAGTTCCCTGATCTTCCTGGTGGAACATGCCCCGCACAATCGGCGCGCCCTGACGGCAGTCTGGGGCAGTTGGGGCGCGTCGGCCGGCATACTGCTCGGGTCCGGAGTCGGTGCCGTGGTGACTGGCATGCTCGATGAGGCGCAACTTAGCGCGTGGGGCTGGCGTGTGCCCTTCGCGCTGGGCGGGTTGGTCGCATTGATGGGCTTCTGGCTCCGCGCCGGATTGCATGCGCCGGTCCTCGCGGGTCACTCGCCGTCGCCCGTCCGGGACGTCTTCGGGCGCTATCGCTGGCCGGTCGTTCGGACCGCGTTGCTGAATGTCGGCGCCGGCGTCGGCTTTTATGCCGCCTTCGTCTACGCGGTGACCTACATCCGCGACATCGACCGCGTGCCGGAAGGGCTGGCGCTTCGACTGAACTCGGCGGCAATGGCCCTGATGCTGTTGGTGTTGCCATTCGCCGCGTGGCTGTCGGACCGTTATGGTCGACGACCGGTCATGATCGTGGCGTTGGGTTTGCTGGCCAGCGCTTCCATTCCGCTATTCCACCTGATCCATAGCCCCGTAGAGTGGCACATCGCCCTGGGTGAGGCCGGCTTCGCGGTCATCATGGGGCTGGTCAGCGGCGGGACCGTGGCTGCGAATGTCGAGTTGATACCGGCGCCGGTGCGCTGTACCGGTCTGGCGTTCGCGTACAACGCCTCCATCGGGTACTTCGGCGGCAGCACTCCGCTGATTGCGGCTGCCCTGATCGTCGGCACCGGAAATCCGGTCAGCCCGGCCTACTGGATCGCCGCGGCGGCTACGGTGTCGCTGTTGACTGCGGTGTTTCTGGTCCGGGAGACGCGCTTCGAGCCGCTCGCATGATGCGTTGGCTGGGTGATCCGCCCGCCCTGTTCAGAAGTTCACGATGACATCGGTGGCAACGAGCACCTGGCTGGAAGCCGTGCCCGCCTGGTTCGTCGGATCGTAACCGAAGGCGTTTATGTCGGCGGACTTGTCGAAGCGGACACTGGGCCGAATCGCCACCCACGGCAACGGACGCCATTTGAGACCTGCGGTGACCGCGTAATAGCTGTTTCCCGCCCCATTGGGGATTCCCGCCAGAGGATTCGGACAGACGGTTACGGTCGGCCCGGGGTCCTGGCAAACACGGAATCCGTTCTGGTCCCTGAACCATTCCGCGCGAATACCGACAGAGAGACGGTCGCTCCAGTCGTAGAACAGATACTGGTTGACGCCATACCAGGTGGCATTGCGCAGCGCATTCTGTTGGTCAAGGACGGCGCGGTCGGCGAATCCCCGGTCGTGTTGCAGCACGTAATGCCAGTTCTCGCCGAAATCCTGTTGCAGGATCAGGCTGATCAAACCCCAGTCATTCCGATTCTCCGCCGAAGTGGGTCCGATGGTGCCCTTGGCCGAGACCTGGGTGGCCTGGTCGTCGCTGGTGTACTGGACGCCGCCCATGAAAGACCACGCATTCAGGCCTGAATTGAAGTCACCATCCCAGCCGCCCCCGCTCAGGCAGGGGCCCGCACGGACCGGCTCGCCGGAGGGCGAGCGGCGCCAGGTGCAACCGTTCGCGGCGTTGCCGGTCGCGCTGCCGGCGCCCAGGCCGATGTTCCGCGTCACGGGATAGCGGACCAGCAGTCCGGTGTGAGTGAAGGGTTCCCCGTATTGCATCGTGTAGGCATGGGAATAGAAGAAGTTGTCCGGTGCCTTGACGGCCTCGTACCCAAAAGGTGTGTAGAAATGGCCGAGGCGCATTTCCAGGCCGTTGCCAACCGGCGCATTGATCGTCAGGTAGACCTGGGGGACTGCGGCGGAATAGAAGCGGATGCTGCAGTCGGTATTCTTGTCGTTACAGCCTTTGGCCAGATAGTAATCCCACGTCCCGAACGGGGAGCCGTAGGTTTGGGTGTAGATGGCATCGGTGCCGTAGAGGAAATCGGCGCGCCCGCCAAAGTCCCAGTGGTCGCCCTGGACCTGAATTGCCCGTTCGAGGAAGAAGTAAAGCTGATTGAGCATCGGCTCGCCGTTGCGCGAGCCGAAGGTAACCGGGCCGTTGAAGTTGTTCGAAGGAGAGAGGTTATTGACGGTGATGCCGCCGCTGATCCAGCCGCCGAAGGTCAGCCCCCGGGACGACAGCGACGTCCACTCGGTGGGGTGCAGTCCGAGCAGGGGCAGGAGACCCGTCGGGTCGCTGGCGTTGGCCGGAAGCTGCGAACAGGCTGCGGCGATCGCGATTGATGTCAGCCAGCCCGCGTGCCGCATCTGCCTGAATGCCGTGGTCGCAGCGCCATGGGGACCCGCAGCCTGGCCGGCACGGGCGATGGCGGCCCGGCGCAGGGTGCTGCTAGATCTTGCCGTCCAGCCCCATCTGAAAATATTTGTGGGTGATGTTTTCCTGGTTTTCCAGCAGCCAGTCTATGGTCGGCTCATTGCGCAGGGCCTTCCGCAAAGCCTTCGACATGGCTTCACGGTGGATGTCGAACAGGATTTTGTGGTCGAGTTTGTCGTCGGTGATCACGCTGGGATTCAACCAAACGGACACGATGATGCCGAGTTCGTCGACCTGGTCCTTGGGAATGTCGCCGCTCCGCACGGCGTCGAGGACGCCGTTGGCTATCGCGGCCTGAACCGTTCCCATCAGGATGTTGGTGTAGCGGCTGTTCTTGACAGTGACCTTGCTGACCATCAGGGTCACAGGCCGAACCTGTATGTCAGTGTTCAGAATCGCGAACACTCGGGTATGCCCCTGGACCTGATCGCCGGTCAGTGTCGCGATTGCCGTCCCGACGGGGCCGTCGAGCGCGCCGATGATGACTTCCGGCTCGGCCGCCGTACCCGGCGGGCCGCCGGCAACGAGCGCTTCCCCGGTGCGCATGATAATTCGCTGGCTCATCTCTTATGGCTCCTTGGTAACGAGGACTGTCACTCCGATGGTAACACGGCCGTAGCAGCGCTCCGGTGGGCTATCCCCGGGGCGCTTCTGTCAGTGGTTACGTCGCCAGCCGAGCACGAGGACAGGCCTACAGTCGCTCGCCACGATGACCGCCTTTTCGACCTGCCTTCTCGGTTTTCATGGTGACCATTGCCTTCGGGTCGGCGAGCGTCGGCTCGATCGACTCCTCTGCCGATGACCCCGCTTCGGCCGTGCCGCTGTCGGTTCTTCCGCTGATTCGCCTGGTCGAGATTGCCGTCCTCACCGTTTATCTATCGCTTCTATCGCTTGCGATGCCGATCGGCCTGATCGCGAATGCCATCGTCGCCGTGGTGGCGATCGTCTTGCTGTGAATCCGCCGACATCGTCTGGACTTGTTTGCGTCGGAACTAGGCGGGAGGCATCGCCGATGGCAGCTTGGAGCTGGCGGTGGCGGCGTGGGTATTCCTGGTGCTGCTCATCAAGAGTCCGATCGTCGTGGACGGTACCTTGACCCGGGTCTTCCACTCCGACACTGCCTATTCCCACGCGCCCTCGATTCGCTGGATCAGCGAGTATGGCGTCGTGCCCGGTCTGGGCAACCTGCTGGCTCCGCTCGCGGTCGACTGTTTGTGGTTCCAGCCAGCGGCGCTCTTCGGTTTCTCGTTCCTGTTCCCGCATCGGTTGCACGCGCTGATGGGATTCGCCGTGTTCTGGGCCTCCTGCTTTGCGTTCGGCGGAGTACGTGATTGGGTCGGGGGCGGGGCAGGGCGGACACCGAGCAATCTGTTCCAGGCGTTGGTGATGCTGCCGTTGCTGGAACTCGGGAAGTACATCATCTCGGACTCGGGCGATGAGCCCTCGGCCGGCTTCGTTCTGGTCACGCTGGCACTGGGTTGCCGCTATATCGAGCGGCAGTGCGACGTGCGGGGGACTCGCGGGCTCTTCATGGCGACTGCGATCCTAGCCCTGTTCTCGGTCGGCTTGAAATGGAGTGTGTCGCCCCTGCAGTTGCTGGCGGTGGCTTTCATCCTGCAACGCGCTCAGGCCGCCGGGCGAGGGGTTGTTGGCCTCCGTGGCGGCACTCGGGGTTGTCATGCTGGCCCCGAAGCTGATCCGAAGCGTCATCCTGTCCGGTTATCTCGTCTATCCGTTTCGGGGCCTCGATTGGTTCGTTGTCCACTGGAAGGTGCCGCATGAGGTCGTCGCGTTCGAGAAGGCGTCCGTGGAATCGATGGCACGCATCCGTTTCGATCGGCCAGGGGCACTGATCGCGGGTGGCTTCAGCAACTGGTTCGCCGATTGGGTGCCGCGATTCTTCTCGGCGCCGGCCTGGGCATTCACGGTCAGCGCGTTCCTGATGGTCCCACTGATGCGGCGCCGAAGCGCGCTGGAATTCGTCCGTAACTATTGGGTTGCGTTTACGGTCGTGCTCCTGGCGTTGGTTTACTGGTTCGTGACAGCCCCTCACGTGCGTTTTGCCTATGGGTTTCTTTCGGCCGCCTGTGTTTTGGGGCTGCTGGCCGCCGGCCGCGGTCTGCCTCGTCTCACCCCTGCGGCGCCTGCCGGCTTGGTCCAATGTGAGGCCGGCAATCAGGCACGGCGGTGGGCACTCGTCGGTGGCTTGGGGATCATGGCCGCGGCTGCCCTGTTAGTCTCTACGCCCCGACCGTTCCCGGGGCGATGCCCTACGTAGCGGCCGAGCGGTTTCTGACTTCTACCTAAACCGGATCGACCGGATGCGGAGAGGCAAACTGGCCCGAGCCGCTCTCGTGTATCAGACGCCGTATCCGAGCGTCGAGACCTTGCTATTCCCTTTGGGCGGCCTCCAGATCTACCGCCCAACGACAGGGCAGCACTGTTGGGATGCACCGCTCCCGTGCACCCCTTATCTTTATCGACGGATCGAAGCCGCGCGTGGTCCAGAACTCGCGGCAGGATTTCGTGTGGTGCCGGGTTCCTTGGGCGACTTTGATGGCAGTCGCCTGGCGAGAGAGTGTGAGGCGCAGCAGGCTGGCCGCAAGGCAAGCGGGAAATAGCGTCTGCACACAGCCGGGATGTCGGTGATGGCACGCTGGACCGGCTTTTGCCAGGAGTTGCCGTACTGTAAGGGGGTAGCCTTGCTAAGTCATTGGCGCGACGCGGTTACGCAGCAGTCAATAGACCTCGTGTTCGTCTGACGCGGGCTTTTTTGATTGGGGTGTTGACACCTTATGTTGAGTTCTGGATAATGCGCGGCTCGTCTGGTGCTGAGTGATTTGGGCTTTTGGTCTGGGGGCTTGGTGGCGGGTCGAGAGG
>NZ_JBSYXP010000028.1:0-15953 GCF_054172105.1 Methylolobus aquaticus
TACCGTATTTTACCCCGTCCAGAACGCCGGAGCCCCCGCCACACAACGCCTTCGGAGTTTTTCACCAGCCTGTTAGGGAAGCCACGCAAGAGGTCACGCCAAAATAATTATTCCAGGCCATCGGAGTTAGCGCCCGAACTTGTCCAAGAGGTCTGGGAGCGCCAACTGAAGACTGCCGCCGGAGAAATAGATTAGCAGGCCTTCGAAGATAGGATTCGTCCAAATGGATCCATATGCACCCATGTGGTAGTGCTTCACCCGTGAGAGCGCATCTTCGGCAGCGTCGCCACTGGATCTGCCGCCTGTTGCGTCAGCGCTCTGCGCGTTCGAAACCCGATCGCTAAGTTCGTCAATCACCAAATTCTTTAATCCGTCTGCTTGCCCTTTGACGCGGTACCAACAGGCCCAGACCACACCGATGTTGACCGCGAATACGGCACCCAGGCCCGGCCCCGTAACCCAGTTATCGAAGATCCAGGATCTCGAAAAAATCAAGAGCGCTGCAACCACAAATGGCAGGATGACCTGTCCGCTCCATTCTCCGGTGACAGCCCCACTCTGCTCCACGAGTTCCCTCAAATGTTCCTCGGTCCACGGCTTTTCACTCCCCCGATTAAGCTCGAAAGTCGTTTTTGCATTGGAAATCCATGCGTAGACCAGTAATCCCTCCGCCAGCACTCGCCCCACCAGGAAGAGGAACGTAGAGACTACGAGCGCCAAGACGATCGAATCAACTACCTTACTTAAATCGCCTCTATAGGGAACAGATGGTAAACCTAGAGTGAGCGTAAGGCCGACCGCCAGGGCCGCAAGAGTAAAGGCGTAAACCACTGTTCGCCCGTTGCATTGCTGTCGGGACAATTCCTGTGCGCTCTTGCTCCAAAGAAATCGTTGGTTGTGCCTTATTTTTTTGCAGATCAATGGTTCTCGAGAAAGGCGAGATTCTATCCCGTTGACGCCTAATTGCAATACTATTGCCAAGAAAAGGAGGGTGGCTAGCAGCGCAAGCCATATTGACTTGGAGTCTGCCGTAAGACCGCTCACAAATAAACTCACGAGAAAAACCCATGAACAAATTAAAAAAGCTCTTTCTTTGACGGCTTCATTGATCGTGGCTTCGGCGCGCGCGTTGCGAATCTCTATTGTGTATAGGGTTAATATAAAATAAAATAAGCAAAGGAATGGCAGGTCCGTGAGGAACATTTTAAGTCTGTGGGATGTGTCGAAGGGGTCTCTGGCTTGCATCTCTCACTCTTCGAAAATGTTGCGCGAAGGCTGCTTGCATCGCAAGACTAGGACCATTAGGAAAAACGCAGCCAAACGTAGGAATTCGGTTGGCCAAATGCTCACGCCCTCAAGCCAGACAAAAGGCTCGGCCGAAATTAGGGTAACCGCTTCGAGGGATGCCGTTAAAGTAATGAAAAATAACGCAGCAACACTTGCAAGTGCGATCTTCTTTAAGCCTACTCCGATACTCCAGACGAATAAGCATATAGCTAAATAAATGAGAAACGCAGCCAAGGGTTTCACAAAAACGGAAACGTCTCCGTGGCCGATCGGCCAACCAGGGGGGTCGAGATATCCAGTAGATAGTTGTGCCGAGGACTGACCTTGTCCGTCAGTAGGAACCGTCAATTGGCGGCTTGCCACCTTTTCGCAGATTGAGCCGGAGTTATCTATAGGGTCGCTACTTTTCTGTTCGAGGATGATCGGTCTTGTCCGGCCGATTTCGAATAGGTTTACCTTCTTATGAGGTTGAAAAACTCTAGATGGATATCGAAAAGTGGAATTTTTAACCCAGGCACATGGTCCGCCCACCGCTAGCTGTGTTGCGAGGAATAGCGAGGTCTGCGCCCAGCCGCGAAACGCCGGAACAAATTGCTGACATACTTGGTCCAGTTCCAAACCATAGCTAGAGGCGACCAGCAGGTTACGAGTCTTGCCCCCCTGTGCGCCATTGTCGGAATAGCGCGCGTCTAGTTCCGTGGTGAAAAACAGGGCTTGCGGAAAGCGCGATCGTAAGGCCTCCATGATAAGGATCTTGTCGTAGACATCCGTTCCGATCAGCCCAATTGCCCAGATGGATCGCCCCTCTTTGGCTTGCAGTTCTTGGTCATGGACTGCAATATCATCGGCAATGCGGCGCAGGAAATCGATCTGGTCATCACCCAGTGACTGATCCTCGGTTGTGGCGCGAAAGAAGTCGGCTTTTTCGTTAAAGGTATCAGCTCCCTTACCATTGCCGTTTGAAGCTTTTCGCGAGTACTTTCCGTTCGTACGCCCTTCGCCGTCAAGGCCGCGGAGATAACTGTAAAAAAGCCGGTCCGAGAGCTTGCCTCCGAAAAACTCCTTCGAAAATGTTTCTTTCAGCGCTCGACCATAAAAGGTATCCCATTCGCCGACAAAGGCGATGAAATGCCTGCTTGGAATATAGCCACGCAAGTCGAGCTCAGCTCGTAGTGCCTTAGCAAGGTGCGTGTCGGACAGGGCTGTTGTATTGAATTCGATGCCAACAGTGCTGAAAGCTTTCGCAGCGCTCCCGCCTTTCTGGTCAGACTGTTCCAGTAATTTTTCGGCCGAAGCCTGCGGGGAGAAAATCTTGAATGGGAAGTAGCTCGATGCGGGTTTTTTGTTCGAACCTAAACTTGGGTCTTTTAGGTCATGGCTTTTGGCATTGATCTTATCGCTATCTTCACTTGTAGGCAAAGCCTCCAGGGCTTCTTGGCGCATTCCTTCTAGGGTGTCCGAGGACGAGGGCCCGAGTACTCTGAAATCTATGTCAGGAGGCGCAAGGGCGGCAGGAAAGGCTGTCTCGGGGCAGGCGTTGTCCGTATTTCCACCTGAACGATCTGTGTTCTTTAGTTTCTCGCCAAAAGTTTTTAACACATCGTAGGTGTACCTCCCAAGTATCTGGAGTGCCGGGCTCGGAGCTAGGGCTGTGGTCCAGTCAAAAGTCGGTGATTCCAGTTCTCGCAAAGTGGTATCTACCAAAGCTTTGCAAACGTTACTAATGTCCTTTGTACGCCTTTCGCTATCGTAATTTGGAATGGCCACTCCAAGAAATTCCGCGCAGTCTTGTACGGGGCGATCTGATAATTTGTGGACGACTTCTCTGATCCGCTTTAAACGGTCTGCTTTGGCAGCCGCCTCTTCAACGACATCCTTTTCACCCTTAGTCATTTCAAGCTCGGAAATGCGTTCATCCAGTCGTCCGCAACGCGGAAAGAGGATTTCTAGAATCTTCCTATTCATTAGTGTGATATCGCTACCTTCACCGTATCCACGGACACATGCCTTCGCATGCGGTTTGTCAGTTGAAGGCCTTCCGGGAGGGTCGACAGGACGATCGAGGTCGGGCAAACTGCTTTCGTAGACCGACTGCATCGTCGTGTAGGTGAAGAGGTTTCTCAAGGTCCGTAATTTCTTGAGTGGTGTACGACCAAGTGCGCTTTCATCGAGCCAGATAACCAATAAGGGGTCTCGCGTCATGGAATCCATTGATTCCTTCTCTCTCTTGAACCACTCGTAAGGGATGATATCGGGTAGCTTACGTTCCGATTGAGACGCGACGCGAGGAATCGGGGGATCGAAATACTTCCATTGGCCTGAGAAGTTAAGGTAGCGGATGTGTTCGGCATCCTCCGGTTCATAGTTTGATACGGCTAATCCAGAGATAAGCGCATAGCGCGCTCTGCGTCTCTCTTCAATGGCCTCGGCATATGGACCCCCTCTCACGAATACAGCCAGCACGCGAAGCGTCTTTGACTCCTTTTGGTCCTGGCTACAATGCTGGAGCTTATCGCCACATAAAGCATTCGCGATTTGCCCACCGAAGTCTGAGATGTTCGTTGCGTGAGGACCGCCTTGCTTCAAGTCGTAACTTGGGGCTTCCAGTGGATCCATCCAAAGCCGGGAGTCGAGCTCGATCCCGGCACCTTGCGCTCGCTCCCTTTCCGGCGGGGGACGTCGCCCAGATAGCTGGGCAAGATTGCTGATTGTCAATCCCGCGAGCAGTAATAGGAGCACCGGCCTGGCATATTGGCTGAGACCCGGTGCGGGGGCGGAGGAATTCTGTTGCGTCAATAGGCTGCTCCGGAGTCACTAACCGGTTTGGCGGTCTCATCGTGGGGTCACCAGCGATACGGTAGACCGCATGAACGCACGAGGTTCAAGGTCGCGGACGTCCGTCTGAGGCTTCGCTCCAGGTTAAGGAAGGATCCGCAACACAGCTATGGGCCTGAAGTAGCACTACGAAAGGAGTATTGACTTTTCGGAACTAGTGTCATTTCGTCCCAGTACGTCCGTGCGTTTCCAAGGGAGCAAGGCGAGTTTTGCTGCCGTTGGGTTGATACCCGGTCAGCGTCCAAGAATTCCGATGACCTACCGGCTGTTCCGCCTGAGCCTGAACAAGGAACTCAAATACCTGCGCAAGAACCTCGTGGTCGGCGCCGCGGCCGAACTGGCCTACCGGCAATTGCCGGCGCATCCGCTGTGCCATGCCGATCTGACGACGGCGCGCGAACTGCGCGACGACTTGCTGGACCGCATCATCGGCGCGCTGTTTGTCGTCGATCCGGGAGCGATCCGGACCCGTGCCGCGTTCGATGCGACGCTGGCCCAGCACCGCGGCGAACTGATCACGGAGGCCGACAAGCTCAGTCGTCTGGTCGACAGCGTCCTGACGCAGCGGATCGCGATCGCGCGCAAACTCGAAGGACGGTTGCCCGAGTCCACCCGCAAGGACCTGCGCGAACAACTGGCCCTGATGATCTTCCGGGGCTTCGTCGCGCGGACGCCGGCCCGCCAGTTGACCGAGTTGCCGCGTTACCTGAAGGCGATGGACCATCGGCTCGACAAGGCCCAGAGCGACCCGGCCCGTGACCAGAAGCTGACGGCCGAGGTGTTGACGTTCTGGACCCCGTATTGGGCCAGGGTCAAGGCTGATCCGCGTGGTCTCTGGCCCGAACGCGACGAGTTTCGCTGGAGTCTCGAGGAATTCCGTGTGTCGCTGTTCGCGCAGATGCTGAAGACGGCTTACCCGATCTCGGCCAAGCGGCTGAAGGAAGCCTGGGACGCCCGCAAGGGCAAATCATGAACTGCCCTGGCCGGCGATTACGCGAAAAGGCGCGGCGCTGACGGCGGGGTTCGATCGGACACGGCTCGATAGAAGAAGGCAAGCCATAGGAATCAAAGCTCAAGCCCCGGGGATGCGCCGCAGTGCGCCGTTTGACAGCCTCACTCGAGCGGGGCATGCTCAGAACGGCAGTCGCAACGTCGCGTTTCCCTCGCTAACCCAGATCGATCCCAAACCCCTATCGCTCCTTGCCTTTCATGATGAGCCACCCCTCCAATCCATCCGAGGTGTCGCCGAGCCAGCTCGAATACTGGCGGCGCGCGCTGTCGGCTCACGCACGCCAACGGCAGGAAATGGAACGGGTGGCCTGGGAGGAAGTCAGGCGCATCGCGGGGGTACTGCGCGATCAGTTCGGCGCGACGCGCGTGATCGTGTTCGGTTCACTCGTGCGCGGCCGGTTCACCGAGCACTCCGACCTCGACCTCGCAGTCGAGGGGCTGGATGCAGAACGCTTCTTTGCGGCCCTGGCAATGGCGAATGGCCTGACGGACCGTACCGTCGACTTAAAGCCCCTGGAGAGTCTAAGTCCGCATTTTCGCGAACGGGTGCTGGCAACGGGATGCGAGGTCGATGCGACCGATTGATCCCGCAGCCCTCCGCGAGCTGGCCGCTGACCTGACGATGGAGTTGGAGCGCCTCGCGGAGCTGGCGCCTGCCATCGCCCATGTGCGAGCCGAGATACGTCGCGACCTGGAGCGTGCGCCATTGTTTCGCGAGAGCCTGGCGCTCAAACTGCACAACTTCTACGGCGGTGTGGAGAGAATCCTGCAGTTGGTTGCGGTGGAACTGAATGGCGGATTGCCGTCCGGGGCCGATTGGCATAAGCGGCTGCTCGACCGGATGGCCCAGGCGCGCGAGGGTCGCCCGGCGGTCGTCTCTTCTGCGACGGCGGTACGCCTGCGCGAATTTCTCGGGTTCCGCCATATCGTGCGTCATCTGTACGGGTTCGAACTCGATCCGGAACGGCTGGATGCCTTGGCGATGCAGTACCCGGATACCTGGACTGCGGCGCAAGCTGAGGTGGCGCGTTTCATCGCCTGGCTTAGGGATTTGGCGGTGCATTTGGAACAGCCCTGAGTCCCGCGCGGCCTGAATTCAATGGCGGACGTGCCGCATTCCCCAGGTGGCGACTGGCTCGGTACCTAGGGTGGGCATGGGGTGTGATGCCTTCCCCAGCTCGGCGTTTTCTCGGCTACTTTGAGATTTTCCCGGATTACACGGAACGGAGGCGTGGAGCACTCTGCGCGGTGCGTTGCCCACGCAACTCGTTGTGTTGAGCGCAATTGACTGACGGGCTGCCTTGGCAGTGCCACGGCAAGGGGGGCCCCGGATATCGCTTTCGGCGTCTGGTATCCGGGGCGGGATGCGAGCGCTTACATCGCCTTGACGATGCCGACCGCGGCCAGATAAGCCACCAGGGTAATGCCGACTGCATAAATCAAGCTCTTGATGTTCTTGATGTCCAGTTCCATGTCCAACTCCGTTGAAAGCCTGTATTGAACGCCACCGGGTGGCGGACATCGACGTTCCGCTCACCGATCTGCATGCGGCATAAAGCGTGCCCGCGGTGAACCAATGGCCCGGGACACCCGGCTTCAACCGTTCGCCGTGATTTCCTGCGGCCGCTTGATCTCCAGCCGTGCTATTCCCTTTGCTTGAAACCGCTCAGTCCGTCTCGCCAAACGACACAGCTGCGGCTATCCGCTGACGGATCGATCGATCGCGGAGGAGCTTCGGGGCGGAGTGTTCCGATCCGCCGTCCGGCCAGTGGCCGGGGCTGAACCTGCCGGACGGATGACCCTCCAACCCGCCTGCTGATCGCCGGTCAGACTGAACGGCGGGCAAAAGTTGCGGGCCGCGCCAGCGGACCACTGGTGCTGTCCAGCCGTTCGTTCTTCCTGCCCGAAGACCCGTTGCGCCTCTGCAAGTCGCCGATCGGCGCGATGTCATTCGCCGCGCTTGACAATCAATCGATTGATTAAGACAATCGCATTCAATCGTTTGATTGACTGGTTTTGACGATGCCAAAACGCTGCGAGGTCAGCTCTTGAAAGATACCGATGACGTCATGGATGGCCAGGATGCGCGCAGCCGACTGGTGATGGCCGCCCTGCGGCTGTTCGCCGAAAAGGGCTACGAAGGGGCGACGACCCGCGAGATCTGCGAGCTGGCCGGCGCCAACATCTCGGCCATCCGCTACTACTTCGGCGACAAGGCGGGCCTGTACCGGGCCGCGTTCACCGAGCCGATGGGCGACACGCCCTGCGGGGCAAATCTCGGAGCTTACGCGGAACTGGCGATGCCGGAAGCGCTGAAGCTGCTGTTCCGCGATTTCCTGGAACCGCTGAAGCGGGGTGAGGAAACCCGGCTCGTGATGAAGCTCCATTTCCGCGAGATGATCGAGCCGACCGGAGCGTGGCAGGAAGCGATCGATGCCGAGATCAAGCCGCAGCACGATGCGCTCGTCGCGATGTTGACCCGGTATCTGGGACTGCCCGGTGTCGACATCGACGTCCATCGGCTGGCGTTCTCCATCATCGGCATGGCCGTGCACTTCTACGTCGGGCTGGACGTGGTGTCGAATGTGGCCCCTGAGATGCTCGGTTCCGCGCAGGACGTCGATGTGCTGGGCGAACGCCTGGCGGATTATGCGTGGTCCATGATCGAAGGCGAGGCGCGGCGCCGCGCAGGGCAGGGGGATCGTGGCGCACAGTGATATGGCCCGCAGGTGCCTGACGGTCCTGCTGTCGCTGCTATCGGGATGTGGCGGCGGCCTGATTGCGACCGTGGGCCCGGCTTACCAGCCCGCCGCGGCGACCTCCGTCAAGCGTTGGCAAGCGGCACAACCCGACGTCCCCATCGCGCATCGCGGCAATCCGGCGGAGTTGAAGCGCTGGTGGGATCGTTTCAATGATCCGGTGCTGACCCGCTTCCTGACCGCTGCGCAACGGGAGAGTGCCTCGGTGGCCGACGCCCGTTCCCGGATCGAACAGGCCCGGGCCGGTATGGTCGGTGCGATCGGAGCGGGCCTGCCCAGCCTCGACGGGCAGGCGGACGCCAACTTTGCCGAGGTAACCTTCGGCGGTCCGCCGTTCCAGTGGACGCGTTACCAATTCGGGCTGCAGTCGAACTGGGAGGTGGACTTGTTCGGCAGTGTCGCGCGGCAGCGGGAAGCGGCGCAGCGTCAGCTCGACGCACGGCATGCCGCGTGGCATGACGCCCGCGTGGCGGTGGCCGTCGAGGTTGCCAATGCCTACCTGAATTACCGGCAGTGCGAGGTGCTCGTGCAAATCGCCGAGGCGGATGCCGCGTCGCGAACCGAGACGGCGCGCCTGACGGACATCGTCGGGAAGGCCGGGTTCCGGGCGCCCGCGGACGTCGCCCTGGCCGATGCCAGCGCCGCGGACGGCCAGGAGATCGTCATGCGCCAAAAGGGCTTGTGCGACCGAGCCGTCAAGGGTCTGGTCGCGCTGACCGCGCTTAGCGAAGTCGAGGTCCGTCACCGGCTGACCGGCAACCCGGAGCGCGTGGCAAAGCTGCCGGAGCCCCCGCCGTTTCATCTCAGTGGTCTCCCGGCCAAGGTGCTGATGCAGCGCCCCGACGTGGCCGCCGCCGAACGGGAAGTGGCCGAGGCCAGCGCCACCATCGGCATCGAAGAGGCCAAGCGCTATCCGCGGCTCAGCCTGTCGGGGAACATCACCCCGCAGATCCAGAGCCTGAGTGCCGCGGATCTGTTTCTGGCCAACACCTGGGCGGTCGGTCCGACACTGAACCTGCCGCTTTTCGATGCCGGCAAACGGGCCGCCGACGTGGAAGCGGCACGGGCGCGCTACGAGGCCGCGGCTTCGCGGTTCCGCGCGATCGTGCGAACCGCGGCCAAGGAAGTCGAAGAGGCACTGGTGCGTCTGAAGAATGCCGAGGACCGTTTGCCCAAAGCCACCGCGGCAGCCGATGGTTACCGTGCGAACTTCCGGGCGATGCGCGAGTTGTACCAGGCTGGCTTCGGCAGCTTGATCGATGCCGAGGCTTCGCGCCGTCAGGCGTTGGTGGCCGAGCGCAGCGTGGCCGAACTCCGGCAGGAGTCGTCGTCGGCCTGGATAGCCCTTTACCGCGCGGCCGGCGGGAGCTGGGATGACGGCAGCGAGTCCAAACCCGCTGACGAGGGTCGTTTGCCGACCGGTGTCAAAGATTCTGCGTTCCGCGATCTGTTTACAGTAAACCCATGAAACGACAGTCGATCGTCCTGATAGTCTTGCTCGCCGTCCTGCTGCTGGCGCTCGGCGTTACCGTTGGTCGCGGCAACCCCGCGGCGGCGCCGGCCGCAGTCAGCGAAGCTCGCCCGGCCCTCAGCGTCTCGATTGTTCGTCCCGAGTCCAGCGATCTGGCCCTGAATCTCGCGGCCAACGGTTCCATTGCCGCCTGGCAGGAGGCCATTATCGGCGCCGAGGTCGGTGGGCTGAGGCTCGCGGCGATCAATGCGCAGGTGGGAGATTCGGTAAAAAAGGGGCAGGTGCTGGCCATCTTTGATGACGAGAAGGTCGTGGCCGACGTGACCCAGTCGCGGGCTGCACTGGCCGAAGCGGAGGCCAATCTCGCCGAGGCAAAGCTTAACGCCGAGCGGGTCGATCAGGTCACGGACTCCGGGGCCCTGAGCGCCCTGCAGGCCGGTCAGTACCGGACCGCCGCCAAGACCGCGGAAGCGCGGATGCGCTCCGCGAAAGCCCAACTCGATCAGCAGTTGCTCCGGCTGCGGCATGTAAAGGTCCTCGCCAGTGACGACGGCGTGATTTCCAGTCGCACTGCGACGCTGGGTGCCGTGGCCGCGGAGGGGCAGGAACTGTTTCGCCTGATTCGCCAGAACCGGCTGGAATGGCGGGCCGAGCTGACGGGTGTCGAGTTGATGCGGCTTAAGCCCGGGGTCGCTGCGACCGTGGAGGTTCCCGGCGCCGCGAAAGTGACCGGCAAAGTGCGGATGGTGGGGCCGGTACTGGACGATCAGAGCCGCAACGGACTGGTCTATGTCGATCTGCCGGATGCCGGCCGCGCCGGCCTGCGGCCCGGGATGTTCGCTCACGGCGAATTTCAGCTGGGCGCCCAGCCGGCCCTGACCGTGCCGCAGACGGCCCTTTCTCTGCGCGAGGGCTTCAGCTACGTCTTTTCCGTGCATGACGAAAGCGGCGGTCAGGCCCGGGTCCGACAGGTGAAGGTGCAGCCCGGACGGCGCGCGGGCGACCGCATCGAAATCCTGTCGGGGCTCGCCCCGGCGGACCGGGTGGTTGCGAGCGGCGTGTCCTTCCTGGCCGATGGCGACATCGTCAAGGTGGTGCCATGAAGCCGCACGCGGCCGTTGGTTCATGCCGTAGTCATGGACGGAGTGGGGGGGCGGCATGAACGTCTCCTCCGCCTCCATCCGCAACCCGATCCCGGCGGTCATGCTGTTCGTGCTGCTGACCTTCGGTGGTCTGGCGAGCTTCATGGCCATGAAGGTGCAGAACTTTCCGGACCTGGACTTCCCCACGGTCACGGTCAGTGCCAGTCTGCCCGGCGCTTCGCCGCCGCAGCTCGAGACCGAAGTGGCCCGCAAGTTGGAGAACGCCGTCTCGACGCTGCAGGGTCTCAAGCACATGACGACCAAGGTGCAGGACGGCAGCGTCACGATCACGATCGAGTTCCGCCTGGAAAAGCCCCTGGAAGAAGCGCTGGACGACACGCGCTCGGCCGTCTCCAAGGTGCGGGCCGACCTGCCCGGCGACCTCCGCGACCCCATCGTCACCAAGCTCGATCTGGCGCAGTCGCCGATCCAGGCTTTCACGGTCGCCTCCGCCCGCCGCGACGAGGAAGCGCTGTCCTGGTTCGTGGACGATACCGTGACGAAGCGTCTGCTGGCCGTGCGCGGTGTCGGCGCGGTCAACCGGGTCGGCGGCGTCAGCCGCGAGATCGCCGTTGCCCTCGATCCCATCAAGCTGCAAGCCCTGGGCGCGACCGCCGCCGACATCTCCCGGCAGTTGCGGCAGGTGCAGCGGGAAAGCGCCGGCGGTCGCACCGACCTCGGCAGCGGCGAACAGCCGGTGCGCACGCTGGGCAACGTCGCGTCCGCGGAAGAATTGCGGAACATGGAGATTGCGCTGTCCGACGGGCGGCGCATTCGGCTGGACCGCCTCGCGACGATCACCGACACGGTGGCCGAACCCCGCGCGCTGGCCCTGCTCAATGGCACGCCGGTGGTCGGCTTCGAAGTCACGCGCAGCCGCGGCGCGAGCGAAGTGGAGGTCGGCGCGGGCGTCAAAAGTGTGCTCGAGGAACTGCGTGCCGCGAATCCCGACCTGGAGTTTACCGAGGCCTTCAACTTCGTGACGCCGGTCGAGGAGGAATTCCAGGGCTCGATGACGCTGCTGTACGAGGGCGCCTTGCTGGCGGTCCTGGTGGTCTGGCTGTTTCTGCGCGACTGGCGGGCGACGCTGATCTCCGCCGTCGCACTGCCGCTGTCGGCGATTCCGACCTTCATCGGCATGTACTTGTTCGGCTTCTCGCTTAACGTGGTGTCGCTGCTGGCCTTGTCCCTGGTCATCGGCATTCTCGTTGACGATGCGATCGTCGAGGTCGAAAACATCGTCCGCCATCTGCGCATGGGCAAGACGCCCTATCAGGCCGCAATGGAAGCCGCCGACGAAATCGGGCTGGCGGTCGTCGCGACGACGTTCGCGCTGATCGCGGTGTTCCTGCCGACGGCCTTCATGAGCGGTGTCGTGGGCCGTTTCTTCAAGCAGTTCGGCTGGACGGCCGCGCTGGCCGTATTCGCGTCGCTGGTCGTCGCGCGCATGCTGACGCCGATGATGTGCGCCTACCTGCTGAAGGACACCGGTCACAAGGACAGCACGGACGGCTGGCTGATGCGAACTTATCTGCGCGTGGCAGCCTGGAGTCTCCGCCATCGATTGCTGACCTTGATCGGCGCGCTGGGCTTTTTCATCGGCTCGCTGATGCTGATTCCCTTGCTGCCGACCGGCTTCATTCCGCCCGACGACAATCCGCAGACCCAGATCTTCGTGGAACTGCCGCCCGGCGCGACCCTGGCCCAGACGCGTGAATCTGCCGAAAAGGCCCGTGCGCTGGTGGCAGATATCCCGTATGTCCAGAGTGTCTACACGACCATCGGCGCCGGCAGCGCCGGCAGCGATCCGATGGCGACGCAGTCGGGGGGCGAGGTGCGCAAGGCCACGCTGACCCTGACGCTGGCCCGGCGCGACGAACGGCCGGTCAAGAAGCAGGTCATCGAGCACGACATCCGACAGGCGCTGCAAAACCTCCCCGGCGTCCGGACCAAGGTGGGACTCGGCGGTTCAGGCGAGAAATACGTGCTGGTGTTGAGCGGTGACGATCCGGCCGCGTTGGCCACCGCCGCCCGGGCGGTCGAGAAGGATTTGCGGACGATTCCCGGCCTCGGCAGCATTGCGTCCAGCGCGGCGCTGGTCCGACCTGAGATCGCCGTCCGACCCGATTTCGCGCGGGCGGCGGACCTGGGCGTGACGTCCACAGCGATCGCCGAAACCCTGCGCATCGCGACGGTAGGCGATTACGACTGGTCGCTGCCCAAGCTCAGTCTCGCCCAGAGACAGGTGCCGGTGGTCGTCAGACTCACGGCCGATGCGCGCAAGGACCTGGCCTTGCTCGAGCGCCTGGCCGTGCCGTCAAGCAAGCCCGGCGTCGGTCCGGTCATGGTGGGCCAGGTGGCCCGGTTGGAGTTGTCCAGCGGACCCGCCGTGATCGACCGCTACGACCGTTCCCGCAACATCAACTTCGAGATCGAACTGTCCGGCACGCCGCTGGGCGAAGTCACCGCGGCGGTGGAAAAACTGCCCAGCATGCTGGCCCTGCCGCCCGGCGTGAAGCAGGTGAACATCGGCGACGCCGAAATGATGGCCGAACTGTTCGGCAGCTTTGGCCTGGCCATGCTCACCGGTGTGCTGTGCATCTATATCGTGCTGGTGCTGCTGTTCAAGGACTTCATTCAGCCCATCACGATCCTGGTTGCTCTGCCGCTGTCGTTCGGTGGCGGCTTCGTGGCGCTGCTGGTCGCCGGCAAGGCCTTCTCCATGCCCTCGCTGATCGGTTTGGTGATGCTGATGGGCATCGCCGTCAAGAACTCGATTCTACTGGTCGAGTATGCGATCGTGGCGCGCCGCGAACATGGCCTGAGCCGCCCGGAGGCCCTGCTGGATGCCTGCCACAAGCGCGCCCGCCCCGTGATCATGACCACCATCGCCATGGGCGCCGGCATGCTGCCCATTGCCTTGGGCACCGGCGCGGCCGACCCCTCGTTCCGGAGCCCCATGGCCACCGCGGTGATCGGCGGATTGGTCACGTCGACTCTGCTGAGCCTGTTGGTGATCCCCGCAGCCTTTACCTATCTCGACGATCTCAAACGGCTGCTGACGTGGGTGTGGACGCGGGGCGCAAGGACCGAGCCGACAATCGCCCTCAAGCACGCCGAACCCGAGAAAGGGACCTCATAGCCTCCTGCCGGCCGGACCTGAAAGTCCGGCCGCTGCTTCGCGCGGCTTTGCCGAACCTCGATCGTTCGAGGCTTAAACCCTTGTATTCCCATGGTTAAAGCCGGAAACGCGGCATTCGCTCACGGTCTGGTCGTGGTCATTGACAGTCAGGGTGCGATGGAAGCAATCTCACCGCCCTAGGGGGAACCCCTACGTATATCGCTGAATGGCCGATCGACCGAGTCTTCCGCCGATCGTCTGATCGATGACGTGCGATTTACATGCCTCGCAAGTTCAAAGATGTGGTGGGAGAGTCGGTATGGGATCGGAAGAGCGGCACGATGAGGTGAGCCAGACCCTGGAAGCGCTGCTGCGAACGCCGGTGGGTCGTCGCTGGCTGCTGAAACTGGGCGTAAATGCGGCGACGGCGGCCGTGGTGTTGCGCAGTGTGCCGGCGTGGGCGGAAGAACGTCCGGAGGAGGGCGAAGACGTCGAGTCGTCGGCGACGCAAGCGCGCGGCGGGGTGCTGCGGCGCTTTCATTTCGCGCTGGGGTCGGCGGCGTCACTGGAAGACCTTCATGTGGTGGTGAACGGGGTCAAGGTAGCTTTGACGCCGCACACGCGGGGCACCCGGCGCGCGCTGGCGGCGTGGGGCGGTGTGTGGAAGCGGCTGGATCGTCAGCGCTTGACGCATTACGCCAAGGTGGTGGTGCCGCCGCGGCGCGCGGTTTTGTTGTCGGTGCATGGGCGGCGCGGGGCGCAGTCGGTGGTGGCGGCGCAAGGGTTTCATGCCCCGCGGCCGGCGGTGCGGGCGCTGGCGCAGGCGGCGTATGCCCTGGACGGTCACTTCGGCTCGGTGTCGGGGTCCGTGGAGCGGTTGCGCGCATTGGGGATCCGGACCTCGCGCCTGATTTCGGCGCAAGAGGTGGTGGACCTGAACCAGATCGTGGACTCCTACGGGGCAGCGGTCGCCCTGAGCTATTGCCATCCGAACGTGGCAACCATCGACGGGCCGACCGCGGCGGTGACGGGTTCGTTGCTGTCGAGCACGCCGGAGGTGACGACACTCGGGACGCAGATCGCGCAGATGCAACAGTCGGGGCAGGACTACGCGACGCTGGATCCGGTGTTTGACCCCGACGGCAAACAAAGCACGTTCAAGGTGGGTGACAAGGTAACGCCCTTGACAACACTTCATCTCAGCAACGATCCGACCTTCCAGTCGACGGCGCAGGCGGCGATCATCGCGGGTGCCCAGGGCGTGCGGGACACCGGGAATCTCGGCACGGTCTTGAGCCAGCCGCTGGACGAGACGCCGGGCAACACCAGCACCTGGCATCAGCCCGAGGGCATTGTGCCGACGTCAACCCCCTACACGCCGCCAACCGGGGTCGGTGCCGCGGTGCAGGCGCAGGTCCAGAACACCGGGCTGCTCTTCGGCACGTACACCGCGAAGAACGGCGAGTATGCGGGGGGCCAGGTACCGCTGACGCTGTACAACAACTACGTGCGCTGGGTCTGGGTGTACGTGCAGTATCTGAAGGCGGACGGAACCAACCTGTCGCTGAACGACAATCCGACCTGGCCGGACACCAAGTACGCCAAGTCGCTGGGTCTGCTGCCGCAGATCTTCACCTTGCTGGGTGTCCCGATCTGGGACAGCAACACCATCAACGTGACGCTCGACTTCCCACCCGAGGCAACGCAAGCACGGCTGTTGTTCTGCGGCTTGGGCAATGGCGGCATCGACGGCGGCTGGCGGCAGTATTTCCCGGCCGATGCCTATCCCGACCATATCGCGCCACAGGACGAGGTGCTGTTCGCGTCGCTGACGACCGGTCTGTTTACGCTGGCCCTGACCAGTTTTGCGTTGATCGTCGACCTCGACGTCACCGTCGCCTGGAAGGCGGTCCGCGACGACATCGAGAATGAGAGCAACCTGGTCTGGCAGGATTTCGTTTCGCTGGTCACGACGGCGAGCTCGTTGAACGCCGCTGAGTCTTTCGCGACGGTCGTTGCGGCCGGAGGCGCGACCTACGTGGACGTGTCGAACAACGGCGGTTCGGCCAACAATATTTGGAACCTGCTCCTCCCTATCGCGACCGTCATACCCAAGCTCATACTGGCTCCCTTCCCCAACGGCCCGCTTTGGGGAGAGGTCGCCGCCGCCCTCATCGGCGATGAGCTGGCCGACAAGGCCATCGAAGCGGTCCCGCTGATCGGTCAGGTATTCGCTGCACTGTCATTGGCCGGCGATGCGGCCACCCTGGCGGAGGCGATCGGCGAGACGGCGTCGTCGCCGTGGGTGATCGCGAACACGGTGTCGT